>NZ_JBWKYC010000017.1:0-111930 GCF_059423525.1 Arthrobacter sp. GW460-12-1-14-TSB2
CCCCCGGATCGGAATCCCGGTCCGCCTCAGCAGCTCCCGGGACGCCGACCCGCGGGTCGGGGAGGCCAATGAGCTGTTCGATTACATCGTGGACCTGGTCCGCGACGGAGGCGGGGAGCCGGTGCTCCTCACCCCGGATTCCGACGGCGGTTCCGACGGCGGCGGGCTGGCCGAAACGCTCAAGGGGCTGGACGGCGTCGTACTCCCCGGCGGCGGAGACCTGGACCCCCGGCTTTACGGGGAAGAGCCGGGCGCCGAGTGCTATGACGTCAACGTCGAGCAGGACGCACTGGATGTGGCGGTGGCGCGGGGAACCATCGAAGCGGGCCTGCCGCTGCTCGGGATCTGCCGCGGACACCAGCTCCTCAACGTCCTCTACGGCGGCACCCTGGTGCAGGACATGGCGGACGGCCCCGTGACGCACCACGAACCGGCGGCGGGTGGTGCGGCGATGGGCGGCGGTGAAGGCGGGGCCGCGGGAGCGTGGGCCTGGCACGACGTTGACATTATTCCCGGGTCCAAAGTGGGACGCCTCTACGCATCGCGGGGCACGGCGCAAGGCCTGACGGTCAGGATCGCTTCCGGCCACCACCAGGCCGTGGCGCGGGTGGCCGACGGACTGATCGTGACAGCGGTCGCCGGCGACGGCACCGTGGAAGCGTTGGAGGATCCTGCCCGCTGGGTGGCATCCGTTCAGTGGCACCCGGAAGTCCTGGAACTCCCGGCCCAGGAACGCGTTGCCCCCTTCCGGGCATTCGTGGAGGCCTGCTATTATCGTCAAAACGGCAGTATGTCCTATCAAGAGAACATAGGCTGACATACGCGGCACCCGGGCACCCTCGGAGGCCGCGGAGCACAAGGGAGCGCTCAGTGGCGAATCAACTTAATCTCAGCATCGACCGCTCTTCGCCGGTGCCCCTCTACCATCAGGTGGTCCAGGGCATCGAGTCCGCCATCCACACCGGACTCCTGCCGCCGGGCAGCCGGCTGGACAACGAGATCGACCTTGCCGCCCAGCTCAACCTGTCCCGGCCCACCATGCGCAAGGCCATGGACGAGCTGGTGCGTTCCGGGCTCCTGGTGCGCAAGCGCGGGGTGGGAACACAGGTCGTTTCCAGCCAGGTCCGGCGGCCACTGGAACTCTCGAGCCTTTACGACGACCTCACCAATAACGGGAGCAAGCCCACCACCGAGGTGCTCAGCTTCTCCCACATCGAGGCCGACCCCGCCACTCGCGAAGCCCTGCAGCTCCCGGCCGGCGCGAAGGTCTACCACTTCACCCGGTTGCGCAAAGTGGGCGGCAAACCGCTGGCCCTGATGGAAAACTGGGTCCGCGACGACATCACCACGATCGACGAAGCCCAGCTCGCCGGCCAGGGCCTGTACGCAATTCTGCGCAACGGCGGCGTCAACTTCCGCCTGGCCTCACAGCGCATCGGCGCCATGGTGGCGAACGACTACCAGGCGCCGCTGCTGGACACCGAGCCGGGTTTGGCTTTGGTGACCATGGAACGCACCGCAGTCGACGACACGGGACGCATGGTGGAAACCGGCCACCACGTCTACCGCGGTGACTCCTACAGCTTTGAAATGACCCTTGTCCAGCGTTAGGCGCCAGCGCTAACCGCTGCGGCAGCAAGCACTTAAACGAAAGAACAGAATCTATGGCCAACTGGGTATATCCGCTGGGTTCCGCTGCCGACGGTAAGTGGGACGTCTCCCTTGGAACCTCCGACTCCGCCCTGGAAGTTGACGGCTGGGCGCACACCGGGCTCAAGGTGGCGACGCTCGCCGCGGGTGCCGCCGTCGAACTCCCAGCCGCAGGCGAGGAGCGCATCGTGGTTCCGCTCAGCGGATCCTTCACCGCCACCGTCGACGGCCATGACTATCGGCTGGCCGGCAGGGACAGCGTCTTCCACGGACCCAGCGACGTCCTGTACACCGGCACGGACAAGGCCGTCACCATCAGTTCGGAGGCCGGCGGCAGGGTTGCCGTAGCGACGGCCCCGGCGAAGACCTCCTACCCCACCCGCCTCGTCACGGCAGCCGAGACCCCGGTGGAGCTGCGGGGTGCCGGCAACTGTTCCCGGCAGGTCCACAACTTCGGCACCCCGGCCGCGCTCGAAGCGGACCGCTTCATCGTCTGCGAAGTCCTCACTCCGGCCGGGAACTGGTCCTCCTATCCCCCGCACAAGCACGACGAGGAAAAGGACGGCGAAACCAACCTCGAGGAAATTTACTACTTCGAGACCCGTGTGGCGCCGAACGGCCCGGCCGCGGGCTCCGGCGAGCAGGGCGACGCCATCGGTTACCAGCGCGTGTACGCCTCCGACGAGCGGCCCATCGACGTCTCGGCGGAGGTCCGCACGGGCGACGTCGTCCTGGTTCCGTACGGCTGGCACGGACCCGCAATGGCTGCCCCGGGCTACGACCTGTACTACCTGAACGTGATGGCCGGCCCCGGCCCCGTCCGCGAATGGCTCATCAGCGATGACCCCCACCACGGCTGGATCCGCCAGACCTGGGAAGGCCAGGACGTGGACCCGCGGCTTCCCTTCGGCGCCTAGGTTCCGGCAAGACAACTGATGCCCCTCACCGCACGCGGTGGGGGGCATCAGTTGTTTGGCTAGGTCTTTCCGCCGCGGTGGCAGGCCGGCTCAGCTGGCCACTTTCTGGGCCACGCGGACCGGGACGCCCGTTGCCAGAGACTCCTGGGCGGCATCGGCCACACGGGAAGCCGCGACGGCGTCTTCCGGGGTGCACGGGTTCTCCCTGCGGCACAGGATCAGCTCCACAAAGGCTTCCATCTCGGAGCGGTAGGCCTGGTCGAAGCGTTCGGCGAAGGTCTTGTGCGGCTCGCCCGCGGGGAAACCGACGCCGGGTTCGGCCGATGCCATCGCTGTCTTGTCGTCCAGCCCCACCATCAGCGAACGGCGCGAACCCTGGATTTCGAGGCGGACGTCGTGGCCCGCCCCGTTGTACCGGGTGGCAGAGACGGTCCCCACCGTGCCGTCGTCGAACGTCACCAGCGCGAGGGCGGTGTCCACGTCCCCCACCTCCCCGATGGCGGGGTCGCCGTTGTTGGAGCCCCTGGCATATACCTCGACGATTTCGCGGCCGGTCAGCCAGCGGAGGATGTCGAAGTCGTGGACGGAGCAGTCCCGGAAGAGGCCGCCGGAGCTGGCCAGGAACTCCACGGGCGGAGGCGCCATGTCGCACGTGACGGCGCGCAGCGAATGGATCCAGCCCAGTTCGCCGGCCTGGTAGGCGCGGCGCGCTTCCAGGTAGCCGGCGTCGAAGCGGCGCTGGTGGCCGATCTGGACCACGCCGTTGTTGTCGCGGATGTAGTCGAGCACCGGCACGGCATCCGCCACGTTCAATGCCACGGGCTTCTCGCAGAAGACCGGAATCCCCGCATCCACGCCTGCCTTGATCAGCTCCGGGTGGGTGGCCGTACCCGTGGCAATGACCAGGCCGTCCAGGCCGGAGGACAGGAGCGCTTCCACCGAGGGAAGGAACTCGGCGCCGAGCCCGGCCGCAACGGTCCGCGCGTGGTCTTCGGCCACGTCGGTGAGCCGGAGCCTGACGTTGATGCCGTCCGGTTTGAGGACTTCGTTCAGGGCTGCGATGTTGTTGGCGTGCATGATGCCGATCCGGCCTACTCCGACCAGACCCAGAATGACGTCCTTCACGATTTCTCCCCTGCATATTCGACGGCTGATACGGCCAGAGCCGGCACGGGCGCCGGGGCGCCCTGCTTGACTGACTCTATGCAGGCCAGCGCCATCGCCAGCGCCCGCCTCGCGTCAGCAGCACCGGGCGTGAGGGTGACGGCGGACGACGGCGGCGGCAGGCTGTCGCCCTTGGCACGCACCGCGGCAGCGAAGTCGGCAAGTTCATCCGTGTAGGCCTGCCGGAACAGTTCAACATTGAGCCGCGGCGTGTCGGCTGACATCCCGTCTGCCGTGAAGCGGCGGGCCGCCGTTTCCGTGGCGCGGCCGGCCTGCACCATCCCCTTGGAACCGAAGACCTCGCCGCGGATGTCGTACCCGTACAGTGCGCTGAAGTTTGCCTCAGCCACCGCGATGGCGCCGTTGCTATAGCGGATGGTCACAACGGCCGTGTCCAGGAAGCCCTGGTCCCGCAGCCCGGGCTCTACAAGGGCATCGGCAACTGCGTAGACCTCCACAGGCTCGGCGCCTTCGTTGAACCAGTTGAGGGTGTCGAAATCATGGATAAGGGTTTCCAAGAAGATGGTCCACGCCGGGACCCTCGCCGCGTTCGGGATGCTTCCCTTTCCGGGATCCCGGGTCAGCGAACGCAGGAGCTGCGGTGTTCCGGCCACGCCGGCGGCCAGGTCCTTCTTGGCAGCCAGGAAATCCTCTGCGTAGCGGCGGTTGAAACCGACCTGGAAGTGCACCCCCGATGCTTCCACCGCGGCGAGGGCGGCGTCCAGCTCATCAAGCCCCTGGCCGGCGGGCTTCTCGCAAAACACGTGCCTTCCGGCGGCGGCCGCCTGCGCGATGAGGGAGGAATGGAACCGCGCAGGGCTAGCGATGGTCACTGCGTCAATCTCGGGGTCAGCCAGGATGTCCTCGGCGTTGGGAGTGACCTTGGCGGTGCCCAGGGAGCGGGCCAGCGCTTCCGCGGATTCAACATTGGGGTCTGCGATTGCCGCCAGGACTGCGCCCGGAACGCGGCGGGCGATGCTCTCTGCGTGGAATGCCCCCATCCAGCCTGAGCCGATGAGTCCGATCCGCACAGGCGCCGGGATTCCGGCGGAGTTTTGAGTGATGTAGGCCAAGGGGCTTGTCCTTTCCGTTGGTTCGAAGATGCTTCTGCCCGGCAGGTTCCGGGTGCCATTGCATGGCTGAGCAGGGCCGGCCCGGGTGGGCGGGCCCTGCTCGTGGCGTTGGGTCAGCTGGTCAGCTGTAGGCCTTCCCGGTGGTCTGTGCCACGTCGGCCACTTCGCTCTTGACTTCCTTGACCACGTCGCCATGGCCGCCGAGCTGTTCGAGTTCGTGGGCGAGTTCGGCCAGTTCCGCGCCGCCGGCCATCTGGGCGGTGAGCTCGTCGAGCGTGATGTCCTTCTTGTCGTAATAGCCGATCGACTTGCCGCGCTTGAGCAGCAGGAACCGGTCGCCGACGGGGAAGGCGTGGTGCGGGTTGTGGGTGATGAAGATGACGCCCAGGCCGCGGTCGCGGGCCTGCAGGATGTAGCGGAGCACCACGCCGGACTGCTTCACGCCCAGGGCCGCGGTCGGTTCGTCAAGGATCAGGACCTTCGCGCCGAAGTACACGGCACGGGCGATCGCGACACACTGGCGTTCACCGCCGGAGAGCTGGCCGATGGGCTGCTCCACGTCGCGGAGGTCGATGCCCATCTCGGCGAGTTCGTGCTTGGTGATGTCCTTCATCTTCTGCACGTCCAGGCTCTTGAACGGCCCAAAACCGCTGGTCAGCTCGGAGCCGAGGAAGAAGTTCCGCCAAATCGGCATCAGCGGCACGACGGCGAGGTCCTGGTACACGGTGGCGATGCCGACGTCGAGCGCGTCACGGGGCGAGGTAAACTTCCGTTCCTCCCCCATCACCTTCAGGACGCCGTGATCGTGCTGGTGCAGGCCGGCGATGATCTTGATGAGCGTGGACTTCCCGGCGCCGTTGTCGCCCAGGACGCAGGTGACGCGGCCGTTGTCCACGGCCATGGTCACGTCGCTCAGCGCGACGATGTTGCCGTAGTTCTTGCCGACCTTGTCCAGCGCAAGCAAGTGCACCGGGGTATGGGTCAGCGGGTCCGTTTCGTTCTGCAGCAGGGTTTGCTGGTCGATCTCTTTGGCATTCATGGTCTCGGAGGCCCCTTTACTTCAGTTCCGCGCGGCGCTTGACGATCAGGTTGACGATGGTGGCCAGCAGCAGCATCAGGCCCAGGAAGAACTTGAACCAGTCCGGGTTCCACTGCGCGTACACGATGCCCTTGTTAGCCATGCCGAAGATGAACGCGCCGATCGCGCCGCCCACCGCCGAGCCGTAGCCGCCGGTCAACAGGCAGCCGCCGATCACCGCGGCGATGATGTAGAGGAACTCGTTGCCCACGCCTTCACCGGACTGAACGGAGTCGAAGGCGAACAGGTTGTGCATGCCCAGCACCCAGCCGCAGAAGCCCACAGCCATGAACAGGCCGATCTTGGTCTTGGTGACCGGCACACCCACGGCGCGGGCGGCGTTGGCGTCGCCACCGGAGGCGAAGATCCAGTTGCCCACCTTGGTCCGCAACAGCACCCAGGACGCAACGGCCACCAGGACAATCCAGAAGAACACGGTGATTTTCACTTCGACACCTGCGATGTTCACCGACGAGGCGAAGACGGCCCGGGCCGAGGCAAACCCATCCATCTGGGCGATCGACGGGGACGATACACCGTTGGAGATCATGCGGGTGAGGGCAAGGTTCAGACCGGTCAGCATCAGGAACGTCGCCAGCGTGACGATGAAGCTGGGCAGCTTGGTCTTCACCAGTATCCAGCCGTTGATGAAGCCGATCCCGAGTGAAACCACCAGGGCCAGGGCAACACCGACCCAGACGTTGAGCGAGAAATACCATGCGAACATGGAGGCGGTCAGGGCGGAGCTGATGACTGCAACACCGGTGGAGAGGTCGAACTCACCGCCGATCATGAGCAGTGAGACGCCCACGGCCATAATGCCGATGGTGGAGGATCCGTACAGCACAGTCGCGAACGAGCTCGGCTGGATGAAGGTGGACGAAACCACTGAGAAGAAAACGAACAGGACTATTGCGCCCACCAGGGCGCCGACTTCGGGCCGCCCGAGCAGCTTCTGGAACGGGCTGCGGCGGCCGATCCGCTCATCCGGTGCCAGCGGGGCCGGCTTGGCTAACGTCTGTGTCATGGAAACTCCTTGTTGATCTGGCTGCGGGAGAACCGGTACCCGGCCCTCCCGCAGCCAGGGATGCCTGCTGGTTAGCGGACGCCCTGCTGGGCGAATTTGAGGACGTCGGCGGCGGATTCCTTGTCCACGACTGTGGGGCCGGTCAGGACAGGCATTCCGCCACCCACTTCGAAGCCACCGCGATTGAACTGCCACAGCGCATCAATGGAGCCGTACCCCTGCAGCCATGGCTGCTGGTCCACCGTGAACAGGATGGTGCCGTCGACGATCTTCTGCGCCAGGTCGGCGTTCATGTCGAACGACGCCGCCTTAGCGGAGCTGCCGGCGTCGGTGATGGACTTCAGTGCCGTCAGGGTGATGGGGGCGCCGAGGCCGATGATCGCGTCGGCGTCCTTGGTGGCCTGCAGCTTGGCCGTGATGGTGGATGAAACTTCGGTCATGTCGCGGCCGTTGACATACAGGATTTCGGTGCCGGCTACTTTCGCCTTCACGCCGGCGCAGCGCGCTTCGAGGCCAACGTGGCCTTGCTCCTGGATGATGCAGATGGGGTGCTTGAAGTTCAGGGAAGCCAGCTTCTCTCCGACTGCCTGTCCGGCGAGCTTTTCGTTTGAGCCGAAGTGGGTGAAGGCTCCGAGCTGCTTCGAGGCATCTTCACCGGCGTTGAGGCTGACCACGGGGATGCCGGCGTCAGTCGCCTTCTTCAGGGCATCCTTCAGGGCGTCCGGCTTGGCCAGGGTGACCGCGATGCCGTCCACCTTCTGGTCCACGGCCTGTTCGATCAGCTGGGCCTGGCGGCCGCCTTCCGGATCGGAGGTGTACAGCAGTTCCACGTTGTCCTTCGCTGCGGCTTCCTCCGCGCCCTTGCGGACGATGTCCCAGAAGGTGTCTCCGGCTGCGGCGTGGGTGATGAGGGCGATCTTGATCCGCTCAGTCGTGGCCACCTGGCCGCCGCCTGCGCCGCCACCGCTTTCGGCAGGCTTTCCGCCGCTGCTTGAGCAAGCGCTCAGCGCCATCATCGGCACCACCGCCGCAACGAGAGCCGCCTTGCGCCAAGAAAATTTTGCCACGTTAATCTCCTTTGATCTCAGGTTCCGGGCTGCCACTCTGCAGCCGCCGGAGCACTGTCTACCTAGATCATGGTGATTCAGCTCACTAATGTCAATAGTTTGTCCTGACATTAGGATGTTTTTACGTGAATCAGTGGTTTGGGGCACCAAGAAACGCCGGCGATGACGGCGATGCCGCCATCCCCGGCGTTGCGATGTGAGCCCTTGATCGGGCCCGAGACGTGCTCCTTAGCCGTTGAAGCTGGCTGGATGCGGACCGGTGCGGCCGTCCCACCCCGGGGCTTCGATCGCCTTGGTCGTCATGTCAGCGGGCACCCGCGGGTGCGTCCACGACGGCGGGTGAGCCGCCAACAGCGGGAGCGGAGACCGCCGCCGTCGTACTGCTGTCGGTGCCCCTGCCGGCCTTGGCGGCGGCGAAAGCCATCACGCCGAGCCCGAGGACGGTGATCGCTGCACCGGCCCAGATCGGCGAGGTGTAGCCGAGCCCCGCGGTGATCGTCACGCCGCCGAGCCAGGCACCGAGGGCGTTACCGACGTTGAAGGCGCCGATGTTGGCGCCGGACGCCAGGGTGGGAGCGCTGCTGGCGTACTTCATGACGCGCATCTGCAGTCCGGGGACGGTGGCGAAGCCGAAGCCGCCCATCAGCACGATGGAGGCAATGGTGAGGGGCTGGTTCCCGGCAGTCAGGGCGAAGGCCACGAGGACCACGACGAGCACTGCCAGGACCACGAGCAGGGTGCGGTCCACATTGCGGTCCGCGGCCTTGCCGCCCACGGTGTTGCCGATGAAAAGTCCGACGCCGAAGAGAATGAGGAGCCAGGGCACAGTGGAGGCTGCGAATCCGGAGACTTCGGTGAGGGTGAAGGCGATGTAGGTGAAGGCGCCGAACATGCCGCCGTAGCCAAGGATCGTCACGAGGATGGACAGCCAGACCTGGCCGGAGCGGAAGGCGCGCAGCTCACCGCGGAGCCCGCCGGAGGAGGCCTGGGCAGCCGCGTCGCCGTGGCCGGTCCTGGGCACCAGGGTCAGGATGCCGATCAGGGCAAGGACGCCGATGCCCGTGATGGCCCAGAACGTGGAGCGCCAGCCCGCCGCCTGCCCCAGCATGGTGCCGAACGGCACGCCCAGGACGTTGGCAGCCGTGAGTCCGGTGAACATAAAGGCGATGGCACCGGCTTTTTTGTTGGGGGCCACCATGTCCGCGGCCACCACGGCCCCGATGCCGAAGAACGCACCGTGGGCCAGCGCGGCAACAATCCGGCCCACCATCATCATGGAGTAGCCGGGGGCGATGGCGGAGACCAGGTTGCCGGCGATGAACAAAACCATCAGGACGGCCAGCACGGGCTTGCGTTCGAAGCGTGTCACTGCCGCCGTGAGCAGCAGGGCGCCAACGACGACGGCGAGGGCATAGCCGGAGATCAGCCAGCCGGCCGTGGCCTCGCTGACACCGAAGTCGGCTGCAACCTCGGGCAGCAGGCCCATGATCACGAACTCGGTGAGTCCGATCCCGAACCCGCCGAGGGCGAGGGCTAACAGGCCAATAGGCATGGCGAAGCTCCTTCAAAACTGTACGGAATGGGGTAGGGCGCGTAAGCTAGTAGTTGCAGACGCGTTATTTATTGTTGCACAAGCAGATACAGCGCGCAAGCAACTATTATTTGTTGTGCCCCGCTTCACACATCCGCGGGGAACACGAACCGAAGGGAAGTACACCATGGGCATCAAGGACGACGCCGTTGAAGTCCGCGCGCAGGGGTGGCGGACCCTCGCGGCCCTGCACGGACTGATCGAGTCGGAACTGGAACGCTCACTGCAGGCCGAAGCCCAGCTGTCCGTCGTCGAATACACGGTGCTTGACGCCCTGAGCCGGCAGGACGGCTGGCACATGCGCATGCAGCAGCTGGCCCGCGCCACCGCCCTCAGCGCCAGCGCCACCACGCGGCTGGTCAACCGGCTCGAGGACCGCGGCCTGCTCACGCGCATCCTGTGCGCGGACGACCGCCGCGGCATCTACACCGAACTGACCGAGAGCGGCATCAAGCTGCTGGACGAGGCCCGCCCCGCCCACGACGCCACACTGGAACGGGCCCTCGCCGAGGCCCAGGAGATCCCGGAGCTTGCCCCGCTGGTGGACGCCCTGCCCAGGCTCCACGCGCACGCGTAGGCGCACAACGCAAAAGCCCCGCGCCGCGCCGAAGCGCGCCCGCGGGGCTTTCTTGCTGTGTGGCCTCACTTCACTCCGGCCACGTCCCCGACCGCCGTTTTCTCGGCAGCGGTGTTCTTGAAGTAGTGCTCCAGGTCCTCGAGGCTCTTGTCCTTGGTTTCCGGCACCACCCGTTTCACCCAGACGATGGCCGCCAACTGGATGGCAACAAAGATGAAGAAGGTCGTCGAAACGCCGATCGAAGCCACCATCTGCGGGAAGAAGAACCCGATCAGGAAGTTGATCATCCACAGCACGAACACGCAGATGCCCATGCCGATGCCGCGGACATGCAGCGGGAAGATTTCGGACATCGTCAGCCACGTCACCGTGCCGATGCAGGACTGCATGGACGCCAGGAATGTCACCATAAACAGCAGCACCAGGTAGCCGCGCAGGGTGCTTTCCGGGATCAGCATTGAGATCAGGCCGATGGCCAGCAGCGAGGATGCGGTGCCCGCCAGGCCGACGACCAGCATGGACTTCCGGCGCACCTTTGTCATCAGGGACATGCCGATGACGACGGCGACCACGGACGTGACGCCGTTGACCACGTTGGCAAGGAGCGCACCCTGGTCCCCGAAGCCGGAGCTGGAGAGGATCGACGTGCCGTAGTACATGATGGCGTTGACGCCGCTGATCTGGTTGATGACCGCCATGCCCAGGCCCACCACGAAGATCCTGCGGATCCATGGCACGGTGAGGTCCCTGAACGTTCCGAGCTTGGATTGGTAGTCCTCGCGGGCCGCCTGCCGCACCTCATCAAACTCCGTGGAGACGTCGGCCGAGGCGCGGGTCTTGCGCAGCACGTCAAGGACCTCGCCGAAGCGGCCGGCGGACGCCAGCCAGCGGGGGCTCTCCGGGAGGAGCAGCATGCCGAACCAGAGGACGACGGCGGGCAGCGTTGCGATGACCAGCATCCAGCGCCACACATGGGAGGCTTCCGGGAAGGCGTTGCCCAGGACGGCATTGAAGGTGAACGCCAGGAACTGGCCCGTGACGATCATGAGTTCGTTCTGTGTGACGATCCGCCCGCGCTGGGCGGCGGGCGACATTTCCGCCAGGTACACGGGGACGATCACCGAGGCCCCGCCCACCGCCAGGCCGAGGACCGTGCGCGCTGCCACCAGCAGCTCGGTGGTGGGCGCCAGGGAACAGGCGATGGTGGAGAGCGCGAAGATGATCGCCAGCGCCATGATGGTCTTGCGGCGGCCGAACCGGTCGGACAGCCGGCCGGCGGTGATGGCGCCGAACGCCGCACCGAACAGCAGGGTCGAGGTGACGAGCCCCTCGGTCAGCGGCGTCAGCCCGAGGTCCCGCTGCATGAAGGGCAGTGCACCGTTGATGACGCCGGTGTCGTAACCGAAGAGCAGGCCGCCGAATGTCGAAAACAGGGCCACCCGCCGCATGAATCCCTTGGGATTGGGAGCTGCTGCGGCAGAACCTGCCTGGCCTGCCGGCGACCGGGTCGTAGTGCTGGGAAGTGTATTTTCCGTTTGCTTCATAGGGCGGCCGCTACCGGGCTTTCGCGATGTAGTTGTTCATCGTGTCCAGCTGGTAGCGGGAAACTTCTGCGGCATTTTCGTCTTCGGCGAAGACGCTGGACACCATCACGGTGTCTTCGCGGTCCAGGAAGCCGATCTCCTGCAGCCCGCCGAAGAATTCTTCCCAGTTCACGTCGCCGTCGCCGATTTTCAGGTGCTGGTGCACGCGGACCGCGTTGCCGGGCGGGTTGGTGATGTAGCGCAGGCCGTGGGAGGCGTGGTGGTTCATGGTGTCTGCCACGTGGACCAGGCGGAGTTTGTCCCCCGCGGCGCGCATGATGTCCAGGGGCGCGTTCTTCATGTGGAAGCTGTGCGACGCCACGTAGACCAGGCCCACGTTCTTGGAGTTCAGGCCGCGGATGACGCGGATGGCGGCCAGGCCTTCCTCCACGAAGTCGTCCGGGTGCGGATCAATCAGGAGGTCAAGGCCTTCGCGTTCGATGATGGGCAGCAGCTCTTCCATGGAGCGGTAGAAGGCGCGCTCTGATTCTTCGGCCTTCTCCGGGCGTCCGCTGAATTCCGTGTTGATGGTGCTGACCCCGAGGTCCACGGTGATCTGGATGACGCGCTTCCAGTAACGGACCGCGGCTTCACGGGCGTCCTCGTCCGGACCGGACCAACGGAGCACCGGCAGGACCGAGGCGATCTCGACTCCCACATCCTTGCAGGCCTTGCTGAGCTTGCCCACCAGTTCGTCGTCGGCCTTGGGGTGGTTGTAGAAGGGGATGAAGTCGGCGTGCGGGGTCATCTGCATGTACTTGTAGCCGAGGTCCGCCACCACCCGGGGGAATTCGAGCAGGCTGTGCGAATGGTGGAACGGCGTTGGATCAAGTGCGATTTTCACGTGGAACACTCCATTGTGGATGAGTCATGTTGTGCGAGGGACGGGACGAAAAGGGAAGGGAGCCTCGGCCCCCTTCCCTTTCCGCCTAGCTGTAAAGGGAAGGCTTGGCGTTCAGCTTGACGGCGACCTTTTCGCCGTTCTTCTGTGCCTCGACGCCGGCCTCGCAGCAGGCTGCGGTGGCGTAGCCGTCCCAGGCGGTGGGGCCGCCGATTTCGCCGCGGAGGGCCGCGTCCACCCAGGACTGGATTTCGACGTCGTATGCCGCGCCGAAGCGCTCTTCGAATCCGGGGGTCACATTGCCGCCCCAGCGGCCGGCGCTGCGGGTGTAGGGTCCCTTATCGCCACCGATGCTGACGATGCCGTCTTCGAAGGAAGCCTGCGTGGCCACTTCGTAGCCGAACTTGGCGTTGACGTAGATTTCGACGTCGGCCAGGACACCGGACTCGGTTTCCACCAGGACGTGCTGGGGATCGTGCTGGCCGGCCGGGGCGTTCTTCGTGGCCTTGCCCAGGCGGACCTGCACGCTGGTGATTTCCTCGCCGGTAAAGAACCGGATGGCATCGAACTCGTGCACCACCGAGTCGTTGATCAGCATCTCGTTGGTGAAGCCCGCCGGAGTGGTGGGGTTGCGGTGCTGGTGGTGCAGCATCAGCAGTTCGCCCAGTTCGTGGTCGCGGATGACCTGGCCCAGGGCTGCGTACTCGGCGTCAAAGCGGCGCATGAAGCCCACCTGGATGCGCTTGTGGCCAAGCTTCTGCTCTGCCTCGACAATCTTCCAGGAGGATTCGGCGTCCGGGGTGAGGGGCTTCTCGCAGAGGATCGGGATGTCCCTGGCGAGTGCCTTCAGCAGGATGTCCTCGTGCAGGAAGCCCGGCGTGGCGATCAGGACGGCGTTGACGTCCCCGTTGTTGAGGGCTTCGTCGGCATCGGCCAGGGCCACTGCGCCCGGGATGCCTTCGATGGCGGCCTGTGCACGGGCGAGGTCGACGTCGACGACGGCGGCAACTTCAGCGCCGTGGATGCGCTTGCTGAGGCGCTGGATGTGGTCCGCGCCCATGCGGCCGGCGCCGATAACGGCGACGCGAAGGGTTTCAGTCATTGTTCTCTTCCTTACGTTTCGGGTGCCTGGGCGGCTGTTAGTTGACGGCCGTGCGGGAGCCGCAGGACAGCAGGTAGTTGCGGGTGCGCTTGGCGATCGGCATAGGGACGTCGAAGGCAACCGGGTACATGTCCTGCTCCACGATGCCGAAGATGGGGCGGTTCAGTGCCTCCACTGCTTCGATGACGGCGCGCAGGTCCGGCAGCCCGTTCGGCGGCTCGGTCATGACGCCGGCAAGGTTGGCCGCGGCCCAGGTCATGTTTTCCTCGTTGACCTTCTTGAGGATGTCAGGGTTGATCTGCTTCAGGTGAAGGTAGCCGATGCGGTCCGGGTAGTTCTTGATGAGCTCCAGGCTGGAGGCCCCGCAGTATTCGGCGTGGCCGGTGTCCAGGCACAGGTTCAGGTACTTCGAGTCCGTTGCGGCCAGGAGGGTTTCAATGTCCTCCTGGGCTCCGACGTGGGAATCGGCGTGGGAGTGGAACTGCTGCTTCAGGCCGAAGTCCTCCAGCAGGGTCTTGCCCAGCCGGTTGTGCCCGGCGAACAGGTCGCTCCAGGCCTTCTCGGTGAGCTGGCCGCTTTCCACTGCTTCACCGGTGACGTCATCGCGCCACATGGCCGGGATGACCACGATGTGTTCGCCGCCCATGGCAGCCGTGAGCTCGGCGGCCTTGCGGGCAGGCTCCCAGGCGGTCTCCCACTGGTCCAGGCCGCGATGGAATGCGGTGAAGACCGTTCCGGCCGTGACCTTCAGGTCGCGCTGCTTGAGCTCCTCGGCAAGCCGGGCGGGGTCGGTCGGCAGGTAGCCGTAGGGGCCGAGCTCGATCCATTTGTAGCCGGACTCGGCCACTTCGTCGAGGAAGCGCTCCCAGGGGGTCTGCTTGGGGTCATCCGGGAACCAGACGCCCCAGGAGTCCGGTGCGGTGCCGATGATCAGTTTGTTCTCAGTCATTGCCATTCCTTCTCATCCGTTGCTCCACAGGTGCCGTTTTGGACGCTCAAAACGGCGGTTGCGGAGCAGTCGATGGTGGGTAGTCGGGTCGCTAGTTGGACGGGAAGTTGTAGGAGGCACCCGAGGCGTGGGTGGGCTCCGGCCAGCGTGAGGTAACTACTTTGCCACGGGTGTAGAAGGACACGCCTTCCGGGCCGTAGATGTGCTTGTCGCCGAACAGTGAGGCCTTCCAGCCGCCGAAGGAGTGGTAGGCCACCGGGACGGGGAGCGGCACGTTGATGCCGATCATGCCCACGGTCACGGAGCGCTGGAACTTGCGGGCGTTCGCGCCGGAGGAGGTGAAGATGGCGGTGCCGTTGCCGTAGGGGTTGGAGTTGATCAGCGCGATGCCGGCGTCCAGGTCCTCGACGCGGACCACGACGAGGACCGGTCCGAAGATTTCCTCGGTGTAGGCGGTCATTTCGGTCTTGACGTGGTCCAGGACGGTGGGACCGACCCAGAAGCCTTCCTCGTGGCCGGGGACCACCAGGTCGCGGCCGTCCACCACCATGGCGGCGCCGGCGGCTTCCGCTTCAGTGACGATCTTGACGATGCGTTCCTTGGAGGCGGGCGTGATGACCGGGCCCATTTCGGCGCCGGGCGCGGTGCCGTTGTTGACCTTGACGGCGAGGGCGCGCTCTTCGACCTTCTTCACCAGCAGTTCGGCGGCGTCGCCGACGGCCACGGCAACGGAGATGGCCATGCAGCGTTCGCCGGCGGAACCGAAAGCGGCTGCGGCGAGGTGGTCGGCGGCGTTGTCGAGGTCGGCGTCGGGCATCACGATGGCGTGGTTCTTTGCGCCGCCCAGCGCCTGGACGCGCTTCCCGTGCTTGGTGGCGGTCTCGTGGACGTACTGGGCGATCGGAGTGGAGCCAACGAAGGAGATGCCGTCCACGTCGGGGTGGGTCAGCAGGCCCTCAACCGTTTCCTTGTCGCCGTGCAGGACCTGGAAGACGCCATCGGGCAGGCCGGCCTGCTTCCACAGCTTGGCCAGCAGCATGGAGGCCGAGGGGTCGCGCTCGGAGGGCTTGAGGATGAAGGCGTTGCCCGTGGCGATGGCCATCGGAGCCATCCACAGCGGCACCATGACCGGGAAGTTGAACGGGGTGATACCGGCGACGACGCCGAGCGGTTCGCGGAAGGAGAACACGTCGATGCCGGTGGAGACCTGGTCCGAGTAATCGCCCTTGAGCAGCTGCGGGATGCCGCAGGCGAACTCGATGACTTCCAGGCCGCGGCCGATCTCGCCCTTGGCGTCGGAGAGAACCTTGCCGTGCTCGGCGGTGATCAGTGCGGCGAGGTCGTCCACGTGGGCGGCGACGAGTTCGCGGAACTTGAACAGCACCGCGGTGCGCTTGGCCAGGGAGATGTCACCCCAGGAATCGGCAGCCTTGCGGGCCGCGGCCACGGTGGCATCCAGGTCCGCCCGGTTGGCCAGCCGCAGCTCTGCTGACACAGCACCCGTGGCGGGGTTGTAGACAGGCTGGGTGCGGGTGCCTTCGCCAGCGGTTTCGGCCCCGTTGATGAAGTGGTTGATGGTGGTGGTGACGGTCGTCGTTGACATGGTGTGGGACTTCCTTGGTCTGTGGGGAAAGAGGGCTGTGTGCCTGGAGATTCAGCCGAGCAGCTTGCGCTGGCGGTTCTTGTGGTCGGTGTAGGTCTTGAAGGCCTGTTGCGTGGAGTCGAGGTCGGAGACCTGGGAGACGGGAACGTCCCACCACGACTCGGAACTCGGGGCATCCAGCAGGGGGTCGGATTCGACGTGGATCAGGATGGGTCCGCCGCGCTCCGGTGCCGCCTTCGCATCGCGGATGGCCTGCTCGAGTTCGGCGATGACCTTCTCCCCCGGTTCGATTCGGATCACCTTCACGCCGAGGCTTTCGGCGTTCAGGGCGAGGTCCACCGGGAGGGTTTCGCCTTCGTCGAAGCTGTGCTGTTCCTCGTTCAGGGCGCGGTACTGGGTGCCGAAGCGCTGGGAACCGAGGGATTCGGAGAGGGATCCGATGGAGGCGTAGCCGTGGTTCTGGATCAGGACCACGATCAGCTTGATGCGCTCGGCGACGGCGGTGACCAGTTCGGTGTGCATCATCAGGTAGGAACCGTCCCCCACCATGACGACGACGTCGCGCTGGGCACCGCCCGCGGCGGCTTCGGCCAGCGCTGCGCGCTTGACGCCGAGCCCGCCGGGAATTTCGTAGCCCATGCAGGAGTAGGCGTATTCGACGTGGTAGCCGAAGGCGTCCCGGACGCGCCACATCTTGTGCAGGTCACCGGGCAGGGAACCGGCGGCGCAAATGACCACGTCCTGGGCGTCCATGGCCCGGCTTGTGGCCCCGATGATTTCGTTCTGGGCCGGCAGCGGCGTGAAGCGGGTGTCGAACGCTTCGTCCACGGTGGCGTCCCAGCGCTTCTTCTCGGCCGCGATCTGCTGTTCCAGGTCGGCGCCGACGCGGTAGCCGCCCAGCGCCTGGTTCAGCTTGACCAGGGCCTTGCGGGCGTCGGCCACGATCGGCAGCGTGGTGCCGTGCTTGTAGGCATCGATGGCAGCCACGTTGATGTTGATGAACTTCACGTCCGGGTTCTGGAACGCGGTCCGGGACGCCGTGGTGAAGTCCTCGTAGCGCGTGCCGATCCCGATGATCAGGTCTGCCTCCGCAGCGATGGCGTTTGCCGCCGTCGTGCCGGTGGAGCCGATGGCTCCGAGGGAGAACCGGTGGTCCCATGGCAGGACGCCGACGCCGGCCTGGGTGTTCCCCACCGGAATCCCGGTGAGTTCCGCGAACTTCGCGAGTTCGTCGTTGGCGAAGGCGTAGAGGACGCCACCGCCGGCGATGATCAGCGGGCGCTTTGCGGCCCGGATCGCTTCGGCGGCGCGGCGGATGTCCTCGTCGTCGGCGTCGGGGCGGCGGATGCGCCACTCCCGTTCGGCCAGGAATTCCTCGGGCACGTCGAAGGCTTCGGCCTGGACGTCCTGTGGCAACGAGATGGTGACAGCGCCGGTTTCGGCCGGATCCGTCAGGACGCGGAGGCCGTGGTGGAACGCGGAGAACAGCTGTTCGGGCCGGTTGACGCGGTCGAAGAACTTGGACAGCGGCCGGAAGGCGTCGTTGACCGTGATGTCGTAGGCGTAGGGCTGCTCGAGCTGCTGCAGCACCGGGTCCGCGGCGCGGGTGGCGAAGGTGTCGCTGGGCAGCAGCAGCACCGGCAGGCGGTTGGTGGTAGCCAGTGCCGCGCCGGTCAGCAGGTTGGAGGAGCCGGGGCCGATCGACGTGCTGATGGCGAACGTCTGGCGGCGGCGGGTGTGGCGGGCGTAGCCCACGGCCTGGTGGGACTGCGCCTGCTCGTTGCGGCCCTGGTAGTACGGCATGATCGTCGGGTCGGCGGCCTGGTACTGCTTGAGGGCCTGCCCGACGCCGGCAACGTTGCCGTGGCCAAAGATGCCGAACGTTCCGGGGATCAGGCGTTCCCGGTAGTCCAGCCCGCCGACAGAATCAACGGTGTACTGCTTGGAAAGGTACTCCACCACGGCCTGGGCCACGGTCATTCGACGGGTTCCGGCTGCGTTGCCAGTTCTGATCCCCATGGGAATTACTCCGATACTTCTGCGGTGTGGGCTGATGCGGTGTGGTGAAGGAGGGAGGCTGCGGTGGCCACGGCGCCGGCAACATCACCGTCCTGCGGGTACAGGAGGGTCCGGCCGACGGTGAGGCCCTGCACGCCGGGGAGTGCCAGGGCGGCTTCCCACGTGGCGAAGACTTCGTCCTGGGTGCCCTCCGGGTCGCCGCCCAGCAGCACGGTGGGCATGGTGGTGGCGGCCATCACGCGCTCCATCTCGGCCACCACGGGGAGTTTCATCCAGGTGTACGCGCTGGTGGAGCCGAGGCCTTCGGCGATGGCGATGGACTTGATGACGGCGTTGGTGGAGAGGTCGTTGCGGACCTTGCCGTTTTCGCGGACGGACAGGAAGGGCTCCACCATGGCGATCAGCTTGCGTTCGGCGAGGGAGTCGATGGCCTTGGCCGTCGCCTCCAGCAGGGCCACCGTGTCGGGGTCGCCGAGGCAGATGCGGGTGAGCATCTTGCCGCCGTCGGCCCCCAGAGCCTCCAGTGCAGCGGCGGTGTGGCCGGTGAAGCGGTCATCGAACTCGTTGACCAGGCCGGACAGTCCGCCGCGGTTCATCGAACCGAAAATCAGTTTGCCGTCGAGCGCACCGAGCAGCAGCAGGTCGTCCATGATGTCCGGGGAGGCGAGCACGCCGTCCACATCCGGGTTGGCCAGCGCGATCTGCAACCGGTCCAGCAGCTGGCGGCGGTCCGCCATGGCCACCGGATCATTGCCGACGGCGAGGGCGCCGCGGGCCGGGTGGTCGGCTGCGACGATGAAGTTCTGCCGGCCGTACTTCAGGCCGGGGTGCCGGCGCCGGGCCTTGGCGGCGCGGGCAACAGCGTCCGGGTCCTCCAAGCGGATGGTGCTCAGGTGCGCGTAGCGGCGGGGATCGTCGTCCAGGGCATTGTTCGAGGCGATGGGTGTGAGAGTCACAGTGCTGCTCCTTCAGTGGCGAACTGACCGGGAACCAGGCGGCCGCGCTCGGCCAGCAGCGAGGTGACCTCGCCCGGCGTCGGCATGGCGTCGGCGCAGGACAAGCGGGAGGCGACGATCGCGCCGGCGGCGTTCGCGTAGTCGAGGACCTCGGCAAGGCTCCAGCCGGACAGCAGCCCGTGGCAGAACGCTCCGCCGAACGAGTCACCGGCACCAAGGCCGTTGACGGTCTCCACCGGAACGGGGACGGACACCACACGCTCGGTGCGGGTCTTGGCCATCACGCCTTCGGGGCCGAGCTTGACGACGGCGATTTCGACGCCTGCGGCCAGGAGGCGGTCTGCCTGCTCGTCCGGGGTTCCCTCACCCACAGCCACGGCGCACTCCTTGTCGTTGCCGATCGCCACCGTGACATGCGGCAGGATCCTGGCAACCTGTGCCCGGGCTTCCTCTTCCGACGCCCAGAACATGGGGCGGTAGTCCAGGTCGAGGACGGTGTACTGGCCTTCCTTGAGGCCGGCCTGAGGGCGGGCCTCGTGGGCCTTGATGTGCGCTTCACGGCTGGGCTCCTGGCACAGTCCGGTCACGGTGGACCAGAAGATCCGTGCGTCCCGGATGGCGTCCAGATCCAACTCTTCGGCCTTGATCTGCAGGTCCGGTGCCGTGGGGAAGCGCCCGTAGAAGTAAAGAGGGAAGTCTTCCGGCGGCTTGATTGCGCAGAACGTCACTGCGGTAGGCCATTCCTTCACCGGTGTAACGAAAGTGTCGTCCACGTTGAACTTGCGCAGTTCACGGTGCAGGTACTTACCGAAGGCGTCGTCGCCGGTGCGGGTGATCACTCCGGTTCGGCGGCCGTGCCGGGCGGCTGCCACAGCCACGTTGGAAGGGGATCCACCGAGGTACTTTCCGAAGGACGTGACATCCTCCAGATCAACCCCGATGTCGTTCGGGTAGATATCAACGCTGATGCGCCCGATCGTGAGCAGTTCGTGGGTCACGGTAATCGCGGACCTTTCTGGTTTGAACTCTGTACCTCTGAACAGATAGAGCTCCGGTTCCTGGCGGACCCCCGTGAGCGGGGCCACAACCACTACTTTGCCCTAGAATTATTGTCCTGTCAAAGGTTTGTACTGACATATTTACAACTTGGCATAGCGCACCGAAATGGCAGCCTCAGGGCCACGCATCGCAGGCTCAGGGCGGGGCTTATTTCCGCGGAACGGCCAGCTCGCCGGTGACATACTGGGCCCGCCCGAAGCCGAACGACCAGTCGCCGGCAGTGTTCTCCACGTACCCGATGAACACATCCTCACCGGCCACTCCCAGCTCCGCCAACCTCCCGGCGATGGCTGCAAAGAGGGACTGCTTCGCCTCCTGGCTCCGGCCGGCCTGGGTAAAGATCTGGATCATCACCACATCCGGCGTGCGCTCAAAGCCGAGTCCGGCATCCTGGGCGAAGATCTGACCGCGGGAGTGTTCGGTGAGGACGTGGAAATAGTCGCGCTCCGGAATCCCGTACTCGGCCAGGATCGCATCATGGATCCCCCGACTGAGGCGGCGCAGATCCTCGGGGCTGCGCCCCTGGTTCACATCAATTCGTACCAGCGGCACATTAGCTCCTTCAGTAGTTTGTCCTGACATACTAACAAAGTAGATCCGCGAAGAACAAGACCTGCCGGAAATGACCTCTTGCCGGCGATCCCTCTTCGGGTATAGCCTTAAACAACCAAGAGGTTGATAAAGCAGTTGATTGATTACGTATTCGCTGTTTTGACACCGGGCAACGGGGCGGGGTGATTGGCAGGCCATGGACACCGGCGACGACGAACTGCTCGATGCAGCCTTCCTGGCCCTTGCCGACCCGGTCCGACGCCGCATCATCTCCCGGCTCAGCCGGGGCCCGGCCACCGTAAACGAACTGGCGGAACCCTTCGCGATCACCAAGCAGGCGGTCTCGAAGCACATCCAGGTCCTCGAGCAGGCACAGCTGGTCACGCGCACGCGTGAGGCCCAGCGCCGGCCCGTCCACCTGAACCCCGCACGGCTGGAGGCGCTCACCGCATGGATCGACCAGTACCGGCTGGTCCGCGAGGGGCAGTTCCGCAGCCTTGACGCCGTGCTTCAAGCAAATGCCGCCCCACGCGGCACTCAGGCAAAGGATTCGTGATGAGCAATTCCCTGAAACTCACTGTTCCGGAGGGGCAGCCCTTCATCGAGTACGAGCGGGAGTTCGATTTCCCGGTGGCTGACGTCTTCCGTGCCCACAAGGAGCCCGAGCTGATCGCGCAGTGGCTTGGCCCCCGCGGCCTCCGGATGGACATCGACCACTACGATTTCCGGACAGGCGGAAGCTACCGCTACACGCACACCGCCCCCGACGGTCAAAGCTACGGCTTCAACGGCATCTTCCACACTGTCCGCGAGAACGAGTTCGCCGTCCAAACCTTCGAGTTCGACGGTTACCCGGACGTGGTCAGCATCGAGTACCTCACCTTCGAGGACCTGGGCGGCGGCCGGTGCCGTCTGACAGGCCACTCCGTCTACCCCAGCCAGGAGGCCCGCGACGGTATGGCGCAGTCCGGCATGGAGGGCGGCATGACGGAGGGCTACGAGCGGCTCGACGAGCTCCTCAGCGGCGCCGACGCGGGCGGCGCCGACGCAGGCACCGCCACCATGGGCACCTCCACCCTGGGCACCTCCGCCACGGGCCAGACGGAGGCCGGAAAGGTGACGGCATGAGCAACGCACTGAAGCTCGTGGCCCCGGAGAATGTGCCGTTTGTGGACTCCGAGCGGGAGTTTGATTACCCGGCGGCAGCCGTCTTCCGCGCCCACTCCGATGCGGAGGCCTTCCGGCAATGGATCGGACCGCGGGAACTGAGCACGAGGATCGACGTTTTCGACTGCCGGCCGGGCGGAACGTACCGCTTCGTGCAGGAGGGGCGGGACGGCCGCCAGCACGCCTTCCGGGGCGTCTTCCACACGGTCCGCGAGAACGCCTTCGTGCTGCAGACCTTCGAGTACGAAGGCTACCCGGACACCGTCACGCTGGAATTCTCAACATTCCAGGACCTGCCGGGGGGACGCTCCAGGCTCACCGGCCGGTCCGTCTACCCCAGCGTCGAGGCCCGGGAGAAGTTCCTCACCGACGGCATGGAGTCCGGCATCGCCGCCGGCTACGACCAACTGGACGAACTGCTCGGCAAATAGCGCGAACGGACACTTGGGGCCGTCCGTTCGGGGGGCCCAACTGTCCGTTCGCGCTGCCCCGGATGTGGGCGCTGGAACTGCCGGTTAAAGCACGACGGCGTCCGGTTGCCTTCCTGGGGAAGGCGGCCGGACGCCGTCGTACTCTAGAACGTTTCTGCGTGGAGGGGCGTGACCTAGAGGGTCGCGAAGACCTCGCGCAGGAGCTTGGCGGTCTCGGACGGCGTCTTGCCGACCTTGACGCCGGCAGCCTCGAGGGCTTCCTTCTTGGCCTGTGCGGTGCCAGCCGAACCGGAGACGATGGCGCCTGCGTGGCCCATGGTCTTGCCTTCCGGAGCGGTGAAGCCTGCCACGTAGCCAACAACGGGCTTGGTGACGTGAGCCTTGATGTAGTCAGCTGCACGCTCTTCGGCGTCGCCGCCGATCTCGCCGATCATGACGATCGCCTTGGTCTCGGGGTCGGCTTCGAAGGCTTCCAGTGCATCGATGTGCGTGGTGCCGATGACGGGGTCGCCGCCGATGCCGATGGCGGTGGAGAAGCCCAGGTCGCGCAGTTCGTACATCATCTGGTAGGTCAAGGTACCGGACTTGGAGACCAGGCCGATGGGGCCCTTGCCCGTGATGTTTGCCGGGGTAATGCCCACGAGGGCCTCGCCCGGGGTGATGATGCCGGGGCAGTTCGGTCCGATGATGCGGGTGACCTGCTTGCCGTTGGCATCAACCGTGGACTGAGCCAGTGCCCAGAACTCGGCGGAGTCCTGGACCGGCACGCCTTCGGTGATGACAACAACCAGGCCGATGCCGGCCTCGATGGCTTCAACGACGGCGTCCTTGGTGAATGCCGGGGGGACGAAGACGATGGAGACGTCGGCGCCGGTCTCGGCCATGGCTTCCTTGACGGTGCCGAAAACGGTGATTTCGTTATCGCCATGCAGGACCGTGGTGCCGGCCTTGCGGGCGTTGACGCCGCCAACAACGTTGGTGCCGGCCTTGAGCATCAGGGCGGTGTGCTTGGAGCCTTCGCCGCCGGTGATGCCCTGGACGATGACCTTGGAGTCCTTGTTCAGATAGATAGACATGGTGCGTCCCTTTACTTAGCTGCGTTGGCGAGCTCGGCGGCCTTGTCGGCGCCCTCGTCCATGGTGGCGGCCAGGGTAACCAGCGGGTGGTTGGCCTCGGCCAGGATGCGGCGGCCTTCCTCGACGTTGTTTCCGTCGAGGCGGACGACCAGCGGCTTGTTCGCGGAGTGGCCCAGCTCGGCCAGTGCTCCGACGATGCCCTTGGCCACGGCGTCACAGGCGGTGATTCCGCCGAAGACGTTCACGAACACGGACTTGACCTGCTCGTCGCCCAGGATGACGTCCAGGCCGGCTGCCATGACCTCGGCGGAGGCTCCGCCGCCGATGTCCAGGAAGTTGGCCGGCTTGACGTTGCCGTGGTTTTCACCGGCGTAGGCAACGACGTCCAGGGTGGACATGACCAGACCGGCGCCGTTGCCGATGATGCCGACTTCGCCGTCCAGCTTGACGTAGTTCAGGTCCTGCGCCTTGGCCTTGGCCTCGAGCGGGTCAGCAGCGTCCTTGTCTTCCAGGAGTGCGTGCTTGGCGTGCCGGAAATCGGCGTTCTCGTCCAGGGTCACCTTGCCGTCAAGGGCAACGATGTCGCCGGCGCCGGTCTTGACCAGCGGGTTGACCTCCACCAGGGTGGCGTCTTCCTTCTTGAAAACGTCCCAGAGCTTCAGGATGACGTCGGCGACTTTGCCGCGCAGTTCCTCAGCGAAGCCGGCAGCGGCAACGATTTCGTCGGCCTTGGCCTGGTCGATGCCCACTGCGGGATCGATGGCGACCTTGGCCAGGGCGTCGGGGCGTTCGACGGCGAGCTGTTCGATTTCCATGCCGCCTTCAACCGAGCACATGGCCAGGTAGTTGCGGTTGGCCCGGTCCAGAAGGACGGAGAAGTAGTATTCTTCGGCGATGTCCGCGCCCTGGGCAATCATGACCTTGTTGACCGTGTGGCCCTTGATGTCCATGCCCAGGATGTTGGTGGAGTGCTCCAGCGCCTCATCGGCGGTCTTTGCGACCTTAACGCCGCCGGCCTTGCCGCGGCCACCGACCTTAACCTGTGCCTTGACGACAGTTACGCCGCCGATCTTCTCGGCAGCTGCCTTTGCTTCTTCAGGGGTGTGCGCCACGATGCCAGCAAGCACGGGTACACCGTGCGCCTCGAACATATCGCGCGCCTGATATTCAAACAGGTCCACGGTTTAGTGTCCTTCTACGTCGAAGTAGTTTCTGTACAGCCGGACCCCACGTAATCGTGGTTACCGGGCTGCGGAATAAACGCACCCTGCGACAGGTTAGGAAACGAGCCACACGGCGCAATGCTCCTCTCGGAACTCTAGTCCTTTCTTCGGACCGGCCCGTTCCAGAGTACCCGTTATGTGAGTAAGGACACTATTCTATGGAGCGTAGAAAAACCCCTAGATTACGGGGATTTTGGCGCCCCTGACGGCGTTACGGTGGGGTCCGCACCCTCTCCGGAAACTAGTTCGTAATGGTCCCGCGAAATGAAGAAAGCAACGCCCGCAGACACGTTTCCGCAGGCCACGCCGTCGTTGTAGGCCGAGCAGCGCAGGCCGTTCCGCTCAAGGTTCTGTCCGTCCGCCAGGACGGGCAGCTGGGAGATGGGGCCGGCTTTGGTGCCCTTGGGCCCGAATTCCGCCTCCATCCGGGTCACGCCGGAGCGGCATTCCCCGTAGGTCGCTTTGTCCGGGGTGAGCAGCGCGGCGCCGCCGAGGTAGCCCAGGCCGGTGCCGGCACAGTCGTCCGTCACGTCGGCGGCCTCGGGTTTGGGGTACGCGGCGAGTTCACAGTGGGCCACCGGGACGATTGCCAGCTTGTTGTTGGCGGCGTCGCCATAGGCGTTCTGCTCGTACGGCAGGTTGATGTGCTCGCCGCGTTGCGAAGTCAGCGAGCAGACGGCGCTGTGATCGGCAGTGACGAAACTCAGCACACCTTCGCCCGCGGAGAACGGGGCGGCGTCCGCCACCGGGGCCTGCTTGAGCTGTTCCAGCGCGGGAAGCGGCGGCGGCGGGACGTAGTCCGGGTCCTCCCGGGTGATGGTGCACGAAGTGCAGGCCAGCAGGATGAGGGCGGCCAGGATCCCCGGTACAGTCCGTCGCATGGGCTCCATTATGCCGTCACCGGCTAGGAGCCGGCGGCAGCGGACCCCGGCCAGAAACTGCTGGTTCATCCCCGCGCGACAAAGGCACGGCGCTACGGACCAGGCACTTTGTAGCGTGCGGGCGGTGTAGATTCGGCTCGAACGGGCAAGTTCGACGCGGCAGAACCGGCGCAGAACAGAAACGAGCGATATCTTGAACCAGCATTTTCATTTCTTGGAATCTATGGACCCCATCAGGGCAACCTGGGAGTCGCCGGACGAGATTGTTGCCGAAACGTACTCGCACGTGTTCGTCGAGACCTTGATGAGCCTTGCGTTTGGCCGCAGCATCGTCGTTCACCAGTCGGCCGCACTGGATTCCTATGCGTTCCAGCAAGTGCTCCTAGATTTTAAGCGGGCACATGATCAGGTGGCCGGGTCCCGGCCCGGATTTAGCGGCAGGGGGCCCGCTCCGGTGATGATTCATCTCTTCAATGCCGACTCCTTCACCGAATCTGTGGCCAAGATTTTGAGCAGTATGGCGCCGGCCACCGACACCGATCGACCCGTTTCCGCTCAGGCAATGCCATTTGAAAGCTCCATGTACGCCGATCTCAGCGGCGACATGCGGCTCCACTCAATAGCACAAGAAATCCGTTCCGGTTCGGTCAGCGGTTTCATGAATCTCATCGGATCTGAGCGAGCCAGTCTCTTCGAAGGCGTGTGGGATTGGTTCGGCTCCGTCCGCAGAAATGGCCCTGACAGGCTGGAGAAGGTCATCCGGGCGCTGCCGGCTCCTTACGTCAGCATTCCGGAGATGCTCGCGCCGATCCTCGATCCGGGTTCGGATTTATTCCGACGACCGGAGGGCGACGCATACACCTCCAACCCGACTGCTAAGACTCTCATCCCGGCACTGCGCCAACTCGACAAGCTGGCTACGGGCAAGGAGGCATTTGCTCATCGGAGTAGGCTCTATGGCTCTTGGCCATGGGATGAAGGGGGCAACACGGCGGAGGACATAGTCGGCCTGGAGTCTCTCACCCTTGTTCGTGAGGTCATAAATACTATGTACAACAGGGTGATCGTCAACTCCATCGGCATAGCCTCGGCGTCCTATTCAACTGCCATGGGCGACCCAAGAGATGTGAGCAGCGAATTTACGGCTCAACAGCTGGCCCTTGAGGCCTACGGCTACGCCACCCGGGACCGCCGCGGGGGAGCTCAGCGCCAAGGCGGCAACACATTGAGCCCCACCCAGGTTCGTATCAGCGGTGCGGAGGAAGGCCCGCGGGCTTCGGTCATGGAGCTCTTCGAAGGAAATAGGGCCACCGAGGCGTTCCGGGCAGTCCTCGAGATTCGTGAGGATCAACGGTGGAAATCCGGCATCGAGCTGATAGACGCGGCTCGGCATAAGGGAGACCAGGCAGCCATCGATGATGCCGTAGACAGCCATGTCGACTTAGTCGCGCGTGCCCTCTCCGGGAAGTGCGTCCTGGACAAAACCAGCGGCGGTACCATTCGGCTGGCCGTTCAAAGCGTGGGAGCGGCAGCCGTGTCGGAAGCTGCGCAGGTTCTGACAGGGACTTTCAACATGTGGCTCCCGGTTGCCGCGGCCGCATTCGCTGCGGCCGCTCCGCGAATTCAGGAGGGTTTTTCTCAGCACGGAAAATACAAGAAGGCCCGGGCAGCGCTCGGTGACATGGTCGGAACGCCTAGGTCTGAGCGATGAGCCACGAAATTACGAAGGTGACCGAGCGGCTAGTTTATGAGAACGGATTCGTGAGGTTGTATGACGATGACGTCCGGTTTCCGAACGGTGCACCTGGTCGCTATCTCCGGCTGGAAGCCGCTCTTCCAGGAAACGCCGTCGTGTTGTTGCCCATGCACGGGACCAAGATCGGACTAGTCCGTACTTTTCGGTACGCCTTGGGCAAGCTGGTTTGGGAACTGCCGCGCGGCCTTTCACACGGCACAGATTTAGGTGAAACGGCGGAGAACGAACTCAGGGAAGAACTCGGCATCGATGTGGCCGACTTCAAGATCCTTGGATTCATCACACCGGATTCCGGTCTCCAGAGCGCTCGAGTGGCCGTGATGTCGGCGAGGGTCGCCGATATGGGCCGTGGCCCGGACGACTCGGTGGAAGTAGAACGGGTCCAGTGGGTCGAGACAGCACAACTTGAAGACATGATACGTAGCGGCGAGGTCGAGGACAGCTTCACAATCGCGGCGTACGCGCTTTCCCGCCTGCTCGAGTCACCCCGGACACACGAAAACTCCATGCCGCCGGAGCCAGAGTCGCAGCAGCCTCACACCAGCCTTCATTGACTTTCCGTGGGGTAGGTGATTTCCGGCGCCAGGAGCGTTGCCTGCGTTGCGCCGCTAGGCGTCCAGTTTGGTCAGCGGCGCGTACCTTAGCAATAGCCGCTTTTCGCCAACGCTGAACTTCACCTTCGCGACCGTCTTGTCGCCGGCGCCTTCAACGGCCAGGACCGTGCCGTTGCCGAAACTTGTGTGGTTGACCTTGTCCCCCACGCTAACGGCCACCACTTCCTTTTGCGGCTGCACTCGGTTCTTCGCGACGGCGGCGGGCACGTCGGCGTTGAAGCCGGCGGAAGGGCTCGCAGCGTTACCTCGGGCTGTGCCGGCGCCCCAGAACGAGCCGCTGTACCGGCTGGACCCGATGGCTGCGCCGCTCCCCCAGCCGCCGACCTGGCGGCTGGTGCCTTCGCGCCGCCATTCCACCAGTTCTGCCGGGATCTCCTCGATGAACTGGCTGGCCGGGTTGTACTGGCTCTGGCCCCACATGCTGCGGACCTCCGAGCGGGTGACGTACAGTCGCTTCCGCGCACGGGTCAGGCCCACGTAGGCAAGCCGGCGCTCTTCCGCGAGTTCCTTGGGATCCGTGGCGGACCGCTGGTGCGGGAAGAGGCCGTGCTCCATGCCGGTCAGGAACACCACCGGGAACTCAAGTCCCTTCGCCGTGTGGAGGGTCATGAGCGTGACAACGCCCAGCCGTTTGGCTTCCGCGACGGCGGCATCAATATCCGCGCCGGGGGCGTCCGGGATCTGGTCCGCGTCCGCAACGAGCGAGACCTGCTCCAGGAAGGCGCCCAGGGATCCTTCGGGGTTTTCCTGTTCGTATTCGCGCACGACGGCGACGAGTTCGGCGAGGTTCTCCACGCGGGACTCGTCCTGGGGATCCGTGCTGGACCGCAGGCCGGCAAGGTAGCCGGTCTGCTCCAGGACGGCTTCCAGGGCTGCCGCCGCGCCGGAGCCGGTGGCCACCTCCGCGAGGTCGTCCAGCAGTTTCACGAAGCCCAGCACGGCGTTGACCGAGCGCGTTGCCATCCCGGGCGCGTGGTCGGCGCGGCGGGCGGCGGCCATGAACGACGTGCGTTCGCGTTCGGCAAGGGCCGCCACCGCACCCTCGGCACGGTCGCCGATGCCGCGCTTGGGCTCGTTGAGCACCCGCCGGAGGTTGACGTCGTCGTCGGGGTTGACCAGGACGCGCAGGTACGCGAGGGCGTCCTTGATTTCCTTGCGCTCGTAGAAGCGCGTGCCGCCCACCACCTTGTACGGCAGCCCGACGCGCACCAGCACATCTTCAATCGAGCGCGACTGGGCGTTGGTGCGGTAGAAGATGGCGACGTCGCCGGGACGGAGGTTGTCCTCGTCCTGCAGCCGGTCGATTTCCTTGGCGATGAACTGGGCTTCGTCGTGTTCGTTTTCGCCCACGTAGCCGATGATCTTGTGGCCTTCGCCCTCGGCGGTCCAGAGCCGCTTCTCCGGCCGGTTGGGGTTGCGGGAAATCACCGAGTTGGCGGCGGACAGGATGTTCTGGGTGGAGCGGTAGTTCTGTTCCAGCTTGATGGTGCGGGCGTTAGGGTAGTCCTTTTCGAACTCCACAATGTTGCGGATATCGGCGCCGCGGAAGGCGTAGATGGACTGATCCGAGTCGCCCACCACGGTCAGCTCGGACGCCCCGGGTCCCTCGCCCACAATTTCGCGGACCAGCGCGTACTGGGCGTGGTTGGTGTCCTGGTATTCGTCCACCAGGACGTGACGGAAGCGCCGCCGGTAGGACTCGGCGAGCGCCGGGAAGGCGCGGAACATGTAGACGGTCTCGGCAATGAGGTCGTCAAAGTCCATGGCGTTGGCCTGGCGCAACCGCTGGGTGTAGCCCTTGAAGACGTCGGCCACGGCTGATTCGAAGGGATCGTTGTGGTTCGCAGACAAGGCGTACGAGTCGGCGTCGATGAGTTCGTTCTTGAGCGCCGAGATCTTGTGCTGGATGGCCTTGGGCGCGAATTTCTTGGGATCGAGGTCCAGGCTCTTGGACACCTGCGTAACAAGGCGGAGGGAGTCCGCGGAGTCATAGATGGAGAAGTTGGACTTCAGCCCGACGTTCGCGGCCTCCTGCCGGAGGATGCGCACGCAGGACGAGTGGAAGGTGGAAATCCACATGATCTTGGCCTTGCCGCCGACCAGCGCCTGGATTCGCTCCCGCATTTCCGCGGCCGCCTTGTTGGTGAAGGTGATGGCCAGGATCTCACCGTGATGCGCCTGCCGGGTGGCGATGAGGTACGCGATCCGGTTGCTGAGAACCCGGGTCTTGCCGGATCCGGCTCCGGCCACGATGAGCAGTGCGGTGCCGGAATGCTTGACCGCTTCCTCCTGCTGGGGGTTGAGGCCCTGCAGGAGTTCATCCGCCCCGGGCAGGCGCGGGTGCGCCCGTTCCCGGTCGGATTCCTGCCCGCCGTTCCCATAGAGTGCCGGCTCTTCCCCGCCCCCGGGGCGCGACTTGGTGAGCGCTGCCGCTCGCGGGGCAGCCTTGAACGGTCCGTCAGCGTAGGGGTCAAACAACATATCCATGGTGCTATAAGTCTAGGCGGTGGGGCCGACACTATCTTCCGGGCCGGCCGGCGTGCTCACTCCACCGAGCCGGCCTCGAGGGCGGAACGGAGCTGCCGGACCGCCGTCGTTCCGCCTGCCATGAACCATTCCAGCCCGTTCACACGGACTGTCTCGGCGGCGCCGCCGGCGGCGATCACGATTGCCTGGCCGGGGAGCCAGTCCCATTCGGGGCAGCTGTGCTGGAACCAGCAGTCCAGTTCGCCGTCGGCCACCCGGCCCAGGTCGCACGACCCCGAGCCGAACATCCGCAGCGCCGCTGCGGCGGTGGCCGCGGCGTGCCAGGGCATGGCGCACAGCGGGTCCGCGAGCCAGGACGGGTGGATGTAGGTTGCGGCACCCTGCTCGGCCAGCGGCCTCTGGGTCCTGGCCCCGCCGTCTTCCTGGAAGGACGTGAGCCGTTCACCGTTCAGGGTCGCGGGCCGGGTGGTTCCGCCCAGCCACAGCTTGTCCTCTTCGGGCTGGAAAATGGCACCAAGCACCGTGCCGGCGGGGTCCTTGAGGGCGAGCGCGGAGCACCAGTACGTGGAGCCGTGCAGGAAGTTGTAGGTGCCGTCCACGGGGTCGATCACCCAGGTCCGTCCGCTGCTGCCCTTGACGGAGGCACCTTCCTCCCCCAGGATGCCGTCGTCCGGCCGGCAGCGGCGCAGCTGTTCGAGGACGTAGGCTTCGGCGGCGTGGTCGGCGGCGGTGACAACATCGGAAACCGACGTTTTTTGCTGCCCTTCCAGGCCGCCCTGGCGCATCATGAGGGCCAGCATCCCGGCTTCCCTGACCAGGGCTTCGGCCAGCTGGTAGTCGTCCAGGCCCGCGTTCAGTTCAGCCGCGCTGTGCCTGCCAAGTTTGTGTCTTCCTAGTTCCGTCACGCGTCCCAGCCTATCCGGGGCCACCCGCAAGGGACAGGAACTGGGGAGGAACAGCAACAGGAACAGAACCGGCGATAATGAACGCATGGCCAAGACACCAGCACAGCGGATCAAGAAACACGGCGCCAAGGCGTCCGTTCCCCAGCATCATCTGCCGCCGGTGATCAACCCGACCACCCGGCGGACCCCGGAGAAGGCGCAGAGCAACAGCAGCCTGATCCTCATCGCGGGCGTGGTGGCCAGCCTCTTCCTGTTCTGGTACCTGCACTTGCTGACCCTGAACCAGCTCACCCAGCTCTCCGGCGGCCTGCCCATGCCCGATTCCCTGATCGGCGGCTTTGACCAGGGCTTCGTGGACCAGCTGAGGGCGGCCATGAACGAGGACGCCCGCGGCCAGCTCAACTACCTCCACAAGACGGCGGGCACGCTGTTTCCGCTGATCTTCGCGTTCACCTGGCTGCTGCTGATCGGGACCAACGTGGCGCGCAAACCCCTTCGCTGGGCGCTCTGGGCGCTCCCCCTGCTGTTCGCGGCCGTCCGGTTGTGGGGAAACGCTGCCATTGATTCGATGATGTCCGCGTCAACGCTCGACGCCGGACAGGTAGCGCTCGCGTCAGTGCTCACCCTTTCCGGCTGGGTACTGCTCGTGCTGAGCCTGCTGGCCGGCGGGGCCGCGGTGTTTATCGGCCGGAAGCCGCGGAAGTAGGTCCCGCGGCCGCGGCACGCGCAGCTTTCCGCGCCCTCAGTTCCTGCCGCACCCGCTGGGCTATCACCAGCCCCGCCGTGGCCAGGCCGATCGTCACCGGGTAGCCCATGAAGCGCTCCAGCGTGCCCGGCTCGGGCACGGCCATCCCGGTGGCGCCGCCGATCACCAGCGCGCCGAAGGAAACAGCCCCGCAGGCGAGGATTAACCAGCCCAGGGGAGACTGCCTCAGCCACAGCACCCCCAACAGCAGCAGTGCCAGCGCGCCTCCGATGAAATACATCAGGGCACCGGTCAGATGCACGGCAAACCAGCCTGCGTCCTCGGGCACCAGGCCCACGATGATTGTCCCGGCTCCGGCGGTGAAGGTCAGGACCTTGGCAGCGAGGGCGGTGAGCCAGGGAACGCGGTGGCCCGGGCCGAAAGCGAGCCGGACACCGGGACGGGCCGCCACGCACAGGAGCGCGGAACTGAGGAGCAGTGCTCCCGCCAGCATGCCCAGCCCCTGCACCACGAACGAGGCATTCATCAGCGCGTGCAAGGGCGAGCAGACGTCCCGGTCTTCGTAGATCCCGCAATGCGTGGCCCCAAGGTCACTGATGTAGCCGATCCGCCGGTCGTAGGGTTCCGGCCCGGCCCACGCCGCGATCACGGCCGACTCCGCCACGAAGTATTGCAGCACGCTCAGCTTGGCCCACGCCCCGAAATACTCCCGGGCGGAGGCGATGTCCGGGAGGAACCCGGCCCGGTAGGACGTTGCTGGTGTTGCTGCAGTCATGCCAAGAGCGTAGTACGGGCCCGCACCTTGTATGCTTGTATCCGTGCCCGAACAGGACGGCCTGTGCCAACCGCTTCGGACGCCCGCCCTCGTAGCTCAGTGGATAGAGCACGGCTCTCCTAAAGCCGGTGTCGTTGGTTCGATTCCAATCGAGGGCACTTGAACTTCCACCTGCGCGCGTACCTGCTGGGCAGCTGGTCCGTGGAGCGCACCCTGTGGGACCGCAGTTCCGGTACCCGCGGTACCTTCACCGGCGTCGCCCGGTTTTCCCCCACCGACGACGACGGCGGCCTTGACTTCCACGAAGAAGGCACCGTTCGCTGGCCTACTCCGGACGGCGGTGCGTTCACGGGTCCGGCAAGCCGGAACTACATCCTGCAGCCTGCGGATTCCCCCGACGCGATGGACATGACGTTCCCCGACGGACGGCCGTTCCACCGCATGAGCTTCCAGGAAGCGGCCAGCCAGGACAACCATTGGTGTGATCCGGACACCTACCGCGTGACGTACGCCCTCCGCGGACCCGACGAATTCAGCTATTCCTGGGATGTCCAGGGGCCGCGGAAGGACCTGCTCCTGGAATCGGTCCTGCGGCGGCTCGGGCCGGGCACGGATGGGCTAGGGTCGTAGCCGTGAAAGACCGCATTGTTGTGTCCGCCGTTTGCGTCTACGACCGCGCCGGCCGCCTGCTGACCGTCCGCAAGCGCGGCACGGACAAGTTCATGCACCCGGGCGGCAAGCCCGAACCCGGCGAAACGGCAGCCCAGGCCGCCTCCCGTGAACTGCTGGAAGAAGTGGGCATCGTGGTGGCGCCGGAAGATCTCCAGCTCATGGGAGTGTGGCTGGCCGATGCCGCCAACGAGGCCGCCACGGACATCGAGGCCACGGTTTTCACCGCCCCCGGAACCTGGCACGCCCACCCGTCCGCGGAGATAGCCGAAATCCGCTGGCTGGACCTGGCCGGCGAGCTGCCGGCCGACCTTGCACCCCTGTTGACGGACCACATCCTGCCTGCCCTCGCCGCCGGCCGCAGGTAGTTTCCAGCGCTAGAACTCCGGCACAGCCTCTTCCACCACGGCGCTCGCTTCGGCAAACTGCGTGCGGTACAGCTCCGCGTACCGGCCTTCCGCCGCGAGCAGTTCGCTGTGGGTACCGCGCTCCACGATGGTGCCGTCCTCCACCACCAGGATCATGTCGGCCGCGCGGATGGTGGACAACCGGTGCGCGATGACGACGGCGGTGCGGCCCTCGAGGGCGGCGCCCAGGGCCTCCTGGACCGCGGCTTCGTTGGTGGAATCCAGGGCCGCAGTGGCCTCGTCCAGGATCACGACGCGCGGCTGGGCAATGAGCAGGCGGGCTATGGTGAGGCGCTGGCGTTCGCCACCGGAGAGCCGGTAGCCGCGCTCCCCCACCACCGTGTCCAGGCCGTCCGGGAGCGACCGGATCATGTCCTCGAGCCGGGCCTGGCGCAGCACGTCCCACATGAGCTCGTCGCTGGCCTCCGGCCGTGCAAGGCGCAGGTTGGACGCGATGCTCTCGTGGAACAGGTGCCCGTCCTGCGTCACCATGCCGAGCGTGTGCCGCATCGAATCGAAGGTGAGATCGCGGACGTCCACCCCGGTCCCCGGCGTGGTTCCGCCGAAGCGGACGGCGCCGGAATCGACGTCGTACAGGCGCGAGAGCAGCTGGGCGATGGTGGACTTTCCGGCGCCCGAGGAGCCCACGAGGGCGACCGTCTGGCCGGGTTCCACCCGGAAGCTGATGCCATGCAGCACCTCTTCGCCGCCGCGGGTGTCGAGCGTGGACACGTCCTCCAGCGAGGCGAGCGAGACCTTGTCTGCGGAGGGGTAGGAGAAGCGGACGTCGTCGAACTCCACGGACAGCGGCCCGGCGGGCGATGACACCGCATCGGGCTTCTGCTGGATGAGCGGCTTGAGGTCCAGGATCTCGAAGACCCGTTCAAAACTGACCAGGGCGCTCATGATCTCGACCCGGGCGTTGGAGAGGGCGGTGAGCGGCGCATAAAGGCGGGTGAGAAGCAGTGCCAGCACCACGACGTCGCCCGCGGCCAGCTGCCCCTGCAGCGCCAGGAAGCCGCCCAGCCCGTAGACCAGGGCAAGAGCCAGCGCCGAGACGAGCGTCAGGGCGGTCACGAACGTGAACTGCAGCATCGCCGTCCGTACGCCGATATCCCGGACGCGTCCCGCGCGGGCGGCGAATTCCCGGGACTCCTCATCCGGGCGGCCGAAGAGCTTCACCAGGGTGGCGCCGGGGGCGGAGAAGCGTTCCGTCATCTGGGTGCCCATGGAGGCGTTGTGCTCCGCGGCTTCCCGGCGCAGGTCGGCCAGCTTGGAGCCCATCCGGCGGGCGGGGATGAGGAAGATCGGCAGCAGGATCATGGCGAGCACGGTCACGAGCCAGGACTTGCCCAGCATCACCACGAGGGTCAGGGCGAGGGCCACCACGTTGCTCACGACGCCGGACAGGGTTCCGGCGAAGGCGGACTGCGCGCCAATCACGTCGTTGTTGAGGCGGCTAACCAGGGCGCCGGTCCTGGTGCGGGTGAAGAAGGCGATTGGCATTTTCTGCACGTGGTCGAACACCTTGGTGCGCAGGTCCACGATCACACCCTCACCGATGGTGGAGGACAGCCAGCGGGTGACCAGCCCCAGGCCGGCCTCGGCCACCGCCACCAGTGCGATGAGCACGGCCAGCCGGATCACGACGTCGGCACCCGCGCCGGCGATGATGGCATCCACCACCTGCCCGGCAAGGACGGGGGTGGCCACGGCAAGGACTGCCATGGCGATGGACAGTAGCACGAAGGCGATCAGCTTGCCCTTGTGCGGACGGGCGAAGCCGAACACCCGTTTCAGCGTTGCCTTCGAGAACGGCTTCGATCCGCTCGAGGCGCGTGTGATGTTGTAAAGGGAGCTCCACGCTACCCGGTCCATGCTCATCGTGACTGGCCTTTCGTGGCACGTTCATTGGCGCGGCCTGCGTCGCGGTGCGGCGATCCCGCGCCGGCAAGCTGTTCGGTCACCACACCGTCCTCGACGTTCCAGCGGACGTCCAGGCGCACGTTTTCCAGCAGCCGCCGGTCATGGGTCACCAGGAGCAGGGCGCCGTCGTAACTTTCCAACGCTTCTTCGAGCTGTTCGATCGCGGGCAGGTCCAGGTGGTTGGTGGGCTCGTCCAGGACCAGCAGGTTCACGCCGCGCGCCTGCAGGAGCGCCAGCGCCGCGCGGGTCCGCTCGCCCGGGGAAAGCGAGTCGACCGGGCGCGAGGTGTGATCCGCTTTGAGGCCGAATTTGGCGAGCAGAGTGCGGACTTCGGCCGGGGTCAGGTCCGCCAGGACAGCTTCGACGGCGTTACCCAGGTTGAGGTGCCCGGCCAGCAGGCCGCGGGCCTGGTCGATCTCGCCAATGGCCACCGAGGCGCCCATGGCGGCATTGCCGGAATCGGGCTCCCGGATTCCAAGCAGGAGCCGGAGAAGCGTCGACTTGCCGGCCCCGTTGGGGCCCGTGATGCCGATGCGTTCGCCGGCGTTGAGCTGCAGGTTCACCGGTCCCAGGGTGAAGTCGCCCTGGTGTACGACGGCGTCCCTCAAGGTGGCCACTACCGCGCTGGACCGCGGCGCCTGGCCAATGCTGAACTGCAGCTGCCACTCCTTGCGGGGTTCCTCCACCTCATCGAGCCGGGCAATACGGGACTCCATCTGGCGCACCTTTTGGGCCTGCTTCTCCGATGATTCGGTGGAGGCCGCACGGCGGATCTTGTCATTGTCAGGGCTTTTCTTCATGGCGTTGCGCACGCCTTGGGAGCTCCACTCGCGCTGGGTCCTGGCGCGGGAGACGAGATCCGCCTTCGTGGAAGCGAACTCTTCGTAGCGCTCGCGGGCATGGCGCCTCGCGACGGCGCGTTCCTCCAGGAACGCCTCGTAGCCGCCGTCGTAGACCGCCACGGAGTTCTGGGCCAGGTCCAGTTCGACGATGGTGGTGACACACCGTGCCAGGAATTCACGGTCGTGGGACACCAGGACCACACCGCCGCGGAGGCCCTGCACGAATGCTTCCAGCTTGGCCAGCCCATTGAGGTCCAGGTCGTTGGTGGGCTCATCGAGCAGGACCACGTCGAAGCGGCTCAACAGCAGGGCGGCCAGCGCCACCCGTGCGGCCTGTCCGCCGGAAAGTCCGGTCATCAGGGCTTCCGACCCCACGTCCAGGCCAAGGTCGGCCAGGACCGGCGCAATCCGTTCGTCAAGGTCGGCCGCGCCGGAGGCCATCCAGCGGTCGAATGCCAGGGAGTAGGCGTCATCGGCGCCGGGGGCGCCGGACCCCAGGGCCTCGGCGGTGGATTCCATGTCCGCCGTTGCCTGGGCGCAGCCGGTTCGGCGTGCAACGTAGTCCGCCACGGTTTCCCCGTCCACGCGCTCGTGCTCCTGCGGCAGCCAGCCCACGAAGGCATCGGCCGGGGCCAGGCTCACCGAGCCCGCGAGGGGCTGGTCCACACCGGCCAGCAGCCGCAGCAGGGTGGATTTGCCGGCACCGTTCGCTCCAACGACGCCCACGACGTCGCCGGGCGCCACTGTGAGGGAAAGTTTTGAGAAGAGTGTGCGGTGGTCGTGACCGCCCGAAAGGTCTTTGGCAACTAGGGTTGCAGTCATTAGTCCATCCTCTCACTGCGGCCCAAAACGGCCTGAAATCCCGCCGGGCATGGAGGAACCCGCTGGTCCGGACTTGGGGGGTGTACGGACCAACGGGTTCGACCATCTAGCATAGTTCATATACCCCCCGCCGTAAAATCGACCGACGAATCCAGCCCGCCCCACCCCGCAGGAAGCCATCCATGCCACTCCCCGCCAAGGCGTTCCAACGCTGGCTTCACGGAATTGCACCCCAGGCGAGCACTGCCGATATCTGCAGGATTTCCGGGGTCAAGCGGACCACGTTGGCGCAGCAGCTGGTCCGCGGAAAGGTGGCGGAAAGCACGGTTGTCAGCATCAGCCGGGCCTTCAACATCAACCCCGTGGCGGCACTGGCCACCTTTGAAAACTACGGTGAGCTCGGTGGAAGCCCGCTGCTTCCCACCGCTGCGGAGCTGGTCAGCCAGATCGCCACCATGGATTTGCTGAAGGCAGTCATTGCCCGCTCCGCCGAGGCGTCGCGTGCGGGCGACGCGGACCAGCCACAGCCGGCTCCGCCGCTGACTCCCGTTCCACATGCGACATCGGTGAAGAACTGGGTGGACGCAATCGACGACGGCGAGCTGCGGCACCGGGTGTCGGCGGCCACGGGAATCGCCCCGCAAAACTACTCCGCGCAGCTGACCGCCAACCGGCTGACGCCCGAACTGGCCATCGCCACGGCCAAGGCGGCCGGCACCGGCCTGACCGGCGGCCTGGTAGCCAGCGGCATGATTACCGAGGCGGAGGCCGGGTGGCCGCGTGGCGCGCGGCAGGCTGCTCTGGACGCTTTGTCCGATGGCGAGCTCGCCGCCCTGGCAGGTGACCGGCTGCAGTCGCTGGGGAAGACCCTCAAGCGCCAGGAACAAGACCACGAACAAACCAAGACGATCTGGGAGAACCTCGGATGATCGAGATCCTGCAATGGTCCACGCTGGCAATTTGCTGTGCCGCCGCGGTGGCCCGAATTCCAAGTGCCGTCAGGGGTGAGAACAGGTCGCTCTTCTATATTTTCGTATTGGCCACCCTGGCGATCCTCCTGAGCATTGATGGCCCGTACATCGCCATCGACCGGCTGCTCGGCGGCACCAACTTTGCCAACCTCATTCTCCGGTTCGTCATCTTCGGAGTCATCCTCCTGGTCGGGTACCGCATCGCCAAGGCGTTCGGTGCCCCGGCGAGTATCCGTCTAATTCTGGGCCCTGTCGGACTAAGTATCCTTGCGGTGATTGCCGCGGCTACCATTGTTCTCTTCCTTCTGGCTGACACGGCCGGCAGTGTCACAGGGCTCACCACGCTGCCGTCGAGAAGCCCCCAGAACGCACAATTGATCAGGCTCTACGCTGGTGCGGGCCGACTGTACCCTGCCTATATTGCAGCGTGCTTGCTGCCTGCCACTTACGCTGCAATATCGTCAAGGCTGCCCGGGGGCGTCCGCATAGGCGCAGGGCTGCTGACGCTCGGCTTCGCAGCGTTGGTTCTTGGCACTTTCTACCCGCTCCTCCCTGTCGGGTTGGGGCATTTGGAAGCGGTGGTGAACTACACAGGCGCGATCGCTTTCATCATGGGGCTGATAGCGATTTGGATCTGCCGGGTACGGACTCAAGCAGAAGCGCGCAAGTCATCTACTGCAAAGTAGACTTAGTGCTTTCACAAAATCATTAGAACGTGAGAGAATCATGAAAGTGTGAAAGTGGGTGCGGGCCGGGGTCGTGAATGGGGATAATCCGTTCGGCGCCGGTCGGCCACTGAGCGCTATTGGGGGGATGAGTGGTGGCGGGCCGTTGGGGACCGCCCCCACTCAGCCTGTTTAACGGCTGGATGGCAGCGGCCCAGTGCCCTGGCGGGCTCGTGCCTTAGCGGGCAAAACGCAGGGTGACCAGCTGGAACGGCCGCAGCGCCAGCTTTGCGGAGTCCCTGCCCGCGGCAACGCCCGGGTCCTTAACCGGACGCTCCAGCAGATCCACTGCCTGCACTTCCCTCGTCTCAAAGTTGGCTGTCACCAACCCCTCGGACCGCTCGCCCAGCGACTCATAAAGACGCACAATGACGTCGCCGGACCCGTCCTCCGCCAGCTTCACCGCCTCCACTACGATTCCCTGGTTGAACACCGTAAACAGCGGGCTGACGGCATTGGCGCCCTTCATGATGCGAGGGGTGAGGTTGGTCCGGTAGCCCTCTTCCACGGCGTCGGCGATGGCCGCCCCGGGCCTGATGGTCACCAGGAGCTCGTGCCGCCCGCGGTCGGCGCCGGGGTCCGGATACTTGGGTGCGCGCAGCAGGGAGGTGCGAACGGTCGTGGTGGTGCCGCCGTCGTCCCTTACGCTGCGGGTGACGTCGTGCCCGTAACTGGAGGCGTTGGAGACTGCTACGCCGTAGCCCGGCTCGGCCACGTGGATCCAGCGGTGCGCGCAGATTTCGAACTTGGCCGCTTCCCAGGACGTGTTGGTGTGGGTTGCCCGGAAGACATGCCCGAACTGCGTCTCCGACGCTGATCGGTCCGCGCGGACGTCCAAGGGGAAGCCGATCTTGAGCAGCTTTTCGCGTTCCTGCCAGTCAACGGAGGTCAGGATGCCCAGTGAGCCGGAACCGGCCTCCAGCGAAATCCGCTGGGTGATCGCCGACGATCCGGCCAGCCGTTCCACGACCACGACGGCGTCCCAGCCGCCCCGCTCCAGCGTCACCGAACGCGCTTCGGTCAGTGAGGTGACGTTGCGGCGGTAGAACTCGTCAATGTCCCATGCGTCCCATTCGTTGGGTGTGTCGCGGTGGAGTTCCAGGTGGTTCCCGAACTGGCCGGGGGCAATCGCTTCGCGGCCGCTGGCGTGGTCGATCAACGAGGTCAGGAGTCCGTTGGAGTCCAGTACGGCCCGGATCACGCCGTTATCCAGGATGTATCCCCCGCCGGATTCGGTGACCGTCACCGGGTGGTCACTGCGGACCGGCTCGGCAGCAGCCAGCGCAGGCACGCCGCTGCGTTCGTGCGGGGCGGCGTTAAGCAGGAACTCGCGGCTGCCCTCGCCGAGCACGGCACGGGCCGCGCCGGCAATGATGGAGTCCAGGGCATCCGAGATGGCCTCGTAGTTCCGCTCCGCGTCCTGGTGGACCCAGGCAATCGAACTGCCCGGCAGGATGTCGTGGAACTGTTGCAGCAGGACCAGCTGCCAAAGGCGCTTCAGCTCCGCCGCCGGGTAGGTGAAGCTGCCGGCAGTGCGGACGGATGCCGTGGCGCACCATAGTTCGGCCTCCCGGAGCAGGTGCTCGCTTCGCCGGTTGCCCCGTTTCGTCTTGGCCTGGCTGGTATATGTTCCGCGGTGCAACTCCAGGTACATCTCCCCCACCCACACGGGCAGGGACGAGTATTCGGCCTGCGCCTGGCTGAAGAAGTTCGCGGCGGTTCCGATCCGCACTTTCGGGGACCCTTCGAGGTCGGCCGTGCGGTGGGCCGCGGCGATCATCTCCCGGGTGGGGCCTCCGCCGCCGTCGCCATAGCCGAACGGAACCAGGGAAACGGTGCCGCGGCCGTGGTCCCGGTAGTTCCGTTCCGCATGCGCCAGCTCCCGCCCGCTCAGCTCGGAGTTGTAGGTGTCCACCGGCGGGAAGTGCGTGAACAGCCGCGTGCCGTCGATGCCTTCCCAGTTGAACGTGTGGTGCGGCATCCTGTTGACCTGGTTCCAGGAGATCTTCTGGGTCAGGAACCACTTGCTGCCGGCGGCCTTGACGATCTGCGGCAGCGCGGCGGAGTAGCCGAAGGAATCAGGCAGCCAGGCTTCCCGGCACTCCACCCCAAACTCATCCAGGAAGAACTGCTTGCCTTCGATGAACTGACGGGCCATGGCCTCTCCGCCGGGCATGTTCGTGTCCGATTCCACCCACATGCCGCCGACCGGAACGAATTGGCCGGCTTTGACCTTCTCGCGGATGCGGCCGAACAGCTCCGGGTAGAACTCCTTCATCCAGGCGAGCTGCTGCGCGGACGAACAGGAGAACACGAAGTCAGGAGACTCGTCCATCAGTGCCACGACGTTGGAAAAAGTGCGTGCACATTTGCGGATGGTTTCACGGACGGGCCACAGCCAGGCCGAGTCTATGTGCGCATGGCCCGTGGCCACCAGCTGATGGGCCGAGGCGTACGCCGGGCGCGAGAGCACCTCAGCCAAGGCAGCACGGCCCGCTGACGCTGTGCCGCTGACGTCGTCCGGGTCCATGACCTCCAGCATCCGCTCAAGGGCACGCAGGATCTCGTGGCGGCGCGGCAGTTCCATCGGCAGCTCGTGCATGAGCCCGCTGAGCGTCCAGACATCCTGCTGGAGTTCCCAGACGGTCTGGTTGAGTTCGGCGATGGCGATGGTGCCCAGCCGGTACTTGGGTTCGCTTCCCGCTGTTTCCTTGTCGCCGTAGGGCATCGCTGCGAACGTCCATCCCTGCGCGACGTCGGGGTTGGCGGCTGCTTCCACGTAGAAGTCCACTGCCATCCCGCTTCCGAGGAGCTTCAGGGGGATGTACTGGTTCCGCGGCGAGATGGCCTTGATGATGGTGCCGTCCGGCCGCCACGCAATTCCCTCGCACTGGAATCCCGGCAGTTCGCGGGTGAAGCCGAGGTCCACCACGATCTCCACCGCGGTATCCGGAGCAGTACCCCAGGAATCGGGCACTTCGCCCTGCAGCCTCAGCCACTTCGTGCTCCAGGGCCTCCCCCAGGCAGTTCCGTGTTCCAACGGGGCGAAGTCGTGGCGGAGGGCTTCCATGACGGAAACAGGCTCGTCCGGAACGTCCCAGCCGGTCAGGCTCAGCGGGACGCTGCGGGTGTACACGGCGGGGTCCACCCGTTCACGCATGAAGCGGTCAAGACGGACTTCCGTGATGCGGCGGTCGTCGTGCAATGTGGTCCTCTTTATACCTGTGGTCTGGAAGCTGACGGCTGGTTCGCGGTATTCGCCTTGGCGTTGGCTTCAGCTTATGCGCAAGCCCTTGAACACTGCCGAAGGAGCGGATCGGCGCGTCCAATCGATGGATAAAATCTACTGTGCCGGGCCCGATAAGCCAAGCATTTTGCCTTATCCGGGGATGGGAGCGGGTGCCTTGATCCGGTGTTGCCCGGCGTAAACGTTGAGCGTGGCGCCCCTGCTGAAGCCAGCCAGCGTCATGCCGCTGGCGTGAGCAAGTTCAACGGCCAGGCTGGACGGCGCGCTGACGGCAGCAAGCACCGGAATCCCCGCGAGCGCCGCCTTCTGAACCAGTTCGAAGGAGGCTCGGCCGGACACCTGCAGGACTGTGCCCGCCAGCGGCAGCAGCCGTTCGCGCAGCGCCCAGCCCACCACCTTGTCCACGGCGTTGTGGCGTCCCACATCCTCGCGCAGGCACAGCAGCTCAGTGCCGCCGTCGTCAGTGATCCGGAAGAGGCCGGCCGCATGGACCCCTCCGGTGGCGTCGAAAACGGCCTGCGCCTTACGAAGCTCGTCCGGGAGCCCGGCCAGCGTCTCGACCGGGACGGTCAGCGGATCCCCGGCAGGGCTGAAATGCGAGGACTTGCGGACGGCGTCGATGGAATCGGTGCCGCAGATGCCGCATGAACTGGAAGTGAAGATATTGCGGCCCCTCTCAGGCAGGACGACGTCCGGCCGCAGCTGCGCTTCAACAACATTGAAGGTCTGAACGCCGTCCTCGTCCTCACCCGCGCAAAACCGCAGCGAGATGAGTTGATCGGGGTCCCAGATGATGCCCTCGGACACCAGGAACCCCGCCACGAGGTCAAAATCGTCCCCTGGCGTCCGCATGGTGACGGTAAACGGGAGGGATCCCAGCCGTACTTCCAGCGGTTCCTCCACGGCCAGTACGTCTTCCCGGTGCCGCACAGGATATGCGAGGGACTGCGGCGAACCGTCCAGGACGAACTTGTGAATTTTGCGGCGTTGCGTCATGCGGGCCACGATGAGCTCCTCTTTAGTGCGGGATATGACCATCATTGCAAGCCCGGACGGCCTTCACCAGCCGGGACCGTTTTAGCCGAGCAAAGCACTCCAGTCCACCGGACCGTCTGATGCGGCGGGCTTTCGCTGGGTCTTGCGGGGAGCCGCTTTGGCCTTCGCTGCGGCCGGCTCCGCCGCGTGGATCGGGGCACCCCACGGCAAGGCGAAGGCGGGCACGGGCTCCCCCAGCTGGATACCGTGCGGCGGCACGACCAGGACGCCGTCGGCTGCCGCAAGGCCGCGCATCATCCCGGATCCCGCGTACTGGGCGGGTGATGCCATGCCGTAGAGGAGCCTGAAAGGCATCAGCCGGGTCCTTCCCGGTTCAGCGTCGATCATCGTCCCGCAGGGAACCTCGCTGACCGGTGGCAGCGGCCCGTGGCCCAGCGCGGCCAGCAGCGGAGCCCCTACTGTGCAGAGCGCCATCATCGCGGCAAGGGGATTGCCGGGCAGTCCTAGGATGAAGCGGCCGTCCGGCAGTTCGGCGAGGACGGCGGGGTGCCCCGGCCGCATGGCGATGCCGTCGATCAACAGGCGGCCGCCGAGTTCCGCGACTGCACGGCGGAGGTGGTCTGTTCCGGACCGGCCGGTGCCGCCGGTGGTGATGACGACGTCGGCAGGGGCCTCCTCCGCGGCGTCGTCTTCCAGGGCGGTGAGCCATTCATCGTAACCGTCGCCGATTTTGTCTTGCCCGCCGCTGATGCCGCCCAGCATCTCGACGACGGCGCCAAGCTGCGGCCCGAAAGTGTCGCGTACCTTACCCGGTGCCGGAAGGCCTGAGGTGACCACCTCGGAGCCCGTGAGCAGAATCCTCACCACAGGTTTTCCCTGCACGTGGAGGGAGTCGTGGCCGGCAAGCGCCGCGAGGGCCAGGTGGGCCGGATTGAGTAAAGTTCCGTTTGCGATGAGGATGTCTCCGGCTGCTGCTTCCTCGCCGGCTTTCCGGATGTGCTGGCCGTTCCTCGGTTCACCGGGCCGTGCCGCGCCGCCAAGGACCAGCACGGGGAGCCCCTCCTCATCAGTTGACATGGTGCCGCCTTCGCTGCGGAGCACAGCCTTGGCGCCAGGGGGAATCAGGCCGCCGGTGACGATGGGACTGGCTTGGTGGGGTGCCAGCCGGTGGCCGGGCTCTGCCAGGATCCACGGCCCGCTTCCGTTGACCGCCCAGCCGTCCATGGCGGATGAAGCGTAGTGCGGCATGTCCTGGAGCGCGGTGACGTCAGCCGCAAGCGTCCGGCCGAGCGCAGTCCTGAGCGGCACCGGCCCCGGCGGGATGGGTGTTGCGCAGTCGAATGACGCCTGCCGGGCTTCCTGCCAGGTGTGCGCCAAATGGGTGTGGCCGGCTTCGGCAGCGCCCGTCTCGGCAGCGCCGGTCTCGGCGGCAGCCGTTTCGGCAGCGCCCGCTTCGGGAGTGCTCACATCAGCGGAACCGGCATCGTCAGTGCCTGCGGCATCGGCAGCGCCGGGAACATCGGAGGGCTCCCCGCGTTCAGGCACGTCGCTGGCGGCGTCACCGCCGCCCGGCGGCGCAGCCGTCATGCGCCGGGGTTCCCGCTGCTGACGGCCGGTCCGGAATCCGGCTGCGGCGCGGCCGCGGCGGAATCCGCTGCTGCATAGTCCATCGCCAGAGCCCGCGCCACACCCATGGCAGCCTGCATGGAAACCGAGTCCGGAGCCTGCCCCGAACCCGACGCCATACCCGCTGCGAAGCCGGCGATGAACGTGGTCAGCGGCGCCGCCGGCCGCACCACAGAGTGGGCCGCGACCCCGGCCAGAGCCAATACTTCATCGACGTCCACCTCGACATCCTCCAGCTCGAAGGCTTGCAGCAACGCCCGGCACCAGTCCTCCAGCGTTTCGTCCTGGCTTTTCACCGTTGCCTCCAAACTCAAATTCAGTTGCGGTGCCACCGCCCGGTCCCACCCACGGTGGCTTATGACCCCTGGCGGGACACCCCTAGCGCGGTGGCATCGTCCCAGGTATCCACGTCATCGGTGGCACCGGAGGGGACGGTAACTGTCCGCACGTCAAGCCTAGCAAGGAGGGCGAAGACTGATGCCCCCGTGAGGCCTCCGCTCTCCCCCAGTTCGCTCACGGCGCGTTGTAGCGCAGCTGTGCCATAAAAGCCCGCAAGCGGCTGTTTGCGGCCATCAGGCGAGGCGGACATGACTCCCTCGGAGCCGGCCGCGCCGCTACCGGCCTCGGCCATGGTGAGCTGAAGCGCGGCAACGGCCTGGTCGGCTTTGGGCATGTCGCAAGCCAGGACCAGGGTCATCGCTGCGCGCAACGGACCGCGTGCGCGCTCCAAGGCGGCCAGGCCAGCGCCTATGGCTGCCGCCGGGCCGGCAAACGCGGGCTCCTCCCGGCACGACAGGACACCGGCGGGCAGTCCGCCGGGATCAGGTCCCACCACCACCACCGCTCCCGCCCCCGTGGCTGCCGTTAGCGACCGCGAAAGGAGGGTGGCGCCGTCGAACACCAACTGGGACTTGGGCACGCCGCCCAGGCGGGATGACCGCCCGCCGGCCAGGATTAAGGCATCAAACTCCACAGTGCCAGCCTAGCGATGCGGGCCGGGCCCATGGAACCGTGAAGCCTTAGAAACCGTGGAGCCTTAGGCGGCTGATTCGGGCAGGAGGAAAGGGTCCCACGCGGGCGTGGGCTTTTCCAGTTCCTTGATCTGCCAGATCGTGCCGTGCGGAGGCGCGGGCACGAACCTGAGTTTCCAGCCCATCTCGGCAGGCGTGTGGTCGCCCTTCACGTTGTTGCATCGAAGGCAGGCGGCCACCAGGTTCTCCCAGGAATCGGCACCGCCCCTCGATTTAGGGTGGACGTGGTCAATGGTGTGTGCTGCCTTACCGCAATAGGCGCAGCGGTGGCCGTCACGGCGCAGCACGCCCCGGCGGCTCACAGCCGTGATGGTGTTGTAGCGGGGCCGGATGTAGCGGTTTAGGAGTATCACGGACGGACGGCCCAGGATCTCCTGCGGCCCGACGACAGGATCGTCGCCTTCGGCCACCACGCTAGCTTTTCCGGTCAGCACAAGAACCAGCGCCCGGCGGAAGGTCACAACCGCCAGCGGTTCATATCCAGCATTAAGAACGAGTGTGCGCATGCACATACCTCTTCACGGCCGCACCCGTCAGGGGCTCGAGGGCCGGCTGCCCTCTGCTTGTCCGGGCTATGGATCGACAACACAAGAGTAAACACTCAAGTGCCCTATCGCCGAATCGGCTCCTTACCATAGACTCCGTGTCGGCAAAAATTCACCTGCCGGAAACGCAGAAGGACCCCTGCCCGAGGGCAGGGGTCCTTCTGTTATGCGTGAACCGGGTATTAGCCGCCGACGCGGATGAAGACCGGACCGGAACCAACGTTGACGCTGAACAGCGAGGTGGTTCCGCCGTTCCAGCCGCCGTGAACGGCCTGGCCGTTGCCGACGTAGACAGCGATGTGGGCCATGCCCATGCCGCCGTTCTCGTAGTACGCGAGGTCGCCCGGCTGTGCCTCGGCGGCGCTCACGGTGCGGCCCAGGGACAGGTAACCTGCCGGCCAGCCGTGGTAGTTGACGCCGACTGCTGCAAGCGCGTTGGTGGCGAGGGCGGTGCAGTCCTGCGCGACACCCAGCTGGGCGTAGGCGGCGGCAGCAATCGCTGCGCCGTTTCCGCTGGCGGCGGCGGGTGCTGCAGCTGCAGGGACGGCCGGGGCCGACACGGTCGCGGCAGCGGCAACCGGAGCGGCCTCAGGAGCAGCTTCCTGCACCTCGACGACAGGCTTGGGAGCCTCGACGACCGGAGCCGGGGAGGTGGAGACCGCCGGCTTCTCGAAGGAGATGGCGATGCTGGAAGCGGCCGAGATGTTGGCCGGAGCAGAGGACTGCACTTCCAGGGTGGAAGCAGAGGTTGCTTCGCGCTGAACGTTGGTGTCGGCAGCGTTGGCTGCGATACCGCTGGTCAGGACCAGGCCGGAAGCTGCAGCGATAACCGCAGCCTGACGGCCCATGCCGCCGGCGTTGTCGCCGACAGCCTTGGCAATGACAGCAAGCGAGTTGGTTTTGGTAACCTCGGCGCGGTGCCGTGCGATCGCACGAGTAGTCATTATTTCTCTCTTTCGTTTTCCTCAGACTGCGTGGCAGGCCGCGGTTTTTGGACGCTCCGGCATCTTGGGGGTAAGCCGGAACGGCCCGAACAGGTTTATTTAGCGAAGAACGCGCGCTTCAGCGACGGGAAACCCGGGATGTAGCGAAGCGCCGCGTGTTCTAGCGAAGCGTGTAGAACGCAGAAGTGCCCGTGGCGGACACAGCGTGCAGGATCGTGCCCTGCGACGGGTTCAGCGCGCTGATCATCATGCCGTTGCCGACGTAGATGCCAACGTGCGCACCGCCGTTTTGCATGACCAGGTCGCCCGGCGCCGGGGTGGCGGTGGGTGTCATGGCGGTCCATGCATTGGTGCGGGGGATGCTGATGCCAGCCTGGGCGTAGACCCACTGGGTGAAGCCTGAGCAGTCCCAGCCGCTGGGAGTGGTGCCGCCCCAGACGTAGGCGCTGCCAATACCGGTGTACGCGATGGCGGCGAGGCCCGATGCTGCTGCAGAGGAGGCGGCGTCGGCAAGCTTGCCGGCCTTGGCTTCCCCGTCAGCACCAGTGGAGGTCTCGCTGGCGTCGGTACCGGTGGACTGTGCCCGGACGGTTTCAATCTTGGGCGCTGCCGTCGTGGTGACTGACGGACGCTCGAAGGAAACAGTCGCTGTCGGTTCAGCGGTTACGGCCAGCTGGGCTGACTGAGAGCCGGACTCCGTCGAAGCGGAAACACCCAGGTTGGTATCGGCGGCATTTGCCGGCATTCCAACGCTGAGGATCAGTCCGGACGCAGCTGCGATCACAGCCGCCTGGCGACCTACGGTCCCGGCGTTGGCAGTAACAGCCCTGGACACGGAGTTCAACGGGTTCGTACGAACCGTTTGCGCACGGTGGCGCGCAGAAGTGTTGCGTGTAGACACGAAGGTAGCCTCTCCCAATGCCTACGAGGTGAGCTGTCGGATTCGGATGGGAGTCACCCGGCCGCTCGGCTTCCTGGGAAGCTTTTGCGACTTAACCCCAAGGTCTTCTTGCGAAGACCAAAATTGGTTCCCCCGCCTCTGCCAGACGATGTCATGCGAACGGACCTTGAGCGGTGGCAGAGTTAGGCAATCCACTCAAGAGCGCCAACTTCGGAAAAGTTGGCGTGCTCTAAACGGTACAGGAATTCCGAACGAATGTCACATTCAGGTCACGGCATGTCACAGGAATGCGAGAGTGACCCATCGCTTGGGTTAGAGCCAGCCGGTGGGGTCAACGACTTCGCCGTTGACCATCACTTCGAAATGGAGGTGGCAGCCGGTGGAAGCGCCGGTGGTCCCGCTCAGGGCCACAACGTCGCCGCGGCTGACCTTCTGGCCGACCTGGACGCTTGAAGACGAAAGGTGGTTATACGTGGTTTCGAGGCCGTTGCCGTGGTCAATCACCACCCGGTTTCCGCCGCCGTAGGGGTGCCAGCCGGAGAACGTGACCGTTCCGCTGGCGGCAGCCAGGACGCTGGTGCCGCACTGTGCCGCGTAGTCCTGGCCCCGGTGGAACTCACCGGCTCCGCCGGTTATCGGGCTGACCCGGAAACCGAAGGGCGAAGCGGAAACCAAGTGTTCGAGCGGCGCCCCGAGGCTCCCGGCGGAAGCAGCGCGGGTGATGGTGCCCGCGGACTGCGCGCTCAGGAGCTGCTTGAGCTTGCCGTCGGGATCGCCCTTGGTGGCGACATAAGTGCGGTTGAAGTCAATTTTGGCGCCGGCAGCAGCGGAAACCTCCGGCTGCGCGGCAACTGAGGCGGCGACACCGGCATTCCCGGTGTCCGCAGTGGACATCATGGGACCGGTCGACGGGACGGTCACGGTGAGGACAAGTCCGGTGGCGGCAAGGGCAATGCCGGCCTTCTGACCCACGCCGCTCGCCGAAGCGAAGTCCGTTACCTGGCTGAACAGGCTGCGGCGCCGGCGTGCATCACGGTGTGCATCGCGCGGCCTGACCGTCATTACGGCTTCGGCCACAGGGTACTCCGAAGCGGGACCGGTCGCCCTGCGGCGGCCCCTGACGGTCTGCGTGGTCAAGAAATATCCTCTCTGGAGAGCCTGCGAAGTTAGCTGTCGGATTCGGGTCAGAGAGTGCAAAGACCCGGTCCGCCAATGCAAGGCGTCCGACACAGGTCTCCCTAGGGAATCCTTCGTCGGAAGTGGCTTGCTGCTGACGGACTTCACCCCAAGGCCGTTTTTCAACGGCCGGTTGTGGTTCCTCCGCCTCTGCCAGGAGGTGGTTCGCACACTGATCCGCTGGCAGAGCTCGGCTTCGGATCAGGTAACGCTTTTGTATCGGCGCTAGTGCTCAACTATAGGCGATTAATCAGCGCGGTAATAATTCCGTTATCTGGGTCTCAGTACGTTGTAGGTGGTCCTACAAGGGCGCAGTTAGCTGACCGTAACAAACACGTGGGCCGCAACCTCGGGCGGCAACTCCAGGGCGCCTTCGATCTCGGGCACACGCACGGAGATGTACTCCCCCACGCGCTCCAGTGCGAGGGACGCCCCCGGCCGGATTCCGCCTTCATCCAGCTGCACCAGCAACTCCGGCTCAACCTGGATGGGCTCGGCCAGCCTGCTCACCGTAATGCGCGAGTCGGCTCCGTACCCGGTCATGGCCTCAAGGAGGTTCACCACACCGTCGGTGAACGCGGGAGTTGGCTGCCCACCGAGCGCCGCCAGGCCTGGAATGGGATTGCCATAGGGGGAAACCGTGGGGTGGTTCAGGAGTTCGAAGATGCGACGCTCCACCCGCTCGCTCATGACGTGTTCCCAGCGGCACGCTTCGTCGTGGACGTACGCCCAGTCGAGTCCGATGACATCGGCTAGCAGCCGTTCCGCGAGGCGGTGTTTGCGCATGACTTCGGTGGCGCGTTTCCGGCCGGTTTCGGTGAGCTCAAGGTGCCGGTCCCCCGAAACAACCACCAGTCCGTCACGCTCCATGCGCCCGATGGTCTGCGAAACGGTGGGCCCGGAGTGGCGCAGCCGTTCGGCAATCCGGGCGCGGAGAGCCACGATGTTCTCTTCCTCAAGCTCCAAGATTGTCCGAAGATACATCTCCGTGGTGTCGATCAGATCGGTCATCCAGCTCAGCTCCTCGAGCACAGTCCTTGCGTCAGTCCCACCGTACCGCGCAAAAGCCTCCACGTTGGCCTCGGCGGGGTGGACCTGCATCCACCGACCAGCCGCTGGGAAAAGCCCCACGGGATCAGCCAGACCGGCTACGCGGCCCGCTGTACGACAGCAACCAGTTTAGCCTATTTTGAATTAGTCCGGATAATCTTCCGCGCACTGCGCTGACCTGCGGCCGGGATGTCTCAGTGACTGGACTATGACGGATGCCGTTCCCTCCCCTGCAGGCACGTCAGGCAGAATATAGGGGATTCCCCTGCACTGCCGGGCCCCCGTCCACACCGGAAACACGTCCACGCCGATAAATTGGAGCCATTGTGAGCGACACCAGCATCACTATCCCCGCCAACCTCCTGCCCAAGGACGGACGGTTCGGCGCCGGGCCATCAAAGGTCCGCCCCGAGCAGATCGAGGCACTGTCCGCCGCTTCTGCCACACTTCTGGGCACGTCGCACCGCCAGGCCCCAGTGAAGAACCTGGTCGGGTCTGTCCGCAGCGGCCTCAGCGAATTTTTCCGCGCCCCCGAAGGATACGAAGTCATCCTCGGCGTGGGCGGCTCAACGGCGTTCTGGGACATCGCGGCGTTCGGACTTGTGGACAGCAAGGCCCAGCACCTCTCATTCGGAGAATTCGGCTCCAAATTCGCCTCCGCCACCAACAAGGCTCCGTTCCTGGACGCCTCCTCCATCATCAAAGCCGAGCCCGGCACACGGCCGGAAGCCACCGCGGAAGCGGGCGTGGACGTCTACGCCTGGCCGCAGAACGAAACGTCCACGGGCGTGGCAGCTCCGGTCAAGCGGGTTGCCGGCGCGGATGAAGGCTCGCTTGTCCTGGTGGACGCCACCTCGGCTGCCGGCGGCCTGGACGTCGACGTCTCGGAAGCCGACGTGTACTACTTCGCCCCGCAGAAGAACTTCGCGTCCGACGGCGGCCTGTGGCTGGGGCTCTTCTCTCCGGCGGCGCTGGAGCGCGCTGCCCGGATCAAGGCGAGCGGCCGGTGGATCCCCGATTTCCTTGACCTGCAGACCGCCATCGACAACTCACGGCTCAACCAGACGTACAACACCCCTGCGCTGGCCACACTGGTAACCCTGGACGCGCAGGTGCAGTGGCTGAACGCCAGCGGCGGCCTTGATTTTGCCGCTGCACGCACCGCCGATTCGGCCGGGCGCATCTATGACTGGGCAGAGGCCTCCGAGTACGCCACGCCGTTCGTTGCCAGGGCCGAAGACCGTTCCAACGTGATCGCCACCATCGACTTCGACGACTCGATTGATGCGGCCGCAATCGCCAAGGTCCTTCGCGCCAACGGCATTGTGGACACCGAACCGTACCGCAAGCTGGGCCGCAACCAGCTGCGCATCGCCACGTTCGTGGCGATCGACCCGGACGACGTCTCGGCTCTCCTGTCCAGCATCGACTACGTCGTGGGAGAACTGCGGAAGTAGGGAATCAGCGGCTGCTGACGCTTTAGCGTCCGACGGCGTCGTCCGGGGTTTTGGTCCCGGACGGCGCCTTCTTCGTTAAGTGCTCCGCTGTCAGCCCTGCTGGAGCAGCGTCTGCCCTGCTGGAGCGGCTGGCTCTCCCGCAACACCACCCGGAAGTAGCGCAGCCCCTCACGGAGCCTCACCTTGCCGGGGGCAGCGCGGGGGAATAACAGGCTAGTCGACCTCGCGGGCGGAGCCGGATGATTCCTCCGGTGCGTCACTGTCGTCGTCGGAGTCTTCATCGTCGTCGGAAGCGTCGCCGTCGTCCGAAACGGCGGCGCCGTCGTCGAAACCGGCCAGGGCAGTGCCCTGGGCGTCGGCGTCCACAACGGGCGCGTCCGCGTCCTGTTCATTTTCCTGGGCGTCCTCGGGGCGCACCCGTTCAGCCCAGGGCACCCACTCCGGTGCGAGGATGGAATCCTCCGAAGGCAGCAGGCCAAGTTCGTTCACCGTGATGACCTTGGAACGGGAATTGCGGGTGAGCACCGCGTACCACTGCCATCCCTGGTACCCGGCCAGCCGGGACTCGAAGAGATGCGTGACAACGCGGTCCCCTTCGCTTTTGGCACCGATGTGCTGTCCGATCTGCTCGGCCGGGGCGATGCCCTCCACTGCAGCCCGGGCAAAGTCCACGGCTGCAGCAAGCACCGCGTCCGGTTTGCCGACGCGCCACACGGGGACGCCGGCGCGGGGCTTTGACGCCGGTTTGGGGGTGCCCTGGTCAGGTTGGGAAGTCATGCGGATGCCTAGGCGTCCAGCTCGTCGGCGACCTTACGGAGGGCAGCTGCAATCGCCTTGGCCTTGTTGCCTTCCGGGTACTTTCCGGCGGACAGCGTTCCGGACAGGTTGTCCAGCACGCTTACCAGGTCCTGGACGAGGGGTGCCAGGTCCTTGGCGCTGGGACGCTTAGCCTTCGCGATGGACGGGGTCTTGTCCAGCACGCGCAGCCCGAGGGCCTGGGCTCCCTTGCGGCCGTCAGCCACACCGAACTCAACGCGCGTGCCGGCCTTGAGGTCCGTTACGCCCTCGGGCAGGGCGGATTTGGGCAGGAATACTTCCTGGCCGTCCTCACCTGCGAGGAATCCGAAGCCTTTTTCCTTGTCATACCACTTGACCTTGCCGGTAGGCACGTAATCAACCTTCTTCGTTCTGGACTTCCTGTGACACGGCCGGCGGCCACCGCATCCGCATTGATATGCGGGTTCAGGGTATGGCTGCCCGGACCATGTTGGTCTGTATCTTCAAGGTTATCCTGCCGGGACCCGGATTCCCGCTTTGCGGCACGGGCACAGCCGGGCTGTTAGCGTTACTTCCATGACACCCTCCCGCTACCGGCGGCCCCTGATGATAGTTGCGGCGGTTATTGCTGTCCTCTCGCTGGCTGCCGTGGGCGCCGTCATGGCCATCGCCTTTGGCGGCAGTGCCGCTCCGGTGTGGGTAACATCCCTGGCCCTGTACGGCCTGCCGCTGGCATTCCTCCTGATGATATTCCTGGTGATCGACGGCGTCGCCGCCCGCCGCCGGGCAGGAAAGTCCGGCGGGCGGTAACGTTGGACTGATGTCCTTTATTCGCGCGCTCAGCAAGGAACTGGAGGCCCGCAGCGACGACTCGTTGCGGGCCCTGTTCTCCGCGCGGCCGGACCTGGTCTCACCCAACGTTCCGGACTTTGCGGCCCTCGCGGCGCGGGCCAGTGCCAGGGTCAGCGTGCAGCGGGCACTGGAGCGGCTGAACCGGCCGCAGATGCAGGTTCTGGAGACCCTCCACCTCTGCACCAACACGGACACCGCCCACAGCGCCTCGGCCGCGGGACTCAAGAAACTCATCCGCGGCGCCTCGCTGTCCGCCATCGAACGGATCCTGCACTCCCTTGAAGAACTGGCCCTCGTGCACCGCGCCGAGCCCCCGCACGGTGCTGCGCTGCCGGCAGGTGCCCGCCAGCGCTTCTACCTTCCGGTCGGAAGCCTCCGCGACGTCGTAGGGATATATCCGGCAGGACTGGGCAGGAGCTACACGGAACTTGTCCGGCTGCAGCCGGCCTTCGCCCAGCGCGTGGTGCAACTGGTGGGCGAACTACACCACAGCGGCGCTTCCATCCATCCCGCCACAACGCCCATGGAAGCCGCCCTGTCACTGCAGCATTGGACAGCCACGCCCGATGCCCTGGAACGACTCCTCGCCACGGCCCCGGACCGCACTACGGCGCTCCTGGCCCGTTTCGGGAACTGGGCCATGGGCGCGGTGCCCCAGGCCCAGCGGCGGGCCTCCGTCGTTAACGAAGGCCCCGACGTCGGGCCGGTTGACTGGCTCCTGGCGAGGGGCCTGCTGGTACCGCTGGACGCCGCCCACGTGGAGCTGCCGCACAGCGTCGGGATTGCCCTCCGCGGCGGGGCCGTGATCGAAGACTTCACGCTGACTCCCCCGGTACCCAGGCTAGGACAGACCACGGCGGCGCTCCGGCGAAATGCCGCTTTGGGCGCCATTGCCGAAACCCTCCGTCTGACAGGAGAGCTCCTGTACAACGTGCGCGAGCAGCCCCTCGTCACGTTGCGGAGCGGGGGCGTCGGCGTACGCGAGATGAAGCGCCTGGCGGACGCACTCCGGATCGACCTCCACCCCGCCGGCCTGCTGGTTGAGCTTTGTGCCCTGGCCGGACTTCTCCGGCTGGACGTTGACAGCTCCGCCTGGGTCCAGCCGGAACAGCTTGAGTGGCTTACGCTGCCGCGCCAGGAACAGTGGCTCTGGCTCGTGAATGCCTGGCTGGCCAGCGAACGCGCCCCGTCGCTAGTGGGCCAGCCAGTCACCGGTCCGGGCGCTGGCTCTGCCCCGCACCGTGCGGCGGCCGGCACCACCATCAACGCCCTGTCGGCTGAGGCCCAGCGGCCGGACGCGCCTGTCATCCGGAAGAGGATCCTGGAGATCCTCAACGAACTTACGGACGAGGCCGCCGAGGCCGACGGCAAGGCGCCGGTGCTGGACGCGGCCGCGGTGCTGCAACGGGCAGAATGGACCCAGCCCCGGATGGCCCGGCGCTTTAGTTCGCTGATCCGCGGCGTCCTGGCGGAAGCGGAGATGCTCGGCCTCATCGGTTCGGGCGCGCTTAGCCAGTTGGGCTCCGCGATCGCCGCGGAACGTCCTGATGAAGCGCTGGATATCCTGGGAGAGCATCTGCCGGCCGCCCTCAACCACGTTTTGCTGCAGGCTGACCTCACTGCCGTGGCGCCTGGGTACCTGGCGCCCGAGTTGAGCGAAAAGCTCCAGGTGATGGCCGACGCCGAAGGCCAGGGTCCCGCTACGATCTACCGGTTCTCCGTGGCGTCCGTCCGCCGCGCCCTCGACGCCGGCCACGACGCCGGCAGCCTGTTGCGTTTCCTGCGCGAGCACTCGGCCACCGCGGTACCGCAGCCACTCGAATACCTCGTGGAGGACACCGCGGCCAGGCACGGCAGGCTGCGCGTGGGCGTGGCGTCCAGCTTCATCCAAAGCGACGACGAAGACGCCTTGCTCGAACTCGTCAAGGAATCCAGCGCGGCAGGGCTGGGGCTGGTCCGCATTGCGCCCACAGTCCTGATCTCCCGCGCGGGCCCGAAGGAAACCGCCCAGGTACTGCGTGCGCTGGGTTTGTCACCGGCCGTCGAGGAGGCAGAGTCGGCGCTGATCCGGCTGCGCCGGACCACTGCCGTGCCGGGCAGCGGGCGTCCCGTGTACAGTGCGCCGCGGACGGCACCGGCGGAGGCCGACGTCGACGCCCAGTTGGCGATTCTCCGCAGCCAAGGAGCCGCTCATGGACCGAACGGCAACGGAAGCCACCGCACGGGGCCAGGGGCAACGGGCGAGGAAGCAACGCAGCTCGGGCTCGAAACCCTGCAGAAGGCCATCCGGCTCCGGCAGGCAGTGGTGATGAACGTGGTGGACAGCCAAGGGAATTCCAGCAGGGAAACGGTTGTTCCGGTGTCTGTGAACGGCGGACGGGTGAGGGTCTTCGACCCCGCACGCGAAACCGAACGCGTGCTCTCGATCCACCGGATCATCGACATTGAGGCGGAAGAAGGATCCCAGCAGTGACCAGCACCCCACGAACCAGCGGCATCAGGGCTTGGGCGCCGTGAACGACGGGCCCCTGATCGTCCAGAGCGACAAAACCATCCTGCTCGAAGTGGACCATGAGCAGGCCACGGAAGCCAGGCACGCCATCGCCGCCTTCGCCGAGCTGGAGCGCGCACCGGAACACGTGCACAGCTACCGCCTGACTCCGTTAGGGCTGTGGAACGCCCGCGCTGCCGGGCTGGACGCCGAACGCGTCCTGGACACCCTGTTGAAGTACTCGCGCTTCCCGGTGCCGCATTCCCTGCTGATCGATATCGAAGAAACGATGTCCCGCTATGGCCGGCTGCGGCTGGAAAAAGACCCGCAGCACGGGCTGGTGATGCGGACCAGCGATTACCCCGTGCTCGAGGAAGTCTGCCGTGCCAAGAAGATCCAGCCCCTGCTGGGCCCGCGCATCGACGGCGAGACCGTGGTGGTCCATTCCTCGCAGCGCGGGCAGCTGAAGCAGCTGCTCCTCAAGATCGGCTGGCCCGCCGAAGACCTGGCCGGCTACGTGGACGGTACCCCGCACCCCATTATGCTCAACGAGTCCGGCTGGAAGCTCCGGCCCTACCAGAAACTGGCCACGGAGAACTTCTGGGCCGGCGGCAGCGGCGTCGTCGTGCTCCCCTGCGGCGCCGGCAAAACGCTTGTGGGTGCGGCGGCCATGTCCACAAGCTCCACCACAACGCTGATCCTGGTGACCAACACCGTGTCCGCCCGGCAGTGGAAGGACGAGCTCGTCAAGCGGACCTCGCTGACGGCCGACGAGATCGGTGAGTACTCCGGCTCGGTCAAGGAAGTCCGCCCGGTCACCATAGCGACCTACCAGGTCCTGACCACGAAACGCGGCGGGCTCTACCCCCACCTGGAACTGGTGGACGGCCACGACTGGGGCCTGATCATCTACGACGAGGTCCACCTGTTGCCGGCACCCATCTTCCGGATGACGGCGGACCTGCAGGCCCGGCGCAGGCTCGGATTGACCGCAACCCTGGTACGCGAGGACGGCCGCGAAGGCGAAGTCTTCAGCCTGATCGGCCCGAAACGCTACGACGCGCCCTGGAAGGACATCGAGGCCCAGGGCTACATCGCTCCGGCGGACTGCGTGGAAGTCAGGGTGGATCTTCCCCATGACGAACGTGTTGCGTACGCCATGGCCGAGGACGCCGACAAGTACCGGCTTTGTGCCACGTCCGAAACGAAGACCTTGGTGGTGGAGCAACTGGTGGAACAGCACCGGGGTGAGCAACTCCTGGTCATCGGCCAGTACATCGACCAGCTGGACGAGCTGGGTGAACGGCTCCAGGCCCCCGTGATCAAGGGCGACACGTCCGTAAAGGAGCGCCAGAAGCTGTTCGAAGCCTTCCGGGCGGGCGAAGTGCAGACCTTGGTGGTTTCCAAGGTTGCGAACTTCTCCATCGACCTTCCGGAAGCTTCGGTGGCCATCCAGGTGTCCGGCTCGTTCGGTTCCCGGCAGGAGGAAGCCCAGCGACTGGGCCGGCTGCTGCGCCCCAAGCAGGACGGCCGCGCAGCGCGGTTCTACTCACTGGTGGCGCGGGACACGCTCGACCAGGATTTCGCGGCGAAGCGCCAGCGGTTCCTGGCCGAGCAGGGCTATGCCTACCGGATCATGGACGCCAAGGACGTGGGACGGAATCCTTCGGCCACCTGATCCGGCGGCCGCCGGCTCCCCGCAGGATCCCGTTCCCGCTGAATCCCAGGCCAAACGTCCGCCCGCCGCCGGTAGTCAGCTGATCCCCCACGATCCGTCCCGTTCCGTGGTTCCTGTCCGCGGGTCAAGCTGCGGTGCCTGATAGGCGAGTTCGCCGCCGCTGCGGCCGCCGAACGGACGTCCGTGGTCCGCGAACTCCTCCCGGAAATAGGCCAGGCACCACTGACCCATCTGGATCCGGGCGCCCGTTCGAAGCACGGACTCACCCGTGGATGCGACACTTCCCGTCACCTTCCCGTGCGGCACAAGTACGTACTCGTCGTCAGCGTTGTGGACTATTTCCGCATGGAGGCCGTCCAGTCCGTCCAGCTGGACGTCTGAGGACCCGTCACTGCCGATCCTGACTATTTCCCTGCTCAGGGTGTATTCACGCGGCACCTGTCCGTTCCACGTGGCCGAGTCCTGGACGAAGATGAGCCTGGGCCGGCCGCTCCCCCGGCTGTGGTGGGTGGTGGTGGCACGGCGGACGATGCTCCGCCTGACTGTCGGCATCAGCGGCAGCGGAGTCTGCGGGGGCAGCAGCGAGAATCGCGGCGAGCGCCGCCCGCGTTTCATGAGTGGTGCCAGCGCGCCGAGCTTCCCCAACTTGATGTGGGGTGAGCGCGTAATGAGCCGCTGCGATGCCGGGCTTGCGACGGCTCCGAGGCTCACAATGTGACCGTCCGGGCCGTCAATCACCACTGAAAGCCCCCGGTCCGCGAGGGTCTTGGCCAGTGGCCGGATGTCATCCAGCGACGGCATGCCGCCGGAACTGAACGACTCAAGGCTGTCCACGGCAATCCGCACTTGGCTGCCGCCGGCCTCCGCTGTTCCCCGCGTTATGGTTCCGGACTCATCGGTATAGGAGAAGTCCAGATCCATGTCGAGGCGGAATCCGTTCACGTCCGGATCAGCTCCGGTTCTCGTCTGACCCCGAGGCGTCGTTGTCGCTGGTGGTCACCCGGAGGCTGCCGTTGAGCTTCCAGGTGGCACGCGGGGCGTCCGGGCCGATGTCGCGCGGAACCTCGACCGTCATGTCGATGAAGTTGTAGTTGATCGCGGCGCCCTTGCCGGTCAAGTAGGACCACATTTCCTCAGCGAGGTCAGCCCAGTCGCGGATACTGCGGTCAGCCGTACGGGTACTCTCGGGCGCATGTATTTCCGTCATGGTGGTAGTTCCCCTTCATTGGGTGCCGCATGAACGATTGGTCCCGAATCCTCATGGACTCAGTGGGCCCACTCTAGTACTGGCCGGTAGCAGGGGAAACCCTCCGCGGCCCGAACGAATTACCCGCAAAAAGGGTTCCCCGTAGTCCGCGGCCGCCAGCGGCAGCCTAGTGCCGGGTTCCACACATGGGACACTCAACATTCATTCAGAAAACTCCCAGATTCTGGGAGCATCATGGGAGGTATGAAAAAGAACGGTCCCGAAGCCAAGTTGCTCGTCGTCGATGATGAACCAAACATCCGCGAGCTGCTCTCCACCTCCTTGAGGTTCGCAGGCTTCGAGGTCGTCTCGGCCGGCAACGGACGCGACGCCCTCGCCGCCGCCGAGCTCCACGCCCCCGACCTCGCGGTGCTCGACGTCATGCTCCCGGACATGGACGGCTTCACAGTGACCCGCAGGCTGCGCGCCTCAGGCAAGCACTTCCCCGTCCTGTTCCTCACGGCCAAGGACGACACCGAGGACAAGGTCACCGGGCTCACCGTCGGCGGCGACGACTACGTCACCAAGCCCTTTAGCCTGGACGAGGTAGTGGCCCGGATCCGCGCCGTGCTGCGGCGCACCCAGCCGCTGCTTGACGACGACGCCGTCATCCGCGTGGACGACCTCGAGCTCGACGACGACGCCCACGAGGTGCGCCGCGGCGGCACGGTCATTGAGCTCTCCCCCACGGAGTTCAAGCTCCTGCGCTACCTGATGCTGAATCCTAACCGGGTCCTGTCCAAGTCCCAGATCCTGGACCACGTCTGGGAATACGACTTCAACGGAGACGCGTCCATCGTGGAGTCCTATATCTCCTACCTGCGGCGCAAAGTGGACATCGACCCCGACGCCCCGGCGCTCATCCAGACCAAGCGCGGAGTGGGCTACGTACTTCGGACAGCCGAAAAGCGCTGACCTTGCTGCACCGTTGGAAGTCGGCTTCGCTGCGTTCCCAGCTGGTGGCCATCATGATGGCGCTCATGCTGGTGGCACTCGCCGTGACCGGTTCCGGAACACTGACACTCCTGCACAGCTACCTGCAGGGCCAGGTGGACGACAAGCTCAAAGTCGCCGTCAATTCGGTAAAGCAGCAGCAGTCCTTCAACCAGCTGCTGCAACAGAACCCGAACATCCCCACCGACTACTCCCTCATGCTCCTGCGGCAGGACCAGGAACCGTTCCCGTTCGGCGGCAACAAAGACTCGCACCCGGACATCGAAAGCCTCTCCCCGGCCGAAGCCAACAGGCTCGACCTCGCCCCGTTCCAAGTGCGCGGCACTGACGGGCGGAACTGGCGCGTCGTGGCACTGCCTGTAGTTGACGGCAACCAGCGCAACGCCGTCGTCATCATCGGCCTGCCGCTGGCCCCGGTGGACTCGGTCGTGGAACATGCGTCACTGGTGGTCATCGGAGTAGGCTTCCTGACCCTGGTATTGGCCTTCTTCATTGCCACCTGGACAGTGTCCAGGTCCTTCCGTCCCCTGGCCCGTGTGGAAAGGACCGCGGCGGCCATCGCGGCCGGTGATCTTTCCCGCCGCGTCGATGTGGAGAATCCGGCCACGGAAGTGGGCCGGCTGGGCGGCTCCCTGAACGCGATGCTCAGCCATATTGAATCCGCCTTCGCGGCCAGGCTGGCTTCGGAAGAGCGGATGCGCCGCTTTGCCGCTGACGCTTCCCACGAACTCCGCACCCCGCTGGTGACGATCCGGGGGTTCTCCGAGCTCTACCGCCAGGGCGCCCTCACCAAGGAGGAGGACGTGGCCACGGCCATGGGTCGGATAGAGAGCGAGGCCAAGCGGATGGGCTCCATGGTGGAGGACCTTCTGCTGCTCGCCCGGCTGGACGAGCAGCGCCCCCTGCAGCAGAAGCCTGTGGATCTGCTGCTTCTCGCCAACGACGCCGTCGTGGACACCCAGGCCAGCGACCGGGACCGGTCGATTTCACTGACAGGCCTCGACGGCGGACCGCCGTCCCCCGCCCCGATGCTGGGTGACGAGGCAAAGCTGCGCCAGGTGGTGGGCAACCTGATGGGAAACGCCTTGCGCTACACCCCGCCCGGGACGCCCATCGAGCTCGCCGTAGGAGTACGCACCGGCGAGGCGGGCCAACGGTTTTCCGTCATCGAGGTGCGCGACCACGGCGCCGGGATCCCGGAGGACGAGGCGTCGCGGATTTTTGAGCGCTTCTACCGGGCGGACACCTCGCGGACCCGGGAAACGGGCGGCAGCGGCCTCGGCCTGGCCATCGTTGCTGCCATCGTGGGCTCGCACTCGGGGTCTGTCCGCATGATCCCCACAGACGGCGGGGGCGCCACCATGGTGGTCAGTCTTCCGTTCCGGGACGAGGCCGCAGACTATCCAGGCATTAAGAACGACGGCGGCGAAGCCGGCGAGGTTGTCCACATATAGGCTGCGGATGTGGCGCGGCTTTCCGCCCGCTTCCTAGGCTCGACGTAGCGGTCCTAACACCCAGGACCGTCCGCAAGCTTGACCAAGCTTGCGAACAGCTTCGAAGGGCAATGACCATGAGCATCATTTCTGTAGATACCGAGCTGCTCCAGCTCAAATCAGCCAACGTGAAGGCCACGGTTGACCGCATCAGCGCGGACGTCCAGGCCATGAAGCGGGGGCTGGACGAGCTGCAGGGCACGTGGCGCGGATCGGCGGCCTCCAACTTCCAGGCGCTGATCACCGAGTGGACCATCACGCAGGGCAAGGTGGAAGCCTCGCTCGCCTCGATCAACATGGCCCTGACTTCAGCGGCCGCCACGTACGCCCAGGCGGAGCAGGGCAATACGCAACGCTTCAGCTGAAGCAGCCGTTCAGATTAAGCAGCCGTTCAGCTGATCCGGGTTAGGCCTCCGGGGTTCCCTGGTGGAAGCGCAGGCGCCACTGGGTGCCGTCCAGGACCCAGAGCGAACTGCGAAGCGACGATCCCGCCCGGTCCTTGCTTCGGTAGGTCAGAAGGACCGCCTGGGGTCCTACCCGGTCAGCGCCGATGATCTCAAGGTCAGCAGCAGCGCCAGGGCTCTCCTCGAGAGCCATCATCATGGCATCCCGTGTCCAGAACCGGCCTGAGCTGCCGATTTCCGTAAACTCCGGATGCAGCAGCACCCCGGTCCGCCCGATGTCGGCACGCGTGTCGGGGCTGAGCAGTTCCCGCTCCAGTGCCTCGACGACGGCTTCGGGAGCTGCTTCCGGCCCGGGCTGCGCGAACGGATCCGACTCCAGCTCACTGAAAAGGTCCGGCTCGGTGAAAAGCTCCTGCTGATTGCGGCTTCCGGCCCGGGTGAGGGATTCCTGTCGCTGCGGCACCCTGGGCGCGGCCTGCGTGGAGGCGCCTCCTTCGCTGCCAAGACCGGCGCGGACAAACCCCGGCCCCGACCGCACTGCGATGCCCTGCTGATAGGAGGTTGCCGCAGCCCGCGCGCGATCGTCGGCGGCCTCGTTGAGATCGTGCCCGGCGTGGCCGCGGACCCATTCAAAGCGGTACTTGCGTCCGTTCAGCGCCTGGTCGATTTCCCGCAGGATCTCCACGTTCAGGACCGGCTTGCCGTCAGCCTTCCGCCAGCCCTTGCGCTTCCAGCCGGGCATCCACTTGGTGACCGAGTTGATGACGTACTGGCTGTCGCAAAGAATATGCAGCTCCTCCTCGGGGAGGTGCGCGGTGCAACGGAAAAGATCCAGCACGGCCATCAGCTCGCCCTGGTTATTCGTGCCGTGCGGCCAGCCGCCGGCACGCCAGCAGTCATCGTTCACGTACCAGGCCCATCCGGCCGGACCGGGGTTTCCTAAAGCCGAACCGTCGGCTGCTGCAGTAATCGTCACCGCACTATCCTGCCAGACCCGCCAGACATTGTGGTTTCCGGCGATTCACCGCCACGGCGGGCGGGGCCTTCGCCAATGTTCCTCCGAACGCAAAAGTGCGGCCCCCTCGACATGAGGGGGCCGCACTCAGGTGCGCTAGGCGCGGTTGGGCAGGTTAGAAACCGCCCATGCCGCCCATCTCGTCGCCGCCACCCATGGCCGGAGCGTTCTTCTCCGGCTTGTCGGCCACAACGGCCTCGGTGGTGAGGAAGAGGCCCGCGATGGAAGCAGCGTTCTGCAGGGCAGAGCGCGTTACCTTGACGGGGTCGTTGATGCCGGCAGCCAGCAGGTCAACGTACTGTCCGGTTGCGGCGTTCAGGCCGTGACCGGCGGGCAGGCCGCGGACCTTGTCGACAACAACGCCCGGCTCCAGGCCGGCGTTGAAGGCGATCTGCTTCAACGGTGCGTCGATGGCAACGCGGACGATGTTGGCGCCCGTTGCTTCGTCGCCTTCGAGCTGCAGGTTGGCGAATGCCTTGGCGCCGGCCTGGATGAGGGCAACGCCACCACCGGCAACGATGCCTTCTTCAACGGCAGCCTTCGCGTTGCGGACAGCGTCCTCAATGCGGTGCTTGCGTTCCTTGAGCTCAACTTCGGTCGCGGCACCGGCCTTGATGACTGCAACGCCGCCGGCCAGCTTGGCCAGGCGTTCCTGCAGCTTCTCGCGGTCGTAGTCCGAATCGGAGTTCTCGATCTCGGCGCGGATCTGGGAAACGCGGCCGGCGATCTGGTCGGCGTCGCCGGCACCTTCGACGATGGTGGTCTCGTCCTTGGTGACAACAACCTTGCGTGCCTTGCCCAGGAGTTCGAGGCCGGCGGTCTCAAGCTTGAGGCCGACTTCCTCGGAGATGACCTGGCCACCGGTGAGGATGGCGATGTCCGCGAGCTGCGCCTTGCGGCGGTCGCCGAAACCCGGAGCCTTGACGGCTACGGACTTGAAGGTGCCACGGATCTTGTTGACGATCAGGGTGGCCAGGGCCTCGCCCTCGATGTCTTCGGCAATGATCAGCAGCGGCTTGGAAGACTGCATGACCTTTTCGAGGACAGCAACCAGTTCCTTGACGTTGGAGATCTTGGAGTTGACGATCAGGATGTACGGATCCTCGAGGACCGTTTCCTGGCGCTCAGCGTCGGTGACGAAGTAAGCGGAGATGTAGCCCTTGTCGAAGCGCATGCCTTCGGTGAGCTCAAGCTCGAGGCCGAAGGTGTTGGACTCCTCGACGGTGATAACACCTTCCTTGCCGACCTTGTCCAGTGCTTCAGCGATCAGCGCGCCGATTTCGTCGTCACCTGCAGAGATGGAAGCCGTGGCGGCGATCTCTTCCTTGGTTTCGATTTCCTTGGCGGAAGCGAGCAGCTCGGTGGTGACGGCTTCAACAGCCTTCTCGATGCCGCGCTTCAGGGACAGCGGGTCAGCGCCGGCCGCGACGTTGCGCAGGCCTTCCTTGACCAGGGCCTGTGCGAGCACGGTGGCCGTGGTGGTGCCGTCGCCAGCGACGTCATCCGTCTTCTTGGCAACTTCCTTGACCAGCTCGGCGCCGATTTTTTCGTAAGGATCGTCCAGCTCGATCTCCTTGGCGATGGAAACACCATCGTTGGTGATCGTGGGGGCGCCCCACTTCTTTTCGAGGACGACGTTGCGTCCACGCGGGCCGAGGGTGACCTTGACGGCGTCGGCGAGGATATTCAGGCCCCGCTCAAGACCGCGGCGTGCCTCTTCATCAAATGCAATGATCTTGGCCATAACGGCAGTAGTCCTTTCGGGACAGTCGTTAAGAATGAACCTTCACTGCGGTGCCCGCGACGGACGACCCTTCACCGGCGGCCTCTGTATGCCGCGCGGATGGGATCTCACCCCAGCAAGGTATTTCTTTCGCTCCTTGTCCTTCCCGCTGTCCGCGGCCGGCCGGAACCGGGCGTCGAATTAGCAGTCAGTCCGTGGGAGTGCTAAGTCAATAATTAGCACTCCCCCGGGGAGAGTGCAAGCAGGTATTGCGCAGAAAGGCCCTGCTGCAGCCCCCGCTACGCTAGGAGCGATCAGCCGCCGGCACGGGCGGCGGTTTCGCTTCCGCTCATCCGGGCCCTGTTATCTGCGGCGTAGGTGAACACCATGTAGTTGGCGCTGGTGACGTCCCCGGTGGCATCGAAGCCGATCCGCCCGGATTCGCCGTCGTAATCCGCAGGCTTACCGGCCTTGAGTGCGTCGGCACATTCTTTGTAGCTCCTGCACGGTTCAACCGTGCCCGCGTCCTGCTGCCCGGAGACCGCAATCAGCTTGGCAGCGATGGAGGAGCCGGCGTCGTCCTGCGCCGCGGCAGCCGCGATGGCGGCCAGGTTGACGGCGTCGTAGGTTTCCGCGGCGAACGTCATGTCCTTGAGGCCGGGATCAACCGCCACAAGTTCCCCCTGGAAGTGCGCCGAGGGGAAGACTCCCGGCAGAATTCCGCGGGCACCATCAAGAGCCTTTGACCCCAGGGCGGAGCCGTACTGGTTGATGGCGCCGTCACTGAGGATCAGTTTGTTGCCCGCGAGACCCGCGTTGTTGAGTTCCGCTATTGCGCCCTGGGCGCCGGCGCGGGCCACGAGGATGACGGCGTCCGGGCCGGCGGCCTTGGCGGCTGCGGCCGCCTGCTGTGCCTGGCCGGCCGTGAATCCCGCCTCCGCCACCGTGCCGATGCCTGCTGCCTTCGCTGCGGCGGCGACGGCCACGGAGACGTCCTTGCCGTAAAGGCCGTCCTCGTGAAGGACCGCTATTGTCCGGGCGCCGCTGTCCTTGGCCAGCTTGACCAGCACTGGCGCCTGGGCCACGTCGGCTGCCGAAGTGCGGAAGTAGTATCCGCCACTCCTGTACCGCGTGAGCCCGTGCGCGGCGTTCGCCGGCGAGATAATGGCCACTTTGGCCCGCGACAGGACATCGATTGCCCCCGGGGCGCGGCTCGAGTCAGTGGGACCGATGACCACGTCCGCCTTGGCCGCCACGAGTTCCTTGGCCTGCGAGGAGGTGTCCTCACTGATTTTTTCGGGAAGCAGTTCCACCGGCCGCCCCTTGTGGCCCCCTGCGGCGTTAATCTCCTGGACCGCAAGTTTTGCGGCGGCCAGCTGGGAGGAGTTCAGGAAGGACTGTTTTCCGGTGTTGTCCAGGATCAGGCCTATGCGCAGTGTGCCGTCGCCATTGGCGTCGACCGTATCAACCCGTACGTTGCCGCTCTGGCCGGAGCAGCCGGCCAAGGCGAACGCCGTTGCTGCGGCAAGGACCGCCGCCGAAACCAGCCGCGGCCGCGCCCGACCGGAGCGGGGAGGAATGCCTGGGCCATGCACTGCCGCGGGCAGCATCAGGCCGGCCGGACGTTCTCTGCCTGGGGACCCTTCTCGCCTTCGCCGACTTCGAACTGCACCCGCTGCCCTTCATCCAGGGCGCGGTAGCCCTCACCCTCGATGGCCGACCAGTGGACGAAGACATCGTCTCCGGAGTCGTCAACGGTGATGAAGCCGTAGCCTTTTTCGGCGTTGAACCATTTGACGGTTCCCAATGCCATGGTGCCCACTTTCGGTTGCTTCTGTTCGGCCCACGTCACTGTGCGCCATCGGTACGGTCCGCATCCAAACGCGGCGCCCGGAATCACTTTAGCCATAGCCGTTTGCCGGGGGCAGGACCCCGTCCTGCGAGCCCCTAATAGTTATTCAGGCGTAACCGAAATTCCTTACTGGAAACCGGGTCCGAGGACCACGACCAGCGGCATCTGGAACTCGGCGGAGTCCACCAGTGTGGTGATGTTCAGAAGCTCGCCGAGCGCCTCGGCGTTCGCTTTTTGCTCAGCCCCGCTGTAGTAGATCACAGACGACTTCTGGGGCATTCCGCCCCAGTTACCAACCGGTCCCAAAGCCCACCCGTCCCCGGCCACGGTGGCGCTGACGCGGCCGGCCAGCCCGGCTGTGGTGGTCCCGTTGTAGACGGCCACGGCCTGGGTCTTGTCAACAGCCTGCGCGTCGGCGGAGGGCACTGCGGAGGAAGTGCCGCTGTTCGCGAGCGACTCGCTGGCGGAGGGGGTCGCGCTTGGCTCCGCGCTAGGCTCGGCGCTCGGGGATTGGGAGGTTTGCGACGCCTCGGTGGAAGGGGAAGCCGAGGGGCTCTCCAAGGCGGACCCTGCCGCCAGCAGCGGGGTGCCGGTGGGAACGAATCCCAGCTTGGGCAGGAACAGGAAGGCAACCAGGCCGATGGCGAGCGCCACAACGCCGACGGCCAGGATGGGTCCCAGACGGCGCCGGGGAGCATCGGAGGCGACCCGGTGGACACCCTGTCGTGAAGAGGCCTCCGGGACCCTGTCGAATTCATCCCGAGCGTATTTGGTCATGGTAAAACGATGTCCTTGGTGGTTTGCTGATTGCCCAGCCCCGACTGTTATGCGTCAGAGCCCAAACGGCGCGCCGTGCGCGCCCGTTGGCGTGACGTACGTAGTCTACGCAATCTCTTCACGAGCATGGGGTCGTGGGCCAGGGCGTCCTCGGTATCAATCAGCGTGTTGAGGATCTGGTAGTAGTGCGTGGCCGAGAGGTCGAACAGCTCACGAATGGCCTGCTCCTTGGCCCCTGCGTACTTCCACCACTGCCGCTCGAGGGCCAGCATCTGCTGGTCCCGCTCGCTCAGCCGTGAGCCCTGCTGCGGAGCGGGCACGAAGCCGTTCGCTGCCGCGCCTGGGCTGCCGGCGGCCGCAAGTGAGACGTCGTCGTGCACGGGTTCGGCCACGGCAAACTCCTTCACTTGATCCGGTCAAAGTCTTTTTCCATGGTACGGGCGAATAACACGCCTGTCATTTACGCAGTGTGACGTGGCGGCGCGGAGGCGGGGCCTTTGACTCCGGCGACTGATTTTCCCGGCTCCTGCGCTCGTTCCTCACGCAACAACGGAGCCTACAGAAAATCTGCCGCCGGGATCCTGGGTGAGTGTCGTCCGCCGCCTCTGCTCCGGGCAGCACTGCGAGAATGGACTCGTGTTTGATTCTGAAGCTTTGTTCGAGCTGGAGCCTGCCGTGGAGGCTTTGGGTTTCGCTGAGATGGCGCAGTTGCCGCTGGACCGCCTGATGGCCGCGGACTGGGCGGCAGCGCTGGCGCCGGTCGAGGCCGGGTTGCGCAGCGTCCTGGAGTACCTCGCTACTGAAGTGGCCGACGGGCACCAGGTGCTGCCGTCGCCGTCGAACGTGCTGCGCGCCTTCCAACAGCCGCTGGCGGGCGTCAAGGTCCTCATCGTGGGTCAGGATCCGTACCCGACCCCCGGCCACCCCATCGGTTTGTCCTTCGCAGTGGAGGGGCACACCCGGCCCATTCCGCGGAGTCTTGCGAACATCTATAAGGAACTGGAATCCGACCTCGGCCTTCCCGCCCGCGTCCACGGGGACCTCACGCGCTGGGCGGACCAGGGCGTCCTTCTCCTGAACCGTGTCCTGACAGTCCGTGCCGGAGCGGCCGGGTCCCACCGGGGTAAAGGCTGGGAACCGATTACGACGGCGGCAATCGCCGCCGTCGCCGGGCGCCGCGCTGCTGATGGCAGCCGGGCGCCCCTCGTGGCTGTGCTGTGGGGCAAGGATGCCGAGGGCGTCCGCCCCTTGCTTGGGGATGCTCCCGTGCTTGCCAGCGCCCATCCCAGCCCGTTGTCGGCCGCGCGCGGATTCTTTGGGTCCCGCCCGTTCAGCAAGGCCAACGAGCTGCTCCGTTCGCAGGGATCGGAGCCCGTCGACTGGGAGCTCCCGCCGGTCTCTTAGCCTAGGCTTACTTCCATGACTTCCCTCCCTGCCGCCACGTCAGCCAGCCGAAAATCGCGCCCCCAGACGAACCTTACGGTCCTCCGGCGCGAGGAACTCTCGCCGCACATGGTGCGGATCGTGGCCGGCGGCGAAGGCTTTTCCAGCTATGTGAACAACGATTACGTAGACCGTTACGTGAAGATCGCCTTCCCGCAGCCCGGCGTTGAGTACCCGATCCCCCTTGACCTGTGGGCCATCCGTGAGTCGATGCCCCGCGAACAATGGCCGCACACGCGGACCTACACCGTCCGCTGGGTGGACGTGGCAGCCCGTGAACTGGCCATCGACTTCGTGATTCACGGTGACGAAGGCCTGGCCGGCCCCTGGGCGGCCAATGCCCGGCCCGGCGACAGCCTGGTACTCACCGGGCCGGGGGGCGGCTACAACCCGGACCCGGCGGCCGACTGGCACCTTTTCGCCGGCGACGAGGCGGCCCTTCCGGCCATCGCCGCCGCGATTGAGTCGCTTCCGCCTGAGGCGCGCGGACTCGCGTTCCTGGAAGTGGACAGCGACGCAGAGATGCAGCCCATCACCGCCCCGGCCGGCCTGCAGATCCAGTGGCTGCCGCGCAACGGCACGCCTGCCGGCGGCAGCGGGCTCCTGGTCAGCGCTGTGCGCGATGCCGAGTGGCCGGAAGGCAGGGTGCAGGTCTTCGCCCACGGTGAGCGGGGCAACATGAAGTCCCTTCGCGAAGTCTTCTTCCGTGAGCGCGGCCTCGAACGGGCGCAGGTATCGCTTTCGGGCTACTGGGCCACGGGACGCGTGGAGGACGACTTCCAGGCCGAGAAAAAGCTCCCGATCGGCCAGATCTAGGGAAGCCTTCCCCGGTTAGCGGCGCCGGGCTCGGCGGCGTTCGTTACTGGCCAGGCTCCGCGTGAGCGGGCGGGCCAAGGTGTCGCCGAGGACGATTCCGGCGGCCACTCCCAGCACGATCGCCCCGGCGTTCAGCATCCCCCCTGCGCCCATCAGAATCTGCGACTCTTCAATGGTCAAAACATACATGGACCGGAATATAGTCAGGCCAGGCAAAAGGATGAGGGCCGCTGGGACGGCCACCACCAGCTGTGGCGCACCCATCTTCAAGGCGACCACCCTGGCCAGGAGGCCGATGACCACCGCGGCCACGGCCGGGGAAAACCTGGCCCCCATGCCGATCAGGTCGGCGCCGAGCAGCACGAGATGGCCAACAACGCCCACCGCCGCGGTGGGCAGCAGCAGCTTCCAGGCGGTCTGTTCCGTGATGCCAATGGCCACAACAGCTACTGCCACCAGGATGATGAGCGCCCACAACGGATACGCCGGCGGGAATGTTTCCGTGACGTCGATTTCCTCCATACCCATCTTCGTGCCCAGCACGAAAGCGACGGAGATGCCGGACACCAGCGCGCCGAAGGTCAGCATGGTGGACAGGAACCGGCCCGCCGCCGTCACCGGGAAGCCGTTGATGGCGTCCTGTACGGACGAAACGAGGCGGCCGGTGGGCAAGAGCAGCAGGATTCCGCCTACCACCACGATCGCGGGCGCGATCTGGATTCCCACTGGACTGCCGAACCGCCACAGCAGCAGGGCGATGAACGTGACCAGGAAAGCGCATGACGCCGTGGTGAAGAAGTCCGGAACCCGCCAGCGGCCCAACTGCCGGGCGAGCAGGCTCACCAGGATGTTCGAGCCGAACGCCACGGCCGAAGCGCCCGGGCCGCCGCCCAGCACACCGACGAAAACCGCGGCGAACACCGCGAAGGCAACGGTGACCATCCAGCGCGGAAACGGCTTGGAGCTTCGGATGATTTCATCCAGCCGGCGGACTGCCTCATCACGGCCGACGCCGCCGGCCACGATGTCCGTGACCAGCTGGTGCACCTGGGCCAGGCCCGCGTAGTTGTTGGTCCACGACCGCACCACCCGGAGCAACGAAATGGGGGTCTGGTCCTTGGGTGCGTAGTTGATGGCCACCGACTGGTTAGTGATGTCCACTTCGATATGCTTCAGGCCCAGGGCAGCAGTGATGGCAATGATGCTGGTTTCCACTTCCAGGGCGCCGGCGCCGTACCGGAACATTGACTCGGCCAGGTGGAGCGCGAAGTCAATGGTCTTGCGGGCGGAGGTGTCCACTCCCCCCACCTGGATCATGGGGTTGGCATAGGGACTTCCCGCGAGCCTGTCCACGATGCTCATGGGCGCGGTGGGCGGATTTTCGCCCTGCACCAGCCTGCGCAGCATGCGCTTGGCGGCAGCGTTCTGCCGCACCTGGGATGCGGTGAGTGGTTGGGTCGGGGGCAGCGCCGCCGTGGGCGGCCTGCGGCGACCGTCGGGTGCTTTGGTCATTGCGGCCTCCTCTGGGGCTTCACAAGGCTTAGTAGAACTGCTGGCCGGTTCGCCTGGTGTACAGCTGGCGCGCCACGCGTTCGCCGGCGGCCATCCAGGCCTTGTACTTCAGCGGGCTGAGGACCTGGTCATAGCAGCCCACGAAGTCGGTGACCGTTTTGCTGAAACTGGTCTTGAACAACCCCAGTCCGTGGAACGGGTTGGAGGTGTCCTTGAGTTTGTCGCTCGGCGGGGTGCCGCAGAAGTCGTACTCGGTGCAGCCGAGTTCCTTGACCTGGTTGATGGCGGTCCACTGCACCAGGTGGGAGTCGCCGTACTGGCTGCGCTTCTGGAGTGAGCCGCCGTCCTTGTACGTCCCTTTGCGTCCGTAGTTGATCACAAAGGCGCCCACCGAGGGCACCCCGTCCTCGTAGACGAACAGGAGCCGGCCCTGGCCGCGGCTGATGAAGTTGGTCCAGAACTGCCGGTAATACTCATACTCGCGGACCCTGACCTGCGACTTCGCTTCCACCGTGGTGGTCATCAGCGCGTACATGGCCCGGAAGTTCTCCTCCGTGGGCTCCACGTTGCGGACTTCCACTCCCTCGCGGATCGCCCTGCGGACAGCGTTGCGTCCCCTGGAGTGCAGGTTCCGCAGCAGTTGGTTTTCCTCCGGTGCGATGTCCAGCAGAGCGGTGGAGTCGTTGGGCTGCAGGTTGTGCGTCTTGACCAGTCCTGCGCCCTCAATCACCCGCTTTGCGTCCTCGGAAAGGATGATGTCCGGCTCGATCTTGATGGCAAAGACGCCCAGCTTTGCGCGTTTCACGAATTCGGCGTTCGCGGCGGCGATGCCCGGGATATCCTCGACTGCTGCGACGTCCGGTCCCTTAATGAGGTACCAGAGCTTGCCCAGGACCGGGAAGGACTTCTCCAGCACCAGGTTGTAGCTCGTGTAGTCCGCGGTTTCGTAGACGAGGTGGAGGGGCTTCCAGCCAAAGTGCTGTTTGACCTCGGCGAAAGCCTCGGACTGAAGCAGGTTTCCGCCGTTCGGGTTCGCAGTGACGTGCTTGTCCCAGTTGGCGACCTCCTCGGCGGAGGCAAAGCGGGCAGTAAATTCTCGCAAGTGCGCGGTGTCCAATCTTTGCGGTCTGTGCTTCGGTCGCATGCCGGGCATGCAAGCCACAAGTCTATCGGCCCTCCCTAGGAGGACGCTGACCGGTCACCGCGTCGCGGCATCCGCGCTCAGAGCCGGATCTGTTCCAGGGACTCGAGACGCACGGCCAGGGGTTCCTTGCCCAGGGAGCGTTGGCTTTTGACCAGCCGGTCCGCATTTTCCAGCCGGGACAGGCTCAGTCCGGTCAATTCAGCGATTTGGGCAATCGGGACCTGGAAGGTCCGGAACGGGCCCAGCGGCGGCGGTTCATCGGCAAGGAGACGTTCACGGATGGCCTTCTTGAGGTCCACCTTCCCCAGCAGCGGGGACTGGTCCAGCACGAATCCCGCCGCCGCGAGCTTTGCGTCCGTGGTCCAGGCTGCGACCTTCCAGAACTTCCGCGGTATCTGGACGCCCCTGTACGGCAGGTCGTCGTCTGCCAGGACAGGCCCGGTGAACACGCTGAGCTTGGCGTCGTTGAGGTCCGCGTGGTCAAGGACGTGGTTCTCCAGCCCCACCCAGAGTTCCTTGCCCTGGTTGAAGTCATCAACCTGGGGCGCGGCATTGGTGAAGGCGAAAGTGTCCTGGTTGGCGGCCTTGGCCGTTGCCGGATCGCCCCACACCGGATCCAGCCGCCGGACCAGATGCCCCCGGTCGAAGGCGTTGTTCTTGTAGACGTCCGGACCCGCCTGCTGTTCCTTCGGGACCCTGGGATCGAAATGCCAGGTTCCTTCGCGGGCCAGCGGGACCAGCTCGCGTCCGTGGATGTTCACGCCGACGACGGCGGCCAGCTTCCGTGACGGGCGCAGCCGGACGGAAAAGTGAATGTAGTCAAGCAAAACCGTTGCTGCCGGCGGACTGGGCAGCTCAAGGCGTGCCCGCAAAAAGTCCCGGTCATATCCCCCAGTCATAGCTCCATAGTGGCACTGCTCCCTACGGGTGAACAGACCAGCTTGACTAGGAATGCCGTACTGGCAAGGGTTGGAGCATGCAGGCACCTTACGAACAGCCCACACGAAGGCCCGGCGGCGGGCCGGCAGCCGGAGCCGGGCGCCCCAGTAACCGTGCGCAACTGCTGGGGCTGGCCGTCTTCCTTGGGGCTTCCGCCCTGGTCGCCTGGTTGGGCGCCTTTGCCACCCTGAACAACGTGGAGAGCTGGTATGCCACAGCTGACAAGGCCCCGTGGTCACCGCCCAACTGGGTGTTCGGCCCCGTCTGGACGCTGCTCTACACCGCCATGGCCGTTGCCGCATGGCTTGTCTGGCGGCGCCACGGTCAGCGCACCGGACCCGCCCTGGCGGCTTACGGAATCCAGCTGGGGCTCAATCTGTCGTGGACGCCGGTGTTCTTCGGCCTCTATCCGGTGGTGGGTACAGCGGCGCTCTGGCTGGGGCTCGCCATCATCATCGCCCTGGTCATCGCTGTAACAGTGACGGTCCTGTACTTCGGCCCCATCAGCAGGACCGCAGGCTTACTGCTGTTGCCTTATATCTCCTGGCTGGTTTTCGCCACGAGCCTTAACTGGTGGGCGGCCCTGCACAACTAGCTCTCGACAGGTTTGCCCACCGGACTACGGCTTCAGCATTCGACGACGTTGACGGCGAGGCCGCCCATCGCGGTTTCCTTGTATTTGGAGGACATGTCCCGGCCGGTCTCGCGCATGGTCACGATGACCTCGTCCAGGGACACCCGGTGCGTCCCGTCGCCCCAGAGCGCCATCTTCGCGGCGTTGATCGCCTTCGCGGCCGCGATCGCGTTCCGCTCAATGCACGGGATCTGCACCAAACCGCCGATCGGATCACACGTCAGCCCCAGGTTGTGCTCCATCGCGATCTCCGCCGCGTTCTCCACCTGCGCCGGGGTACCGCCCATCACCTCAGCCAGGCCCGCAGCGGCCATCGAGGACGCCGAACCCACCTCGCCCTGGCAGCCCACCTCCGCACCGGAAATCGAGGCCTGCTCCTTGTACAGCACCCCGACCGCGGCCGCGGCCAGCAGGAACTTCACCACCACATCATCCCGGTCCGCCTGCGTGGCCCGATCCATGCCCGGCGCGAAATGCAGCGCGTAATACAGCACCGCCGGGATGATCCCGGCCGCCCCGTTCGTCGGCGCCGTCACCACCCTCCCGCCCGAGGCGTTCTCCTCGTTCACCGCCAGCGCGATCAGGTTCACCCACTCCTGCCAGTACTTCGGATCCCGGTACTCCGGATCATGATCCCGGGTCTCCTTCAGCAACCGCTCATGCCAGTCCGGGGCCCGGCGGCGGACCTTCAACCCGCCCGGCAACAAACCCTCACGCTTCAACGACACCGCCACGCACTCCTCCATCACCGCATAAATGTGCAGCAGGCCCGCCCGGATCTCCTCCTCCGACCGGGACGCGCGTTCATTCACGAACATGATCTCCCCGATCGACAAGCCCTTGGACTGGCACCGGCCCAGCAGCTCCGCCGCAGTACGGAACGGCAACGGCAGTTCCTTCCTGGACTCCTCCAGCTCCTGCTGCGCCGCGTCCTCCCCGCCCTCACGGACAATGAAACCGCCGCCCACCGAGAAAAACGTCGCCGCACGCAGCACCTCACCGGCGCCGTCCGTGACCGTAAACGTCATCCCGTTCGTGTGCCGCGGCAGGACCGTCAACGGCCGCAACACCATGTCCTTCACCCCATACGGGAGCTGCACCGACCCGGCCAGCTGCAGCTTCCCGGACTCCGCGATCGCAGCCAGCCGCTCCTCCACCTCCGCCGGCAGGATCTTCTCCGGATGAAAACCCTCCAACCCCAGCAGGATCGCCGTCATCGTCCCATGACCGTGACCAGTCGCCGCGAGCGACCCATACAGATCCACCCGCAACCCCGCCACCCTCTCAAGGTCGCCGGACGCCCGCAACTCCTCCGCGAACACCGCCGCAGCACGCATCGGACCCACCGTATGCGAACTCGACGGCCCAATCCCGATGGAAAAAAGATCAAAGACACCAACAGCCATGGCCGGGGTTCCTAACTAGGTCTAACAGTGGTCCGGCAGATGGTCCTGCCGGAAGGCCGCGCACCAACCGGTCGGCGGCGCGCTGCCGGATACACGACGACGGGCGGCAGCTTATGGCGGCCGCCCGGCGTCGTGATCTCTACTTCTGTAATACGGCCTCTAGGCGAGGTTCGCAACCGAGGGGTAGAGCGGGTGGGCGGCGGCGAGGGCCTCCACCCGTGAGCGCAGACCGGAAAGGTCCGCGCCGGCGTCGGCGATGAGGGCCTCCGCGATGATGTCCGCCACCTCGGCGAATGCTGCTTCGCCGAAGCCACGGGTCGCGAGGGCCGGGGTGCCGATGCGCAGTCCCGAGGTGACCATCGGCGGCCTCGGATCGAACGGCACGGCGTTGCGGTTGACGGTGATGTCGATTTCCGCGAGGCGGTCCTCTGCCTGCTGGCCGTCGAGTTCGCAGTTGCGCAGGTCCACGAGGACCAGGTGCACGTCGGTGCCGCCGGAGATCACGTTAATCCCCTTGGCGGTGACGTCCGGCTGGACCAGGCGGTCAGCCAGGATCCGGGCACCGGCAAGGACGCGCTCCTGGCGTTCCTTGAACTCCGGGGACGCTGCGATCTTGAACGCCACGGCCTTGCCGGCAATGACGTGCTCCAGCGGGCCGCCCTGCTGGCCGGGGAACACTGCCGAGTTGATCTTCTTGGCGATGTCGGCGTCGTTGGAGAGGATGATGCCGCCGCGCGGACCGGCGAGGGTCTTGTGCGTGGTGGACGTGGTGACGTGCGCGTGCGGTACCGGTGACGGGTGCAGTCCGGCGGCAACGAGCCCGGCGAAGTGCGCCATGTCCACCATCAGGTAGGCGCCCACGGAGTCGGCGATCCGGCGGAACTCGGCAAAGTCCAGCTGCCGGGCGTAGGCGGACCAGCCCGCGACGATCAGCTGCGGCTTGTGCTCCTGCGCCAGGCGCTCCACCTCGGCCATGTCGATCCGGTGGTCCTCTTCGCGGACCTGGTACGGGATGACGTTGTACAGGCGGCCGGAGAAGTTGATCCGCATGCCGTGGGTCAGGTGCCCGCCGTGTGCCAGGTTCAGGCCCATGATGGTGTCGCCCGGCTTGATCAGCGCATGCATCACCGAGGCGTTGGCCTGCGCACCGGAGTGCGGCTGCACGTTCGCGTACTCGGCACCGAACAGGGCCTTCACCCGGTCGATGGCCAGCTGCTCGACGACGTCAACGTGCTCGCAGCCGCCGTAGTAGCGCTTGCCCGGGTAGCCCTCGGCGTACTTGTTGGTGAGCACGGAGCCCTGCGCCTGCATGACGGCCTTGGCGGTGTGGTTCTCCGAGGCGATCATTTCCAGGCCGGTACGCTGGCGGCCCAGCTCGTCGTCGATCTTCGCCGCGATCTCCGGGTCCAGCGAGGACAGGTCCGCGTCCAGGGACGGGGAAACTACCTGCTCGAACGCGACAGTGCCTGCGCCCGCGGTTGCGCCGCTCACAGTTCGCCGCCGTTCTTGGCAGCGTATTCCTCTGCGGAAAGCAGCGGGCCGTCGGAGTCGGCGGCGACCTTGAAGAGCCAGCCGGCACCGTACGGGTCGCTGTTGATCAGCGCGGGGTCGTCGACGACGGCGGAGTTGGTTTCCGTGACCTCGCCGGTGACCGGGGAGTACAGGTCCGAGACGGACTTGGTGGACTCGACCTCGCCGCAGGTCTCCCCTGCGGTCACGGTGGAGCCGACCTCGGGCAGGTCTACGTACACGATGTCGCCGAGGGCGTCCGTGGCCACGGCGGAAATGCCGATGGACACAAGGTTGCCGGCCTCGCGGGCAACCCACTCGTGTTCGTCGGAGTACTGCAGTTCAGCGGCTACTTTTGCCATGGTGTTCCTTAATCTCGTTACTTTTGTGGTCTGGTGGGGAGGCGGGTGACCGAATTCCTCCGCGTGCTGCCGGGTCTCGACAAGCTCAACCCCCAATGATCGAGCTTGCCGCCTGGGGGCACGACGGTTGCCGGCCCCCTTCGGGGCTGGCATCCGGAAGCGTGCGTCTAAGGGAGCGTCACGTCCGCCCAGCGGGCGTCTACGCGACCGAGCACGCGGAGGATGTCAGCCCCGACGGGGCCAAACAGAGCCGGGCAGGCCCCGACGGGGCCAGCCTATGGGCTACTTTTGGCGCTTGTAGAAAGGCAGTGCGACGACTTCGAAAGGCTCTGCCTTGCCGCGGAGGTCGATGTCCAGGGCGGTGCCCACCTCGGAGTGCTCGACGTCGACATAGGCAAGCGCTACAGGGTAACCAAGGGTGGGGCTCGGCTGGCCTGAGGTCACTTCGCCAACCACGTTGCCGTCCTTGAGGACCGGGTAGTGGCCGCGGCCGGCACGCCGGCCAAGACCCTTAAGCCCCACGAGCTTGCGCCCGCTCGTGGAGCCGGCACCGCCGGCCTTGAGTGCTTCCAGTGCCGCACGGCCCACGAAGTCGCTTTCCTTGGCGAGCGAAACAACCGGGCCGAGGCCTGCTGCGTAGGGGTTGCCTTCGCGGGAGAGCTCGTTGCCGTAGAGCGGCATGCCGGCTTCCAGGCGCAGCGAGTCGCGGCATGCCAGTCCGGCGGGAACCAGCTCGCCTTCCTCGGCGACGGCTTCGATGGCCTGCCACAGGGCGGCTGCGTCGTCGTTGTCCACGAAGATCTCGAAGCCGTCTTCACCGGTGTACCCGGTGCGCGCCAGCAGGAGGTCCTTGCTGCTGCCGGCCACCAGGAAGGGAACTTCCACGGCGGCGTAGTACTTCAGGCCGGTGACCAGGTCGTGCTGTGCCGCCGGGACCAGGCGGAGCAGGATGGCTTCGGCCTTGGGCCCCTGGACGGCGATCAGCGAGGTCGCCGCGGAGGCGTCCTGGACGACGACGTCGAAGTTCGCTGCCCGTTCGGCGAGTGCTGCGGCAACCACCACGGCGTTGCCGGCGTTGGGCACTACCAGGAACTTGTCCGTGCTGTTTCCTGCGGCATCCGCAACTGCAGGACGCCGGTACGTGATCAGGTCGTCGATGATGCCGCCGTCCTCCTGGCAGATCAGCGAGTACTTGGCCTTGCCCACGGACATGGCGGAGATCTTTCCGACCAGGGCGTAGTCCAGGAACGCTGCGGCGTCCGGGCCGGTCACCCAGACTTCGCCCATGTGGGAGAGGTCGAACAGGCCGGCGGCGTTGCGGACGGCGTGGTGCTCGGCCAGTTCGGAGGAGTACTTCAGGGGCATCTGCCAGCCACCGAAATCGGTGAAGGACGCGCCCAGTTTCTTGTGCTCCTCGTAGAGCGCGGTGTAATTCTCAGTCATCGGGGGAATCCTTAGTTTTCGAAGTCTTCGATGGGAGGGCAGGAGCAGATCAGGTTACGGTCACCGGCGGCGCCGTCGATCCGGCCTACCGGCGGGAAGTACTTGTCCTGCTTGAGGTGGTGGATCGGGAAGGCGGCCTGCTCGCGCGGGTACTCGCGGTTCCAGTCGGAGGAGACGACGGCGGCCGCGGTGTGCGGTGCGTTGCGCAGCGGGGAGTTCTCCACGGTGAAGTCTCCGTTGGCCACTTGGTCGATTTCCTGGCGGATGGTGATCATCGCGTCGATGAAGCGGTCGATCTCCACCAGGTCCTCGGACTCGGTGGGCTCCACCATGAGCGTGCCGGCAACCGGGAACGCCAGTGTGGGGGCGTGGAAGCCGAAGTCGATGAGGCGCTTGGCCACGTCTTCCGCGGTGACGCCGGTCTTGGCCGTCAGGGCGCGCAGGTCCAGGATGCACTCGTGCGCCACGAGTCCGCCTTCGCCGGTGTACAGCACCGGGAAGAACTCGTTCAGGCGGGAGGCGATGTAGTTCGCCGCCAGCAGCGCGGACTTGGTGGCCTCGGTCAGGCCGGAGCCACCCATGAGCTTCACGTAGGCCCAGGAAATGGGCAACACACCGGCAGAGCCGAAGCGCGAAGCGGAGATCGCAACTCCGTGGCCGGCTTCGTGTGCGGCCTTGTTGGCATCGCCCGGCATGAACGGCGCCAGGTGTGCCTTGGCTGCCACCGGGCCGACGCCGGGGCCGCCGCCGCCGTGCGGGATGCAGAAGGTCTTGTGCAGGTTCAGGTGGGACACGTCGCCGCCGAACTTGCCAGGCTGGGCCAGGCCCACCAGCGCGTTCAGGTTGGCGCCGTCAACGTAGACCTGGCCGCCGGCCGCGTGCACCGAGTCGCAGATTTCGCGCACGTCGGCGTCGTATACGCCGTGGGTGGACGGGTAGGTGATCATGATCGCGGACAGGACGTCCTTGTGGGTTTCGATCTTCGCCTGGAAGTCGGCGTGGTCGATCGTGCCGTCTGCAGCGGTGGCCACGACAACAACCTTCATGCCGGCCAGGACGGCCGACGCGGCGTTGGTGCCGTGCGCCGACGCCGGGATCAGGCAGACGTTGCGCTGGTCATCGCCCCGTGACAGGTGGTAACCGCGGATCGCGAGCAGGCCCGCGAGTTCGCCCTGCGAGCCGGCGTTCGGCTGAATGGAGACCTGGTCGTAGCCGGTGATCTCGGCGAGGTCCGCTTCCAGGCCCTCGATCAGTTCACGCCAGCCCTCGGTCTGGGAATCCGGGGCGAACGGGTGGATGGAGGCGAACTCCGGCCAGGAAATGGCTTCCATCTCGGCGGTGGCGTTCAGCTTCATGGTGCAGGAACCCAGCGGGATCATGGTGCGGTCCAGTGCGAGGTCGCGGTCCGAAAGCTTGCGGATGTAGCGAAGCAGTTGGGTTTCGGAGCGGTGGGTGTTGAAGACCGGGTGCTGCAGGTAGTCCGAGGAACGTTCGACGGCGGGCTCGAGGGCGAAGCCTGCGTCGGCGTCGGTGCCGGCAACCTCGGCGCCGAAGACGGCGGCAACGGCGGCGACGATTTCCGGCGTCGTGGTTTCGTCAGTAGAGATGCCCACCGTGTCGGCGTCGATGCCGCGCAGGTTGATGCCCTTGGCCTCCGCCGCGGCAACGATTTCAACGGCCTTGCCCGGGACGCGGACGGTGACGGTGTCGAAGAAGCTGCCGTGCAGGACCTCGAGGCCGGCACCCTGCAGGGACGCTGCCAGGGTGCGGGCGCTGTTGTGGACTGCCTCGGCGATGGCTTTCAGGCCGTCGGGGCCGTGGTAGACGGCGTACATCGAGGAGACGATGGCCAGCAGTGCCTGCGCGGTGCAGATATTGGACGTGGCCTTTTCGCGGCGGATGTGCTGCTCGCGGGTCTGCAGGGCCAGGCGGTATGCCGGGGTGCCGGCGTTGTCCTTGGACACGCCCACCAGGCGGCCGGGCATGGAGCGTTCGAGACCCTTTTGGACCGCCATGTAGGCAGCGTGCGGGCCACCGAAGAACAGCGGGACGCCGAGTCGCTGCGTGGAGCCGACGGCGATGTCCGCGCCCTGCTCGCCCGGAGGCGTGATCAGCGTCAGCGAGAGCAGGTCGGCCGCAACGGTGACCAGGGCCCCGCGTTCCTTGGCGGCGGCGATGACGGCGGAGTGGTCGAACACCCGGCCGGAAACGCCCGGCTGCTGCAGCACGATGCCGTTGATGTCGCCGTCGGGCAGGCCCTGGGACAGGTCCGCAACCTCAACCTCGAAGCCGAGTGCCTCGGCGCGGCCCTTGACGATGGCGATGGTCTGGGGCAGGACATCGGCGTCGAGGACGGTCTTACCGTCGTGGGCGGTCTTGTTCTTGTTGGCGCGGCGCATCATCAGCACGGCTTCGGCAACAGCGGTGGCTTCGTCCAGCAGGGAGGCGTTCGCGATGGGCAGTCCCACGAGGTCCTGAACCATGGTCTGGAAGTTCAGGAGCGCCTCGAGGCGGCCCTGGGAGATTTCCGGCTGGTACGGGGTGTAGGCGGTGTACCAGGCCGGGGATTCCAGGACGTTGCGGCGGATCACCGGCGGGGTCACGGTGTCGTAGTAGCCCTGGCCGATCATCTGCACGGCCGTCTTGTTCTTGGCAGCCAGCTTGCGCAGCTCGCCGAGGACTTCAACCTCACTGAGGGCGTCCTGAAGGCGGAGGGCGACGTCCTGGCGGATGTCGTTGGGAACCGCGGTGTCTACCAGTGAGTCGACGGTGTCGTAGCCGACAGACTTGAGCATGGTGTCGATGTCGGCCTGGCGGCGGGCGCCAATGTGCCGATCGACGAAGGTGGTGGAGGCTGAACTAACCGTCACGAAGGAACTCCATTACTAATGGCGGCGCAGGGTACGCCGCAGTGGTCCGGGTTCCTCCCCGCTCTGTATTGGACCTGAGAGTTTCCGCGTTGCCGTGCTTTCGCACAGCTCCGCTTGCACCGTCGGTGAGCAGGGCGTGTCCGGCGTTGTTGCCTCCAACTGGGTTGGGGCACAAACGGACAGCCTGCTGCTTTCCAGAGTTGCCTTGCCGCGGCGGTACATGGGCCTGAGAGATTCCTGGGGAGGATTTGCTCCTACGGCGCCTGCTTGTACCTACTTGCAGAACTCTCCCGCCGCAGATCAAAGGCATATTTAGTTAGCGGTGACAACAGTCACAGCTGCAATTGTCCTACGTGCAAGTCCAGTCTGCAAACTCCGCCCCCCAGCCCGACGCCGCGTTACGGCTCCGGTTGCGACTCTGCCGGGCGGCGGACCGCGGACACCATTGCAGTCAACCCCGGAGCCGCTCGACGGCGGCCAGCAGGCTGTCGACGTCGCCGCTCATTTCGGGCGGGGCGGCACCGGGACCGCTGGCCAGCATGGCGTTGAAATAGAGGCCGTCACCCATGTACAGCACGGCCTTTGCCATGGCCGGGCCGACGTCCCCGGCCAGCAGCTCCAGCCAGCTCCCCTGGACAGCCGCAAAACGGTGCAGTGTTTCCTTGTGCGCCACTTCGGCGAGCCGCGTGGCAGCCACAAAGACCCGGTCCAGCGGAGTATCAGCCCAGAGCGAGGACCTGATGAAGTAGACCGCCGCTCCCTCCGGAGCCTTCGCCATGGCGCCCAAATCCAGTGCAACCAGCACGTCCATGCGCTCAAGAAGGGCCGAAATCATCGCCTCCTTGTTAGGGAAGTGGTACAGCAGTCCCCCCTTGGAAACACCGGCCCGCCTGGCGACGGCATCCAGCGTGGCGGCACGCTCGCCCACCTCGATCAGGAGGGATTCAAAGGCGTCGAGCACGGCTTCGCGTGCGACGGGTTTTCTGGCCATGGTTCCTATCATGCCCGGTGGCCCGGGCTCATTTCTTAACTATACCGTCCAGACGGTACAGTTATTGCCATGGGAAACTCATCTTCAACCTCGACGCCGGCAACCCGGCACCTCACAGCGCGTCCGGCCGGGCCCCCTGCCGCTGCCGGCAGCCGGACACCCGGCCCGAAGCCGGGGCGCGACTGGCTGGCCCTGGCGCTGCTGATGTTCCCGGTATTGCTGGTGGCAGTGGACAACACTGCGCTGACCTTCGCGTTGCCCGCCATCGCCCGCAGCCTCGAGCCCACCGGTGTTCAGCTGCTGTGGATTGTCGATGCCTACCCGCTAGTCCTGGCCGGCCTCCTGGTTGCGATGGGGAGTTTCGGTGACAGGATCGGCCGCCGCCGGCTCCTGCTGATCGGCAGCACCGGCTTTGCCGCGGTGTCCGCAGCCACTGCGTTCGCCCCCAGCGCGGAATGGTTGATCGCCGGCCGCGCGGCCTTGGGATTTTTCGGGGCGATGCTTATGCCTTCCACCTTGTCCCTGATCCGCAACATCTTTCCGGACGCCAACCGGCGCCGGCTGGCGATCGCCATCTGGGCGGCAGGGTTCTCCGGCGGCGCCGCACTGGGACCGATCTTCGGCGGCTGGCTCGTGGAGCACTACTGGTGGGGAGCGATCCTGCTGGTGGCAGTGCCCATCATGCTGCCTATCCTCGCACTCGGCCCTGTCCTCATTCCCGAGTCCAGGGATCCCCGGCCCGGAACGGTGGATGGTGCCAGCATCGCCCTCTCGCTGCTGACGATGGTTCCTCTGGTCTACGGCATCAAGTCATTGGCTACGGAAGGTTTCGGCCCCGCGTCAGCCGCGGCCATTGGCTTCGGGCTCCTCATTGGCTGCGCCTTCGTCCGGCGCCAAAAGACGTTGCGCAGCCCGCTGCTGGACATGAGCCTCTTCGGAAACAGGATTTTCAGCACGGCCATCACCGCCAACGTCCTGGCCCTATTTTCGTTCAACGGCTTCATCCTGTTCCTGGCCCAGCACCTCCAGTTGCTGGAGGGCCAGCGGCCTACGGAGGCCGGAATCGCCATGATCCCGGCCCTGGTTGCCACCGTGGTTGCCGGCCTGCTGGTGGTGCCGCTGGTGCGGAAAGTCCGGCCCGGTTTCGTGGTGGCCGGCGGCCTTTGCCTGAGCGCCACCGGCTACTTCATGGTGGCGTTCGGCGACCACTCAGGCGGTCCGGCCCTCCTGTTGGGCGCCCTTCTGGTCCTGGCCCTGGGCGTGGGGGCAGCCGAAACGATCTCCAACGACATGATCCTGGGGTCCGTACCACCGGAGAAATCAGGGGCGGCTGCCGCTATCTCAGAGACCGGCTACGAGATTGGCTCGCTGCTTGGCACGGCCGTGCTCGGCTCGATCCTGACCGCGTCGTACCAGCGGAACCTGGTCCTGCCGGAGGGACTCGCAGCGTCCGGCGCGGGAGGTGCAGCAGAGGGGATCACCCATGCCCGGGAGACCCTCGCCGGGTCCATGGAGCTCGCGCAGTCGCTCCCCGGACCGCTGGCAGATGCCCTGACGTCCGCCGCCCGGATTGCGTTTGAGTCGGGAGTCCACGTGACGGCGTCCATCGGGCTGGTGCTGATGGCGGGGGCGGCAGTCCTGGTCGCCGTCGTACTCCGCGGAGTGCCGAAAGCGGCGTAGCGCGGCCCGCCCCGCCGCGTGCAGGCGGCACCACTCCGCGGCAGCAGAAAGCCCCGCGCCGGAGATCATCCGGCGCCGGGCTTTCTGGTGACTAGGAGTGGGGCTTACTTGCTGTCGGGAGTGGTCACGCTGGCCGAGGCCTTCATGTTCTCCGCGCCCACCATCCAGGCGTACTGCTCGAGCTTCGAAATGAACTCATGAAGCAGGTCAGCCGTGGTGGGATCTTCCTCGTCCACTTCATCATGGACTTTGCGCATGGTGCCCACAGCCGCTTCGAGCGCCGCGACGATGCGGTCGACGGCGTCCTTGGTGTTGATGAGCCCCTGCGGGAACTGCGCCAGGCTGGTGGTTTCCGCAACGGTGGCGCTGCGGCCGTCCGGCAGGGCGTGGAGTGCACGCATGCGCTCCGCCATGTCGTCGGCGAAGTTCCGGGCAGCGTCGATAATTTCATCCAGTTGCAGGTGGAGGTCGCGGAAGTTGGTTCCCACAATGTTCCAGTGGGCCTGCTTGCCCTGGATGTGCAGTTCAATCAGGTCCGCGAGCACAGCCTGCAGATTATTGGTCAGCGTCGGTGATGCCTTCATTGATCCTCCTGGTTTCAGCGGTTTCTCGGGTAGTTCGAAACTATCCCAGCCGCCACAACGGCGCCACCGATTCTCTCCCCGGGCTTAACAAAATGATGATTGTTCATTTTTTCCTTGCCATGCGGCGGCGTGACGTGGATACTAAATGAACGTCATTCATTTAGTGACCGTCGTCTCACTGGAGTATTCGCCATGATTGAAATTACCTGCCTTGAACCACCCGCTTCCCTGGCCCGGACGCAGCCTTCCGCCCGCCCCGCACTGCGGGTCGGCGTGGTCCAGCACCGCTGGCACGCCGACCCTGCGCGGCTTCGCGCAGAACTGGACGAGGGCATCCGGCGCGCGGCCCGGCTGGGGGCCACCGTTGTCTTCCTGCCGGAACTGACGCTCTCCCGTTACCCGGCGGATACGCTCCCGGAAAATGACACGTCACGCTCCTGGGCCGCGCGTCCCCGCCCGTCGGACCTCGCTGAGGACCTGCTGACCGGGCCCACGTTCCGCTTCGCCGCCGACGCCGCACGCCGCCACGGCATCTCCGTCCATGCGTCGCTGTACCAGCGCGCGGACAATCCTGAGGGCACCGACGATGGCCTCGGCTTGAACACAGCGATCCTGGTGTCTCCCGAAGGCGAACTGCTGGCCCGCACGCACAAACTGCACATCCCCGTGACCGCCGGCTACTACGAGGACAAATTCTTCCGTCAGGGCCCGGCGTCCACGGATGCCTACGAGGTCCACTCCCCCGCCGAACTCGGTGGCGCCAGGCTGGGGATGCCCACCTGCTGGGACGAATGGTTCCCGGAACTCGCCCGGCTGTACTCCCTGGGCGGAGCCGAACTCCTGGTCTACCCCACGGCCATCGGCTCCGAACCGGACCACCCGGACTTTGACACCCAGCCGCTCTGGCAGCAGGTCATTGTGGGGAACGGCATCGCCAACGGCCTGTTCATGGTGGCCCCCAACCGCTGGGGAAACGAAGGCACGTTGAACTTCTACGGTTCCTCGTTCATCTCGGACCCCTACGGCCGGATCCTCGCCCAGGCGCCCCGCGACGAATCCGCTGTCCTCGTCGCCGACCTGGACCTGGACCAGCGCAGGGACTGGCTGACGCTGTTCCCGTTCCTGGCCACCCGCCGCCCGGACACCTATGCACGGCTCACCGAACCCGTCCGGGGTGACCAGCCGCTCGGCGGTCCGGCCCCCGTCTACCTGGAGGTGACCGCGTGAGCAGCTGGCGCATGCCCGCCGAGACGGCCCCGCAGGAACGCATCTGGATGGCCTTCCCAACGGGCGGCTACACCCTTGGCGACACCGCGGAAGAGGCGCACGCCGCCCGGACCGTCTGGGCGGCGGTCGCCAATGCCGCCGTCGAATTTGAGCCGGTCACCGTGGTGGTGGCGCCCGACGACGTTGGGATTGCCGCCCGCTACCTGGACCCCGCCGTCGAGGTGCTCACCGCAGACCTCAACGATGCGTGGATGCGGGACATCGGCCCCACCTTCGTCCTCGACGACGACGGCCGCCTCGGCGCCGTCGACTGGGTCTTCAACGGTTGGGGCGGGCAGGACTGGGCCCGCTGGGACAAGGACTCGCTGATCGGCGCGGAGGTGGCCGGCTGCTCCGGAGCGCGGCACATCGCCTCCGGTCTCGTCAATGAAGGCGGCGGAATTCACGTGGACGGCGAGGGGACAGTGCTGCTGACCGAAACCGTGCAGCTGGATCCGGGCCGCAACCCGGGTCTCACCAACGCCGAGGTGGAAGCAGAACTGGCCCGGACCATCGGGGCCACCCACGCCGTCTGGCTTCCGCGCGGCCTGACCAGGGACTCGGAGCGGTTCGGCACCCGCGGCCATGTGGACATCGTGGCCGCCATCCCCTCCCCCGGCACTCTGCTGGTCCATTCCCAGCAGGACCCGGAGCATCCGGATTGCGAGGTCAGCCGCGAAATCATCAGTTTCCTGTCCACCACCCGGGACGCCGCAGGCCGCGAGTGGAACATCATCGAGGTCCCCGCTCCCGCCACCCTCAGGGACCACGAGGGTTTCGTGGACTACAGCTACATCAACCACCTGGTGGTCAACGGCGGCGTGATTGCCTGCACGTTCGCCGACCCCAACGATGAAAAGGCACTTCGGATCCTTGCCGATGCCTACCCCGGCCGCCGGATCGTGGGCATCGACGCCCGCGAGCTGTTCGCCAGGGGCGGAGGCATCCACTGCATCACCCAGCAGCAGCCTGCTGCTTCCCCTAAAGTATTGACTTCGTGAAAGGTCCGGACATGACCCAAACCATCCGCCAGGGCTCCCAGGCCGGCGCCGCCGGCACAGAAGCAGCCGGCACAGCGGCGTCCGTCACCGACGCGCCCGGCACCCCGCACGGCATCACCGGAAAGGGACTGAAGGGCGGGCAGCTGGGCCTCCTCGCCGTCGTCGTCCTTGGCATTTCCACCATCGCACCGGCCTATACGCTCACCAGCGCCCTTGGCCCCACGGTGAACGAGGCCGGGCTGCAGCTGCCCGTCATTTTCCTCATCGGTTTCATCCCCATGATCCTGGTGTCCCTGGCCTACAGGGAACTCAACGCCGACTCGCCGGACAGCGGCACTACCTTCACATGGGTTACCAAGGCCTTCGGCCCGTGGGTGGGCTGGATGGGCGGGTGGGGACTCCTCGCCGCGAACATCATCGTGCTGTCTAACCTGGCAGCTGTGGCAGTGGACTTCTTCTACCTGTTTCTCGCCCAGCTCACGGGCGCACCGGAGCTTGCCGACCTCGCCGCCAACAAGCCCTTGAACGTCGCCACCTGCTTCGTGTTCGTGGCCCTGGCTGTCTGGGTCAGCTACCGCGGCCTGCACACCACCAAGATCGTCCAGTACGGCCTGGTGGGGTTCCAGCTGCTGGTGCTGGGACTGTTCGTGGCCATGGCCTTCGCCAACTGGTCTTCCTCGGAAACCTCCATCCCGTTCAGCTGGGAATGGTTTGACGTCACAAAGATCGAGACGTTCGGGCAGATTGCCGCCGGAATTTCGCTGTCCATCTTTGTGTACTGGGGCTGGGATGTCTGCCTCACTGTGAACGAGGAAACGGCCAACGGCAAGAAGACCGCGGGCATCGCCGGCACCCTCACCGCCGTCATTGTCCTGGGCATCTACCTGCTGGTCACTATCGCCACCATGATGTTCGCGGGCGTGGGCACCGAGGGCGTCGGGCTGAACAACGAAGAGAACCACGCGAACATTTTCACCGCGTTGGCGTCCCCCATCATGGGCCCGTTTGCCATCCTCATGTCCTTGGCGGTCCTGTCCAGCTCGGCGGCGTCCCTGCAGTCCACCTTCACCTCGCCGTCCCGAAGCCTGCTGGCCATGGCGCACTACGGCGCCCTGCCGAAACCGTTCAGCCACATGAGCAAGAAGTTTGCGACGCCGGGCTTCGCCACGGTTGCCGCAGGCGTCCTCTCGGCGGGGTTCTATGCGGTGATGCACGTGGTCAGCGAAAACGTCCTGAACGACACCATCCTGGCCCTGGGGCTGATGATCTGCTTCTACTACGGGCTGACGGCATTCGCGTGCGCCTGGTACTTCCGGAACAGCGTCTTCAGCAGTGTCCGCCACTTCGTCCTGCGGCTGCTCTGCCCGCTACTGGGCGGACTGGGGCTGCTGGTGGTCTTCCTACAGACGGCCGCGGACAGCTGGGCGCCGGAGTTCGGCAGCGGATCAGAGATCTTCGGCGTGGGGCTGGTCTTCGTCCTCGGTGTGGGAATCCTCGCCCTGGGCGCCGTGTTCATGCTCATCATGGCCAGGCTGCGTCCCGGGTTCTTCCGCGGCGAAACCATCCGCAAGGACACTCCTGCCCTGGTGGTCCCGGAGTAACTCCGGGACCACCAGGGTCAAACCACCAGGGGCATCAGTGCCAGGGCCCAGCGGGCGGGCAGGTCACCAGTAGTGGGCAACGTCAACCACGAACCGGGAGCCCGCTCCGGGTCCGTCCAGGGTGAACACCCTGAACGGCAGTCGTCCGCGGACGCCCAGACCCATGGTCGAGTAGCCCTCGAAGCTTCCGGCCCAAGCCACTTGCCGGAAGGTCTGGTAGCCGCCAACGTTGGTCAGTTCTTTCTTGTCGGCCGGGCTGTATGTGGACTTGCCGCCGTCGTCATATGCCGGTGAATTGATGGTGATCTGGAGGAATGCCCGCCCCCGCAGGGGAACCGGCAACCCCGAACCGTCCTGCACCACAGTGGGGACGTACCGCACCGTGTAGCCCTTCACCGGACCGTTGAGGTCAACCACCAGGCGGTCGAAGCAGTAATGCTGCCCGGTACGCACGTTGGTGACCTTCCCGGTTCCCATAGTGGCTTCGGATTTCGCCAGCGACCCCCACACCAGACCGCAGTAGGACGCCGATGCCGGCGCCGGGGCCACCAGGCCGAGCCCGGCAGCCATCAGGATCGCCGCCAGCCATACTTGGAATTTCTTCATTTCAGCCACCTCGGAAGTGATGAGATAACTCAAGCGTAGGAGCCGTGACAGGCTAAAACGAGGGCCGAAATCCCTTCGGCGCCCAACTGTTAAATTGCGGTTGTGCAGATTACGGGACGGTTATTCAGCGGCGCATTTGGCGGCACTCAGGGGCTTTCCGGAAGGTCATTGGACACGCTTCCGTAATGCCGGATAACGACGAGGCGCCGGCGGGCCTCACGGCTCGCCCCCCCCCCCCCCCCCCCCCCCCCCCCCCGCCTCTCGATGCCGTGCTTCTGAAATTGGGGCGGGTGCTGGAAGCTGCCTAGCCTTCGCAGTCGCGGCAGTACTTCATGCCGTTCTTTTCGCGGGCAACCTGGGACCGGTGACGGACGAGGAAGCACGAGGAGCAGGTGAATTCGTCGGACTGCTCGGGGACAACGGTGACCGTGAGTTCTTCGCCGGAAAGGTCCGCCCCGGGAAGGTCAATTCCCTCAGCCGTGTCGTTCTCATCAACGTCGATGACGGCGGTCTGGGCTCCGCCGCCGCGGGACGCCTGAAGGGCCTCCAGTGATTCAGCGGGAGACTCTTCTTCTGTCTTGCGTGGGGCGTCGTAATCGGTAGCCATTGCGTGGTTCACTTTCGTTGCTGCGCAGCGCCATTTCAGGCACCTCAGTGAAGCAGTTTAGGACATTATGCCGGTTGTTGAAGAAAAGTGTGTTCAACCCGACAAATCGGACCGTTACCGGCCGGTTCCAAGCTTCCCGGACAGGCAGGCCAGCGGCTATCCCTCGCTTGCCGCGGCAGCCTTCTTCCGGTGCGCGATCGCCGCATGATCGGCCGCAATGGACACTCCGCTGAGCGCCGGCAGCCAGCCCCACCTGGTGACGTCGGCGATCGCGGCATTGCCCTGTTCCCACGCACCTTGTTCCCAGGCGCCGTCGCCCGACGGGGAGGCAGCAGGCAAGGTCCGGGCTTCGAACCATGAAGCGATTCTGGTGAACAGGCGTGATGTCATAGCCCCAACGTAGGCGCCCCGTGTTGTGGGCACGTTTCGCCGCAGTCTCCGCGGCGTTACTTTTCCGGCATTCGCGGATGGGTAGGTGCTGGCGGCCCGTGGACCGTGGATTTAGCCTTGACGCACAGCATCCGCGACCTCCGGAGGTATGACATGGCCACGAAACTGAACAAGAAGGCGCTGGAGCACGCCCGCCGCCTGGTGAAGGACGGAAAAGTTGTCCGCGATACCCGGGACGACTGGAGCGAGCACGCTCCGTCGGCGGACGAGGAAAATGCCTATATCGACAAGCACGGCTTTCCTGAGTTCTCCAAGTGGCACTTGGGCCTGGATCCGGACGAGTCGGAAGGAACCAAGGGCAGCGTGAGTTTTCCTTTTGGGGATTTCAAGAAGGTCCACCGTTGTGCGGTTGTTTCCTTGGAAAGCCGGGCTGCCCAGCACAACCACGACGAAATCGCCAACGCCGCCAAGGACCTGCTCGAAAGGATCGATGCCGAGGATTAGGCGCTGGGAATCAGCACGTAACCCCGGGCGCTACGACTCAAGCCACGGGCCACACCACCAGGGTCCTCCACGTGGCAGGATCCGGCTCCTTGGCGGGGTCGCTGAGGTAGTACTCCCACATTGAATCAGCCGGCGTGAACCCCTCTTCCGTCATCCGTTCCTGGATGGCGTCGTACGTAGTGGTCAAGGTGTCGTAGGGACCGGTGTGGGTCGCTTCGAAAGCCTGGCACGCCGGCAGGGTTCCGGCCGCCACTCCTGCGGACGCAGTGATTGGCGTCGACACCGGAAAGCCTGCCTCGACGTCGACGAAGTCGGTGGGCATGCTCAGGTACCGGCCAAAAGGCGGGCCGGCCAGCTGCACGCCCTGCTGTTGGACCGCCGCCATAACGGCGCCATAAGCGCGCCCGAAGAACTCCAGCAGTTCGTTCATGGGCACTTTTTCGCGGATGACGGCGGTGGGCTGTTCGGGGCGCTGGACCAGCCGGACTCCGGTTTTCTCTTGGCTCATACGCCAACCATCCGCGGAGCGAGCGCCACAGCCAAGGGTCGAAGGACCCGGAGCGGGGCCCTGCGCCGGGACGGGGGCCGTTCTTCACCAGTGCATCCGCAGCAGCGCGCGGGTCAGCTCAGTGATCGGCGCGCACGCCCTCTTTGAGCCACAGCGTGTCGCCCTCAACCCGGTCAAGCTCATCCGAGGCGAGGTACGCGTGCCCGGCGAACAGACCGGATCTGTCAACCTTTACATAACCGATCCGCAGCAGCCTCTCCGCGGTGTGGCGAGGCAGCCTGGAGGTCGCCGCGAAATTGTCGATCACCGTGCTAACCAGGCCTCCTGTTTCAGCGTCTGTCTGGCCGTCCGAAGTAACCGCCTCCGGATCACCCATTTTCAGGTCCTCGACCTTGCCGATCTTCTTCCCATCCGGTGCTACCACATGCATCCCTTCACGCACCTGTTCAATGACCGCCATGACGTCCTCCTTCATGCATTGCACCGCTGGATGCAACAGTGTAGGCCTCACACGAAGCCAGCAATAGGCGCGAAACATGGCCGCCTGGCGGGGTTGTTCGGGGAGGAATGCGAGCACCGTTTGAAGGACGGCAAGGACCTCGCCTACGGACGGGCACTGAGGCCGCCGAAACTCGCGGGTCGGCTGCCGACCTTGCCAACGACGGCTGGGCGAAACGGCTCGGTTTTCGACCATCACTGACGCGTTGGCCCAATATTTCGCTTCGGCAATGGTGTCCATATTTCTTCCGAGAGAGTATTCCCTTCTGAACTGGACATTGAAGGATCCGGTGAAGCCGTTCTGCCAGGGTGATCACGGGTCGATGAACGCAGTGTCCACGTCGGCGGTGGCACCACTGGATCAGGGCCGCGGCGGTGCATTCCGGACCGTAGCCGACTGTTCTATCGGGAGCCCTGCCGCCTTCCACTCGGGGAAGCCGTCCTCAAGCCTTGTGGCGAGGCGCCCTTCGTCCGTGAGCAGCCGCACGGCCTCGTCCGCGTATAGGCAGTATGGTCCGCGGCAGTAGGCGACGATTTCGCTCCCCTGGGGAACCTCGCGCAGTCGAGACTTAACGTCCGAGAAGGGCACGGAAAGCGCCCCCGGGATATGTCCGCCTTCGTACTCTGCCTGCGGCCGCACGTCCAGCACAACGACGTCGCCCTGCCGCAGCCGCAGCAGCAGCTCGTCACGCGTGATCATGCTCAGGTCGGCGCGGTCGCCGACATAGGCACGGACGAGATCGCCCAGCTCCCCCGAATGCGCTTCGGCCGCCTCCCGAAGTGCTCGCCATAGCCGCTCCACTGCGGGGCTGGCAAGCGAGTAATAGATCCTCGTCCCCGACCGTCGGGAGTAGACGATGCCGGCACGCAGCAGGCGCTGCAAGTGCTGGGATGTGTTGGCCATACTCTGGTGGATCTCTGCGGCCAGCTCGTCAACCGACCGTTCGCCTTGCCCAAGGATATCGATCAGCTGCGCCCTTCTGCCGTTCCCCAACGCCTTTGCAGCTTCGACGAGGGCGTCGAAGAGCGCATCCTTGTCCTGCTGGTTGCCCACTCACCCTCCTATTCAAGAGTTCTCTTGACAAGCCTACCGTCAGAGGATTCTTATTCAAGTACCTACTTAAATTAAGAAAGGGGGTGGTGGCCGTGTCCACCATCCAAGCTCCCAAAGGAGAAAAGTCCCGTCTCCGGACAGGAGCCGCTCTCATGACGCTGGCCGGGCTGGCCTTCGTGGGTTACGCCGTAATCTTCCTTGTACTCAACTTCACGGACGCCTTCCTCGAGCTGGGCATCGGCCCCGAACAAGTGGACAAGGGGAAGGCGGAAATCGAGGCGTTCAGCCCTCAGCTGTATCACTACATCAGCCATCTGCACATCGCGGTCAGCGGCTTCATCGCTGCTACCGGGCTCGCCGTCGCGGGCCTGTCCTGGTATGGAGTGCGCCGCGGAGAACGGTGGGCCTTTGCCACAGCCGTTATAGTCCCGGTCGTCGGACTCGCCGTTGCCCTCCCCGCGCACTACCCATGGGGTCTGGCCACGCTTGGTCACCTCGGCCTGATCTACCTCGCCGTTCTCATTTTCCTGGTAGGGGTCGTGGCAGCCTACAGCGGAATGCGAAGCTCCACGATGACACGCCACTGACACTCGATGATCCGGAAACAGTACGTCGGGGAATCTAAGGAGGACTTCGACACGACCGCGGTGCTCAGCGCCTTCGATGCAGCCCAGCCCGGAAGTGCAATCGCCGACGCAGGGTTAAGTCCGCCGCCGATACGGGTGAGTAAAGGGTGGTCCACGACCTGAAAAAGCAAAAGGCCCCTGCCCTGCGGCGCTACAACAGCAGGTCAAGCCACAGTGGAGCCCCCTGTCGGATTCGAACCGACGACCCCCGCTTTACAAGAGCGGTGCTCTGGCCAACTGAGCTAAGGAGGCGTGCCTGTTTCTGCCTGACGGATCAGGCGCAACGAGCGGCACTGGATGCAGTGCTAGATAAGGTTAGCCCAAGGACGCCCCGCTGGTAAAAACGGCAGTGGCCCGGTGCCGGATGGTTTCGGAACCGGGCCACTGGCCTGATGCGCGAGGGTGGTTGTTAGCCCTTGGCGTCGATTGCGGCCTGGATGAACGGGATCAGGTCGGTATTGGCGGAGTCGCCCTTGCCCCACTGCTTGCCGTCCACGAAGGCAGTCGGAGTGCCGGTCACACCGATGGCAGCAGCCTCCTGCGTGGCCACCTTTACGTAGGGCCGGTATTTCTTCTCTTCCACACACGTGTCGATGCTCTTGGCGCCCACGTCCGTGGCCATCTTCTTCAGATCGTCATCCGAAAGGCCGGCACTGCCTTCCGCGGGCTGCTTCGCGAAGAGAGCGTTGACGAAGTCGGAGTACTTTTCGGGCGATTCGTTGACTACGCAGGCCGCAGCGTTGGCCGCGCGGGAGGAGTAGTTGGTGGTGGACTGCAGGTCCAGGAAACCGAGCGGCCTGTACTCCAGCGAGATCTTGCCTTCGTTGCGGAGGCTGGTCAGCTGTTCGTTGTAGGTGGTTTCAAACCGCTTGCAGACGGGGCAGATGAAGTCGATATAGACGACCACCTTCACGGGCTTGCCGGCTTCCGCCTCAGCACCGGGTGCCTTCACCTCTGCAGGCGGCGTTTCCGGCTTAGACGGGACGTCCTTCACGTTCACCGCGGCGGGATCGGACTTCACTACCTCGGAGTTTGCCAGCAGCGTCACGCCGCCGTGGATGTTGCCGTTGGCCGGAGTGGGGCCTTCGTCTGCCACGGGAGCGTTGTTCCTGATGTTGGAACTGACTACCAGTGCAACGATTGCGAGGATGGCTACGACGGCCACCACAATGCCCCAGCCGATGAGGAGTTTATTGCGCTTGTCCTTCTTCAGCTGCGCCTCACGGATTTCACGGGCTTTCTCGCGGGCCTCGGCAGTGCGTTCTGCTTTGGACTTGCGGGGTTCGTTTGCGGCGCTCATCAGTTCCTCGGGTCGATCGGCCAGGTGCGGACCACATCAGTGGCAACTTTGTCAGTTTAGGGGAGAAACCTGAGAGCTTGCGCCTTCAACTTTCCGTCCGTCTGCCCAACGGATGGATAGCACGGAAGATTCCAGCCGACTAGGGTTGACTTCGAGCCGTTAGCAACCCAAGGGGCACCAATGCACACTACGCACCGTGACAAATCCGAAGCAACCGCTGAAGGAAAACCCGCGCGCGGCGGCGGCCACGAGGCTGCCGCGCTGTACGACTTCATGGTGGTGTCCAACCGGCTCCCGGTTGACCGCTGCGCACCGGAGGACAGGGGTTGCGAGGACGGCTGGCGCCGGTCTCCCGGCGGCCTGGTGACCGCACTGGCCCCGATGATGACCAAGACCGACGGCGCGTGGGTGGGCTGGCATGGCGCCCCGGATGAGACCGTCAAGCCCTTCAGCCATGGGGGAATGGATCTGGTCCCGGTGCAGCTGAGCACGGACGACGTCGAGCTCTTCTATGAGGGCTTTTCCAACGCCACGCTCTGGCCGCTGTATCACGATGTGATTGCGCCGCCGGAATTCCACCGGACCTGGTGGGATTCATACCGCAAGGTCAACCGGCGGTTCGCTGACGCCGTCGTGCGGCACGCCGACCAGGGGGCCACGGTCTGGGTGCAGGACTACCAGCTGCAGCTGGTCCCCAAGATGCTCCGCGAAGCGCGCCCGGACCTCAAGATCGGGTTCTTCAACCACATCCCTTTCCCTCCGCCGGAAATCTTCGCCCAGCTTCCCTGGCGCCGGGCCATTATTGACGGCCTCCTCGGCGCCGACCTGGTGGGCTTCCAGCGCCCCAGCGATGCCGGCAACTTCATGCGTTCAGCCCGCCGCTTCCTCGGTGCCAGCGTCAAGCAGCAGCAGGTGCACGTCAAGGGACCGGACGGGGCAACAACCCACATTGCCCGTGCGCAGGCGTTCCCCATCTCCATCGACGTCAAGCAGATCAGCGAACTGGCCCGCAAGCCGGAGATCATCGAGCGAGCCCACCAGATCCGCCGGGACCTCGGCAATCCGAAGACCATCCTCCTCGGCGTCGACCGCCTCGACTACACCAAGGGCATCCGGCACCGGCTCAAGGCCTACGAGGAACTGCTGGCCGACGGCAAGGTCACGGTGGAGGACGCGGCCCTGATCCAGGTGGCAAGCCCCAGCCGGGAGCGGGTGGAGCAATACCGGCTGCTGCGCGAAGAGGTGGAGGGCACCGTGGGCCACATCAACGGCACCTATGACACCATGCAGAACACCGCAGTGCGCTACCTGCACCACAGCTACCCCATCGATGAGATGGTGGCACTGTACCTGGCGGCCGACGTCATGCTGGTCACGGCACTGCGTGACGGCATGAACCTGGTTGCCAAGGAATACGTGACCGCCCGCACCAACAACGACGGCGCCCTGGTGCTCAGCGAATTCGCCGGGGCCTCGGACCAGCTCAAGCAGGCCTTACTGATGAACCCGCACGACATCGACGGCCTCAAGGACACCATCATGCGGGCCGTCAACATGCAGCCCGCCGAGGCGGCCCGCCGGATGCGGTCCATGCGCAAGCAGATCCTGGACCACGACGTCGATCACTGGTCAGCCGACTTCCTTGCAGCGCTCAAAGAGAAAGTGGTCCGCGATGACACCTGATGCAGCCCCGGGCAAGACGCCCCTCACGCTTCAGCCGGAACTCCTGGCGGCCCTCAAAAAGGTGGCCGCCACCGAGCACCTCCTGGTGGCCATGGATTTTGACGGAACAATCTCCCCGCTGGTTGACCACGCGGCTGATGCCCGTCCCCTCCCCCGGTCCGCCGCCGCCTTCGCCGCCCTTGCGGTCCTCCCGCGAACGACGACGGCACTCATCTCGGGCCGGGCCCTCGCCAGCCTCCGGGCGGTCGCTTCGCCGCCGCCCGAGACGCTCCTCATCGGCAGCCACGGGGCCGAAGCCTGGCTGGGACCGGGTTCTTCCGAACTCACCCTGGACCCGGACCAGCTGACGCTGTTGGCAGAAGTCCGCCGCGTCCTTGAAGAGATCGTGGAACAGGCGCCGGGCACCCTGCTGGAGGACAAGCCGGCCGGCGTCGTGCTCCACACCCGCCTGGCCGCCGACGACGTGGCCGAAGACGCCGTCGCCGCAGCCCGCGCAGCCCTGCAGGACCGGCCGGACGTGCACCTGAAGAACGGCAACCGCGTGCTGGAGACGTCCGTCGTTCACGCTTCCAAGGGTGAGGGCATGGCCTTCCTGCGCCAGGCGACCGACGCCACAGCGGTGGTGTTCGCCGGAGACGACACCACCGATGAAGACGCCTTGGGCCGGCTGTATCCGGGCGACGTGGGCGTGAAGGTGGGGCTCGATTTCACGCAGGCGCAGTTCCGCGTGGAGGCGCCCGTGCACATCGCCGAGCTGCTGGAAACACTGCTCCGTGAACGCACCCTGGCCCTGGCGGAATCCGCGTAGCCGCCCGCGTAAATCCACGCTCCGGACGGACACCGTCACCAATCTCACATGTGACGCCCGTAACATTTGCACCCAAATGCATAAAATCTGACATACTCTGTTTGTGACGTGGCGCACAGACACCGTGCGGCGTCACGCGATACTCCTCGGCTTCGGCCGGGGAGTACACGGCTGAAAGACCGTGGACAACTGAATAAACATGAACCATTCACAACGGATCGTCCGGCACGTACCTGCCGGTGAAGGGATTGATAACTGTGGCTACAGTTACTTTTGATAACGCAACACGTCTGTACCCGGGCACCGATAAGCCCGCCGTCGATAAGCTCAACATCGACATCGCCGATGGCGAATTCCTGGTCCTCGTTGGACCCTCCGGCTGCGGCAAGTCCACCTCCCTGCGCATGCTCGCAGGTCTTGAGGACGTCAACGCAGGCCGCATCCTCATTGGAGACCGCGACGTCACGGACGTTCCGCCGAAGGACCGCGACATCGCGATGGTCTTCCAGAACTACGCCCTGTACCCGCACATGACCGTTGCGGACAACATGGGCTTCGCGCTGAAGATCGCCGGCGTCAGCAAGGAAGAGCGCGCCGAGCGTGTCCGCGAAGCAGCCAAGCTTCTTGACCTCGAGCCGTACCTGGACCGCAAGCCGAAGGCACTCTCCGGCGGTCAGCGCCAGCGTGTCGCCATGGGCCGCGCAATCGTGCGTAACCCGCAGGTCTTCCTCATGGATGAGCCGCTCTCAAACCTCGACGCCAAGCTCCGCGTCCAGACCCGTACGCAGATCGCATCCCTGACCCGCCGCCTGGGCGTCACCACCGTCTACGTGACCCACGACCAGGTCGAGGCCATGACCATGGGTGACCGCGTGGCTGTGCTGAAGGACGGCCTGCTGATGCAGGTTGACACCCCGCGCAACCTCTACGACAAGCCCAAGAACGTCTTCGTTGCCGGCTTCATCGGCTCCCCTGCCATGAACCTGCTGGAACTCCCCGTCGTCGACGGCGGCGTCCAGTTCGGCGGAACCGTGTACCCGGTACCGCGCAACATCCTCGAAGAAGCCCACGGCGCCACCGTCACCCTCGGTTCACGCCCGGAGGACCTGGAGCAGGTCGCCGCCGGTGAAGGCCTTCAGGTTGAGGTTGACGTCGTCGAAGAACTCGGCGCCGACGCCTACGTCTACGGCCACACCACGCTGGACGGCAAGAGCCACGACATCGTGGCACGCGTCGACGGCCGCCGTCCCCCGATGAAGGGCGAATCCATCTACGTTCGCCCGCAGTCCGGACACGTGCACCTGTTCGACACCAAGACCGGCCTGCGCCTCGGCGACTAGCCTTTAGCACTGAACGGCGGCGGCCCCTCCTCACTGGACGGGCCGCCGTCGTGATTTAAGCGCGGTTTCCTGACGTTTGTTTAGGCCGCCTGCCCCTACGTACGGAAGAATTGGCACATGACCGAGGAAAGCAACGCCCAATGGCACGACGAACCCACCGACTACGGCCAGATCGGCAAACTACCTCGGTTTGAAGCGGCCAGCGCCAACGACGACAAGAGTTCCAACGTCTCGAGCAACCTGAGCATCACCGCCGCCTCCGCTGATCCCGAACTCCTGGATCTGCCCTGGCACATCGCCCTGGAGGACTGGCCCGCGGAATACCTCGCAGCTCTCCCCCGAGGCATATCCCGGCACATCGTGCGCTTCGCGCACCTGGGCGGCTCGGTGATCGCGATCAAGGAAACGTCCGAACACGTGGCCCGCCACGAGTACCACATGCTCCGCAAGCTGGCGCGCCTGGACGTACCCTGCGTCGAGCCCGTAGCCGTTATCACCGGCCGCACCACACCGGACGGCCGGCCGCTGAATCCGGTGCTGGTCACGCGGCACCTGAAGTTCTCCATGCCCTACCGCGCGCTTTTCTCACAGATGCTCCGCAAGGACACCCTCACCCGGCTGATCGATGCCCAGGCGCTGCTGATGGTTCGCCTTCACCTGATCGGCTTCTACTGGGGCGACGTTTCGCTCTCCAACACGCTCTTCCGGCGCGACGCCGGCGCTTTCGCTGCCTACCTCGTGGACGCCGAGACGGGCGAGCTGTACCCGGACCTGTCCACCGGCCAGCGCGAGTACGATCTCGAGATCGCCCGGGTCAACATCGCCGGCGAGCTGATGGACCTGCTGGACGGCGGTTTGATCGAAGAAAAAGTGGACCCGGTGGCCACCAGCGAACTCATCATGGACAGCTACCGGAGGCTCTGGACCGAGCTTACCGAGAAGGAATCCTTCGAGATCGGCGAACGCTGGCGCGTGGCAGCCCGGATCCGGAAACTCAACGAGCTGGGGTTCGACGTTGAGGAATACGCGATCAAGACCACCCAGAACGGCTCCACCATCCAGCTCCAGCCCAAGGTGGTGGACGCCGGCCACCACCAGCGCCGCCTGCTGCGGCTGACCGGGCTGGACGCCCAGGAGAACCAGGCCCGTCGCCTGCTCAACGACATGGACTCGTTCCGCGCGGACAACAACCCCTCCATGGATGAGGAATACAGCGCCCACTTGTGGGTCAGCCAAATCTTCGAGCCCATTGTCCGTTCGATTCCCCGCGACCTCTCCGGCAAGCTCGAACCCGCCGAAGCCGTCCACGAAGTGCTGGAACACCGCTGGTACATGTCCGAGAAGCAGGAACGGCACATTCCGCTGGCGGAGGCCGTGCAGTCCTACATCGACTCCATCCTCCGGCACCGCCGCGACGAAGCAGCGATCATGCTCAACCCGGACACCGAGCTGCTCAAGATCCTCGAAGTGGAAACCGAGCAGTCCCGGTACGGCGACGAGGACATCGACGAATACCCCGACTCCGACGACTAACGTCGCCGGCCCCCTAGATCGCTTTCCCGGGGTTCAGGATGCCGGCCGGATCAAAGAGATGTTTGATCCGGCGCTGCAATTCCCGGACGGGTTCCGGCTGTTCCAGGCCAAGCCACCGCAGTTTGTACTGCCCGATCCCGTGCTCGCCGGTGATGGTTCCGCCCATGGCCAGGGCCACCGTGATTGATCTGTCCAGGCATTCGCCCAGCCGCTGCATGGCGTCGGCGTCCACCTGGTGGTCCACGCGGTCCACCCAGAAGGTCGGGTGCAGGTTGCCGTCGCCGGCGTGGGCCACCACTTTGAGCTGCACGTCGTGGGCCACGGCCATGGCTTCAAGTTCGCCGATGTAGTCCACAAGCCGCGAGCGCGGCACGGCCACGTCCTCCCCCACCCGGTATTCGTCGTCCACTTCAACGCCGCGGCTGTTCCGCCGGAGTTCCACCAGCTGTTCGGCTTCCGCGCTGGCCTCAGTGGTCACTGTGGCTCCGGTGGCGGCAAGAACCTCGCGGACCACATCGGCTTCCGCCGCCGCCCCGAAGCCGTCCGTCTGGATCAGCAGGAGCGAGGCTCCACGGGTGCTGAGGTCCGAGCCATGGATCTCATCGAGCTGACGCAGCGAACCGCCGTCGAGCAGCTCCATGATGGCGGGCTGCACGCGCGCTTTCCCCACGGCCAGGACACCCGCCGCGGCACTGCGGAAGTCCGGGTAGAACGCGGCAATGGTGTGCACTTCACGGGGAAGGTACTTCAGCCGCAGCGTCGCCCCGACCACAATGCCGAGCGTTCCTTCCGAGCCAACGAACAGCCCGGTCAGGTCGTAGCCGGCAACACCCTTGAACGTCTGGTGCCCGGTGTGAATGAGGGAACCGTCTGCCAAGACAACGTCGAGGGCCAGCACGGAATCGCGGGTGACGCCGTACTTGGCGCAGCGCAGGCCACCGGCGTTGGTGGCAACATTGCCGCCGAGAGTGGACGTGCGGAAGCTCGCGGGATCCGGGGCATACATCAGCCCGTGCACCGCTGCTGCGTCGTTGAGGGCCGCGTTAATCACGCCGGGTTCGACGACGGCGGTCTCGTCGTCCGGGCTCAGGGCGAGGATGCGGTTCATGCGTTCAAGGCTCAGCACGATGCACCCCGGGCTGGCGTGGGCGCCGCCGGAAACCCCGGTGCCGGCCCCGCGGGCAACAATGGGCGCACTGTGCTTGGCGCAGGCACTGACCACAGCCTGGACGTCCGCGACTGTTTCGGCCCAGACGACGGCCAGCGGCAACTGGTAGTCGACAACCGGTGCCTGGTCCACGGCGTAACTGGCCAAGGTCGTTTCGTCCACGGCCAGCTTGCCGGGCTCCAGGATGGTTTTGAGCTCGTCAACAATGTTGCTCATGCGGCCTCCAGGTCCGTCGAATCCGGCCTCCAGTCTAAACGGGCGGACCCTGCATCCCTGCTGCTGAGCCCGCAGCAGCTTCAGCTCCCGGTGCCCGGGTACCGGGAAGCACCCAGACCGCCGCCGCGGCCTCGCCCGCGCTGATCCGGGTTCCGGCAGCCCATGCACCTGTATACGCGGTGACGTCACCTGTGCTGAAGGCCGGATCGGCGGCGAGGGCGGCGAACTGGGCCGGAGACAGTGCGCCGGCGGCGAGATCCGCCCTCGCGGCGGCGCGAGCCACGAACACCACGACAGCACTCTCCGCCGTCTCCCGTACATAGGCGAGCGCGTCGCCGTCGGCATACAGCCAGCGGATGCCGCCCTCCGTGAGCGCCGGCTGCCCACGGCGCAGGGATGCCAGGGACGAATAGCCGGGGCGGAGGTCCGCCTCGACCCGGCGGGGGTCGTCCCACGGCATCGGCGTCCTGGCGTCTTCGCCATTGTGCCCTTTAAGTCCGAACTCGTCTCCCGCGAAGACCACCGGAACACCCGGAAGGGTGAACATCATGACGGCCCCGAGCAGCTGCCCGCCGTCAATCATCACCGTGGCTGCACGGGCGGTGTCGTGGCTGTTCAGGGCGTTCATGTTCTGGAGCCGGAGGTCCCAGCTGAAGGCTGCCGCCAGGTCCAGGTGGGTGGCGAGGAAATCCTCGGCACCCATCCGGTTGGGCCCGGCAAGGGGGGTGCCGAAGAAATTGACGTGCGCGGCGTCCCCTGCCAGCCAGGACCACAGCGGACGGGTGAAGTTGGCGTAGGTCATAGCGCCGTGCCAGTGTTCGCCGGTGAAGTCCGGTGCGGCATCGTTGGTGGCTTCGGCCAGCAACGCGGCTTCGGGGTTGATATCCCGGACCCGGTCCGCGATAAGCCGCGCCACCTCCCGGTTGAGGTCCGTGGCGCCCAGCCTGCCGGTCATGTTGCCGACGTCGATCCGCCAGCCGTCCAGGTTGAACGGGGGCCTGAGCCAGCGCGCCACCGGGGAGTCATCGTCCAGGACGAACTTGTGTTTTAGCTCCTCGGAGGACCAGTTGAGCTTGGGCAGCGACGCAACACCGTACCAGGCCTCGTAGTTCCGGACGCCCTGCTCCCCGGTGCCCGGCTTGGTGCCCGGCTCCTTGGACTCCGTGAAATAGTAGTAGCCGGTTTCAGCGGATGCCGGATCGGCCAGCGCCCGCCGGAACCACTCGTGGGCATCGCCGGAATGGTTGGCGGTGAGGTCGCCCAGCACTTTGATGCCGCGGGCGTGTGCTGCTTCCACCAGTTTCACGAGGGCGCTCTCCCCGCCGAGCAGCGGATCCACCGCGTTGAAGGTGGAGGCGTCGTAACGGTGGTTGGAACGCGCCGGGAAGAACGGCGTCAGGTAGATGATGTCGGCGCCGAGTCCCTGGATATGGTCCAGCTTTTCGGCCACCCCCGTGAGGTCGCCGCCGTAGAACTGGAACGGCGTGGCCGGCCCGGTTCCCTCCACGGGCGTGCGGTCCCAGCCGGACGGGATGGCCCAGTCAGGCGCCGGATGCGAGTCGGCGTCCGCGGAGCGCGCGAAGCGGTCCGGAAACACCTGGTACATCGTTCCCCGGCGCAGCCACTGGGGAGCGGCGGGGAACGAGGTCAGCCGGAAGTCCGCGTAGTCGGAGACGTCGCGGCGGAACAGTCCCTGCGCGTTGAGGCTCCAGTACCCCGCGCTGCCGGCCGCTGTTCCGGTGCCGAGCGTCCCGGTGCCGGGCGTCCCGCCGTCGTACTCGCCGGCCGCGACTTCCAGCAGGAAGCGGTACCGCGCCACCGGGTTGGTGACCGTCATTTCCGTTTCCCACCAGGTCCAGCCGTCCGACTCCCCCAGGCTGCGGGCGGCGTCGTACCGCGGCTCGCCGTCCTGGACCGACCGCACCCAGACCCGGGCGGCATGCCCCCACGCTGCGGGGACCCTCATGCGGAGCCGGGCAGTATCGCCCAGTGCAGTGCGCCGGGGCGCATGCAGCGGCGAACCGTCGTGGTGCGGGAGGGGCCCGGGTGGGACCGGACCGGGCTGGAGGAATGCCGCCATGCTCAGCCCTTGACCGAGCCCTGGGTGAGGCCGCTGACGATGTAGCGCTGCAGGAACAGGAACAGTGCCATCACCGGGACGGCGGCGAGCACGGCGCCGGCGGCGAAGACCCCCCAGTTCTCCGAGCGCTGCTGGGCGACAAAGGAGTAGAGTCCGACGGCGAGCGTCTGGCTGTCCGGGTCCGTCAGCACTACGCTGGCGATCACGAATTCGCTGGAGATGCCGATGAAGGCAAGCAGCCCCACCACGGCGAGGATCGGCGTGACCAGGCGCAGGATGATGCCGAAGAAGATCTGCACGTGGCTGGCGCCGTCAATCTTTGCCGCCTCGTCCAGGGACTGCGGAACGGTGTTGAAGAAGCCGTACATGAGGTAGGTGTTCACCCCGAGGGCGCCGCCGAGGTACACCATGATCAGGCCGAGCTGGCTGCCCAGGCCCAGGGCCGGAATGACCTCGGAGATCCCGCTGAGCAACAGGAAGATGGCCACCACGGCCAACAGTTGCGGGAACATCTGGAGCAGCAGCAGGCTCAGTAGCCCGATCCGGCGCCCCTTGAAGCGCATGCGGGAAAATGCGTAGGCGGCCATGGCGCCCAGGAACACCGTCGCCGCGGAAGTCACCACACCCACCACCATGGTGTTCACGAACCAGCGGCCGAAGGGCCGGGACGGGTCGTTGAACAAGGCGGTGAAGTTGCCGAGGTCGAGTTTGCTGAAAAGCGCATTCGAGCCCACGAGGGTACCGGTGGAGTTGAACGCGGCAGACAGTACATAGAGCAGCGGGAAGATCGCGAAGATGGTCACTGCGATTCCTACGAGATGACGCCACCCTTTGTCCTTGAACCAGACACCGAACGTGCGCCGCCGGTGCAACAGCCTCAGCTGATCGACATCGGTGGTCCCGGCTGCGGTGCCCGCTGCGGTGAGGGTGGAGCCTGGGGCGGGAGCCGCCGTCGTGCGGGTGCGTGCCGTTGACCCGTTCATGAGTTCACGTCCTCGAGTGCTTTGGTCTGCTTGAAGCTGATGGCCGAAACAGTGGCCACGATGATGAAGATGATGATCGCCAGGGCGCTGGCGAGGCCGTAGTCACGGCCGGTGCCCTGCCCGAAGGCAACCTTGTACACGAGGGTGATCAGGATGTCAGTGGCTCCAATGTCCCGGTCGGTGTCGGCGAAGCGCGGCCCGCCACCGGTGAGCATGTAGATCACATTGAAGTTGTTGAAATTGAAGGCGAAAGAGGAAATCAGCAGCGGTGCAATGGAGACCAGCAAGAGCGGCAGCTTGATGGACCGGAACACCCGCCACGGGCCGGCTCCGTCCATCCGGGCAGCTTCGTCGAGTTCGGTGGGCAGCGACTGGAGTGCACCGGTGCAGACCAGGAACATGTACGGGAATCCGAGCCACAGGTTGACCACCAGGACACTGACCTTGGCAAGCAAAGGGTCGGTGAGCCAGCCGATCGTGGCCCCGCCCAGAAGCGTCTGGTTGAGCCAGCCGAACTGCGGGTTGAGGATGCCGGACCAGACCAGGCCGGACAGGAACGCGGGGAACGCATAGGGCAGGATCATCAGGATCCGGTACACCTTCTTGCCGCGCAGGTCCTCGCGGTTGAACGTGACGGCCAGGAACAGTCCCAGCGCAAAAGTCAGTGCCACCGACGTGACGGCGAAGGTGAACGTCCACAGGATGACGCCCAGCAAAGGTCCTCGGAGGCTGGGATCGGTGAAGGCACGGGCGAAGTTTTCCATGCCGACGTCGATCTTCCAGCCCGTGGTGAGGGTTTGGCCGCTGCCGTCGGCGAAGGCGCCCCTGCCGTTGTCGCGGTAGACGGCCCCCGTATCGGTGTCGGTGAAGGTATCGGCCGCGGCGTCATACGTCAGCGCCGGCTTGAACTCGTAGGCGTTGCTTCCGTCTGCCGTGCGCAGGGTGCCGTCAGCGGGATTGTCCGAGACGGGCACGGTGATGGCCAGGATCTCCTGCTGGTTGGCGACGATTTCCTGGAAGGTCAGCGTCTGGTAGCCGTCGACGGAGTTGGCCTTACCCGTGGAATCGGTACCGGCGTCGGGCACTTCCTGCAGGGGCGTGCCGGTGCTGCCGATCGTGGCCTTGCCATCCGGATCGGTGAACAACAGGTAGAAGTCGTTGCCCTTGGTGAGCACCGCCGCCTTGTAGGCCGGCGAGTCCGGAACGCGTTTCTGGGCGGTGAGCTGGATGGCCGAGATGGCGTCATCCTTGGTGCTGTTGTGCCCGTCGCCGTAGTTGGTGAAGGCGATGTAGCCGCTGAAGAGCACCACGAAGACCTGGAACACCAGCAGGAACAGCACGCCCGGCGCCAGGTATTTGGCGGGCAGTCCCCCCTTGCGGAGGTAGATCCAGTTAATGGCCAGTACGACGGCGGAAGAGACCGCCAGCGCACCCCAGGACTGGCTGAGGAAAAGCATCATCAGGACATAGACGGCCAGGGCGTCCACCAGGCCCAGGAGCACGATCTTGGCCACGATTCCCCTGGTGGAATCCTGGCGGGAGCGGCTGCTACGGGCCCCGCCCGGCTGGTCTGGCGTGTTGCCCTCCCAGGTTGGCGAAGCTGCTGGCGACGGGGGCTGCGGGGAATCCTGGAAAAGATCGGTTTTGGGCATGGCTGTCTATGGTCCTTGGGAGAAGCGGGGCCGTGGAAATTGCGGGCGCAGCGAGGGCACTGCAGCAAAGCGGGGGCTGCAGCAGCCGGCCGGGCAGCATGAAGCTGCCCGGCCGGTGCTGTCGGGAGTAGACCAGAAAGGGGTCAGCCGGCGATTTTCGCCTTGATGCTGGCCGACATCTTGGCCCAGTCGGCAGCAGGATCGCCCTGGCCCTTGATGAGGGCCAGTTCGGTGGCTCCCCAGTCGGCCCAGACCGCACTCATTTCCGGGATGGCCGGCATGGGAACACCGGTGGCACCGATCTTGCCGAACGCTTCCACGACGGGGTCGCTGGCAGCCTTCTCGAAGGACGCCTTCAGGGCCGGCGGGCGGCCGCCGGCCTTGTACATGGAGTCCTGGGCCGCTTCCGAGGTGAGGTAGTTGGTCACGAACTCGTTGGTGGCCAGGGCGTTGGCGCTCTTGGCGCTGATGAAGAAGCCATTGACGCCGATAAACGGCTGGGCAGGCTTGTCGCCGGCGGTCGGCAGGGCGTCCACGGCAAACTTGATGCCCTTCTTCTGGACGTCCGGAACATTCCAGGGGCCTGTCAGGAAGTACGGTGATTCGCCGGCCAGGAATTTCTCCTTGGCGATGTCTCCGGTGATGTTGGAGTTGATGATCTTCTCACCGGTATCGCCCCAGGCCACAAGCTTCTTGGCGAACTCGACGCCGGCCGCGTCGCCGATCAGGAGCTGCTTGGGGTCGTAGCCGCCGTCGGCTGCCTGGCCGAAGACCTGCGAACCCATGGAGGCCTGCAGCGGGTAGAGGTGGTACGGGTCACCCTGTTTGGGATCCATGCCCACGAGGAACGGGAACTTGGCTTTGCCGTCCGCCACGGCCTTCTTGCCGTTCGCCACCACTTCATCCAGGGTTGCCGCGCTCTCGGCCACGAGGTCGGTGTTGCGCAGCAGGGCAATGTTCTCGATGGCGTACGGGACGCCATAGACGGAACCGTTGAACGTCATGGCTTTGACGGAGGAGTCCTGGAAGGCCGAGGACTTGTCGCCGAGTTCGATCGGAGCGATCACGCCGTTCTGGACGAACTTGCCCACCCAGTCGTGCGGGCCCACGATCAGGTCCGGACCCTTGCCCGTGGGGACCTGGGTGATGAAGTCATCGCGGACAGCGGCGAAGTCTTTGACAACCAGCTTCACTTCGATGCCGGTATCGGCCTGGAACTTGGCGGTGATGTCCTTGAGTGCCGGTGACCGTTCGGCGTCGACCCACATGGTGATGGTGCCGGCGCCGGCGGATTTCAGATCCGGCTTGGCGGCGGTGGTGGCCGGCGACGTGGCGGCCGCGCCCCCGCAGGCGCTGAGCGCCAGGGCTGCCACGACGGAGAGCGCGCCTGCCGTAAAGACGCGGCGGCTGGTCCCGCTCGTGAGGGTGTTCTGCACCTTCATTGGTGTCCCTTTCATAAAAAATCCTGCATCCACGCGTCGGCCCCTGGGGCCCTGTGGCATCGTCGGTGATGTGGCTCACAGCTGCAAGCGCTTCCAAAGTACACGGAATGACCCATGTTGGAAAGTCACCCTACTCGGCAGTAGCCGTTTGGGCAAAATGGAGCGCCGCCAGCCGCGGTCCCAAGCTGGCGCGCCAACACGCCAACAATTAAGGACTGAAGCGGAAGAACTCCCAAGCCTAGTGAGGCGCACGTCACAATTGGAAGCGTTTTCAATTTGGCGCTGTTCCGTTCTACGATTACCGGCATGTCCGTTGACTCAATGCTCAAAGCCCCCGCCGTAGCGGCCGGGCCGCTGACCCTGGTCCACACTGCAGATGAAGCTGCCGGCTGGTGGCGCTCCGCGGTGATTTATCAGGTTTATCCGCGGTCTTTCCGGGACCTGAACGGGGACGGAATCGGCGATCTGGCTGGCATCACCGCCGAACTCCCCCAGCTGGCCCGGCTTGATGTGGATGCCGTCTGGCTGTCGCCGTTCTACCGCTCACCGCAGAAGGATGCCGGATACGACGTCAGCGATTACTGCGACGTGGATCCGCTCTTCGGCACTCTGGCCGACTTCGACGCCATGATGGCGCAGGCAACCCGCCTGAACCTGCGCGTGATCGTGGACCTCGTTCCCAATCACTGTTCGGACCAGCACGCCGCTTTCCAAGCCGCCCTCGGCGCCCCCGCGGGCAGTCCGGAGCGGGACATGTTCATCTTCCGGGACGGCCGCGGACCCTCTGGCGAAGAGCCTCCCAACAACTGGGAATCCCACTTTGGCGGACCGGCCTGGACACGTATCGCTGAACCGGACGGCCGGCCCGGGCAGTGGTATCTGCACCTCTTCGACACCTCCCAGCCGGACTTCAACTGGGACAACCAGGCAGTCCACGATGAGTTCGAACGGGTGCTGCGTTTCTGGCTGGACCGTGGTGTCGCCGGATTCCGCGTGGACGTTGCACATGCCCTGGTGAAGGCTCCCGGGCTGCCCGAATGGGGTGGCCGGGCAGATGGCAACAGCTGTGACGGATACCCTGGCCACGATGCCCCAATGTTCGGCCAGCCTGCCCTGCATGACATCTACCGGGCATGGCGCCGCATCCTGGCGGAGTACGGTCCGGACCGCATCCTGTGCGCCGAAGCCAACGTGGACCCGCTGCCACGTCTGGCCGACTGGGTCCGCCCGGACGAAATGCATCAGGCGTTCAATTTTCCCTACCTCCATGCGGGTCTTGACGTCCACCGTCTGCGCGGCGTGATCACGGACTCGCTGGTGGCGCTGGACGCCGTCGGTGCTCCCAGCACGTGGGTACTCTCCAACCACGACGTCGTCCGCCACGCCACCCGTTTCGGCTACGACGGCCAGGCACCGCGCGACGGCGACGGGATCGGCACCTTTGACCGTCAGCCCGACTTTGCGCTGGGCCGGAAGCGGGCGGCGGCTGCCTCCATGTTCATGCTGGGGCTTCCCGGCGGGGCGTACCTCTATCAGGGCGAGGAACTTGGCCTTCCGGACGGCATCGACATCCCGGACAGCCAGCGCCAGGACCCCACCTTCGCGCGCACCGGTGGAGAGCGGCTGGGCCGCGACGGCTGCAGGGTGCCACTTCCGTGGCGCGCCGCGGAGCTGCACACCGGTTTCGGGTCCGGCCAGGACCCTTGGCTGCCGCAGCCGGCAAGCTTCGCCGAACTGGCACGCGACGTGCAGACTGCACAGCCGACGTCGCATCTGAACCTCTACCGCCGGATGTTGGCGATGCGGAGGCAGCTGGACCTGGGCCGGGGCTCGCTGGCCTGGCTGGAAAGGTGGTGCAGCGATACGTCGCTTGCCTACGTCAACGGCACCACGCTAGTGGTAATGAACGCGGGACGGGACCCTATGGACCTCCCGCCGGGGCGTGTGCTGCTGCGCAGCTCCCCGGAGTCAGCTGAGCATTCGGCGTCACCGGAAACGTACGACGGCGGTCATCAGCTAGGCTCGGGTGAGACGGTCTGGTTGAACCTTCCAATTGGGTGATCCGGCTGTCGTTGAATTAGCAGTGAGGAACACGGAGAACTGAACATGCCCGGCATCAAGGACGTAGCTGAGCGTGCGGGCCTATCCATCGCCACCGTGTCGCGGGCGCTGAGCGGCAAAGGCAACGTCTCGCCCCGCAGCCGCGAACGCGCGCAGACAGCGGCGGCGGAGCTCGGTTTCGTGTTGTCCTACCATGCCTCCAGCCTGGCTTCAGGCCGGAACCACAATGTGGGAGTGGTTGTTCCTTCGGTCCACCGCTGGTTTTTCTCCTCGGTGGTGGAGGGAGTGTCCGCGACACTGCTCGATGCCGGCTACGACCTGACCTTGTACAACGTCAGTGAAGGGCCCGACCGCCGGCACAGTGTGCTGAACGATTTTCTCCTGCGAAAGCGGGTGGATGCGGTCATCGCCGTGTCGCTCGAACTCAGTGAAGCTGAAATACAGCAGCTGCTCGCCATCCATCGCCCGATCGTGGGAATCGGCGGACCGTTGCCTGGTGCCTCCACCATTCGGATCAACGACTCCGGCATTGCCGAGGCCGCAACCAACCACCTCCTCCGGCTGGGACACACCCGGATCGCCCATATGACCGGCGACGCCTCCTATCAGCAGGACTTCCGGCTCCCCGGCACGCGACAGGGCGGCTTTGAAAAAGCCATGGCGTCTGCCGGCGTTGCAGTCCGCCCTGAATGGCAGGTCTCCGCCGACTTCACCATCCAGGGGGCCTATGCGAGTGCCCGGCAACTGCTTGGCGGAGCTTCCGAACGGCCCACGGCGGTGTTCGCGGCGTCGGATGAGATGGCCATCGGAACCATCCTGGCCGCACGTGACTTCGGCCTGCGGATTCCGTACGACTTGTCCGTCATCGGTATTGATGGCCATGAGCTTGGTGAGGTGTTCGGGCTGACCACTATCGACCAGGACGCCCGTGGCCAAGGGGCATTGGCGGTCCGGCTGCTGCTCGCCGGGCTTGAGAACGCTGCCGACGGCGGCGCAACGGACACTGAGTTCCCCACCAAGTTCGTGGTCAGGTCCAGTACCTCCGTACCACCGGCAGATGTAGCGCCACAGCGCTAAGTTCTTCCTCCTACAACTCCCGCTCCATGACGAATTCCTTCTTGGCAGGATCCAGTGCGTAGGCTTCCCTGCGGCCAGTGTCATGAAAGCCGTGGCGTGTATAGAAGCGAAGGGCACGGGTGTTGTCCTCGTGCACCCCGAGCTGCAACAGCCCGGCACCCAGCTCGCTAGCTGCAGCTTCAACCGAATGGCGCAGAAGCTTGTCGGCAAGCCCGCTGCCTCGGTATGCCGCAGCCACATAGACACTGATCAGCATGGCCTGACGCGGCCGGTCGATGTCTTGGGGATGTTTGACCACCACACGCATCAGCGCGCAAAAACCGTTGGCCCCTGAGTCGTCCCCAGCCACGAACGTCACACTGCCCGGGGCAGTCATCGCAGCGGCGCGGCTCCGCCATTGACCTTCAGTCTGCGCCTGGGCCGACACCAGCGATTCGACATACGCAGTGGGCGTGTCTGACAGCATCTCCAGCCGTACGGCCCGTAGCGACTGCCATTCGCCCTCGGTCATGCGGCGGACCCTAACCAACGGCACCACCCATGAACCGAACAAAGCGGGCAAGTACGCCCGGCCAACCTGCATCGTATTCCGCCCGAGCCCTGGCTGGGTCTTCGGCGCCTTCCCAACCGTCGTGCACCAGCCGGAGCTCGGTGCCCCCTTCCACGGCCCTAAACGCAACGCGAAGCTCAGTGGACCACAACGCCGTGGTCCCGGGGTGCCAGCTGGCGTGGAAAGACAGCGGTGGCTGCCAGTCGTCTATGGTGCCCCAGACCGCGGTGCGGCCATCGTCGGCGGTTTCCAACACCAGGTTCTCTTCGAATTCAACGTAGGAGCCCGCGCCGAACACGCTGTGATCCTCGAGGGGCCACCATAGGTGGGTGTGTTCGGTGAACCCGATGAACACTTTGGAGACCGGCCCGGGCACCACCACGGTGTGCACGATGGCGCCGAGGGCATCCACGGGATCCGATGCTTCGTCGGCCGGGGAAGCGTGGCTAAAGAGGTTGTCCATGGTCAACAACTTTACCCGGACCCTGTCCCACCCAGGTTCTGCGGGAGGGGCCCGGGGGAGGGCTGTGGTTCCGGGTCGGGAGCCTGTCGGCCTCTGCCAGAAGGCGGGTTTTGGTGGTTTAAATGCGGGAGAGCCCCAACCGTGTGGTTGGGGC
>NZ_JBWKYC010000018.1:0-109940 GCF_059423525.1 Arthrobacter sp. GW460-12-1-14-TSB2
GGTCGAAACCGGTGCCGCGGCGGGGGCCGTTCCGAGGCCCAGCAGGAGGGGCAGTGCCGCGAGGGCGGCAACCAGGTTGATCTGAAGCAAAACGATACTCCTGGGTCTGGCCGGCCCGGTTGGATCGGGGGCAGGCATGGCGCAGCGAAGGCCGCGTTCGGGTGAGATGCGCAGTTGATCGAGCCCAGTTCCCGGTCAACCCATGGGACCGCGCACAAGGAGCGCCAGGGTCCGCCCCCTACTTTACGGATGTTGCGGCAGGTAGCGAAAAGCGGAAAAGCGAGTGTTGACCTGGCGGGTCCCTCATTGGTATGGGCCAGCGGAGTTCCGTCCCATTTACATTGCCGCCGGCGGGGGCCAGAATAAATCGCACAACAGCCTCCACTGGCTCAGCAGCGAGCTGACTTCCGTGCTGCTTAACCAGGGGGCTGATTTCATGGCCGGCATCTACGATTCAAAACTCTCCACCCGCGTGGATTTCCCGGCCCGGGCCAGGGCAGTGGCGTCCATTCCATCCTTGCTGAGGGTGCAGGGATTCCTGCGCACCCATGCCCGCCGCCAGCATGACCCGGGAATCTGCGATTTCACTTTGGGCAATCCGCATCAGATGCCGCAGGAGGCGTATGTCTCGGCGTTGCGGGACCAGCTCGAACCCCGGAACGAAAGCTGGTTTGCGTACAAGACGAACGGCGCGGAAGCCCAGGTCGCCGCGGCCCAATCGCTGCGGCGTCTGCTCGAGATGCCGTTCGAGCCGGAGGACTTCCTGCTCACCACGGGCGGTTTCACGGCCATAGCCATGGCGTTGAAGGCCGTGGCCGATCCGGGCGACGAGGTGATTTACAGCCTGCCGCCATGGTTCCTGTACGAACCGATCATTGTGGAGGCCGGGCTGGTGCCGGTCAAAGTGCACATCAACCCCGAGACGTTCGACCTGGATCTGATGGCTATAGCCTCCGCCATTACGCCGCGGACCAGGGTGGTGATCGTCAATACGCCCAACAATCCCACGGGCCGGATCTACCCGGAGACGCTGCTGGTGAAGCTGGCCGCGATGCTGGAACTCGCCTCGGAGCGGAACGGGCGGCGGATCTATCTCCTGTCCGATGAGGCCTACAACCGGATTGTGTATGACGGCGCCCGCTTCCACAGCCCTGCCGAGTTCTATCCGTACACGCTGCTGGCCTACTCCTACGGCAAGACGCACCTGGCACCCGGGGAGCGCGTTGGGTACCTTGCTCTGCCGCCCACCATGCCGGACCGTGACGGTCTGCGCGAAATCCTGAGCGCCCTGCAGGTTGCCCTGGGCTGGATCTACCCCAACGCCCTGCTCCAGTACGCGTTGCCCGCACTGGAGACATTCACCATCGACGTCGGGCAGTTGCAGCGGAAGAGGGACCGGCTGTACCAGGAGCTGACCGGGATGGGCTACCAACTGCACCGGCCGGAGGGCTCGTTCTACCTCTTTGTGCACTCACCGGTGGCCGACGACGAAGCGTTCACCGAGTCCCTGGCCACCCGGAACGTCTATGTACTGCCGGGCGTCCTGTTTGAAACACCCGGGTTCTTCAGGATCTCGCTGACCGCCAACGAGGAGATGGTGGAACGCAGCCTGCCCGTGTTCGCAGAGGCAATCCGGTTGGCGGAGGTTGGGTAGGGCGGAAGCAGAAGCGCGAGCCAGGGGCCCTAATCGTTGCCCTGTCCGAGCCTGGCCACTATGGACGGGTGCACCAGCATGTTGCCCGTTTTCGCATGACGGAGCGTTTCCAGCACGAGCGCCAGGGGGCCTTCCTTCGGAAGGAAGGCACACACTCCCATTGCCGCGGCTTCGCACAAAGCCGCGGGCGTACATTCGGCGGTCAGCATCACGATTCTCGTCTCCGGTAACGCCAGCAAGATCTGCCTGGCGGCGTCCAGCCCGCTACCGTCAGGCAGCCGATAGGACATGATCACGGCATCGGGCTTCACGGAACGCGTCATGGCCACACCTGACTCGACTGACGTTGCTGCCCCCACGCCATGCAGGCCCGGCTCGCGCTCCAGGGCATCAGTGAGCTGCTCGACGAACATTTCGGGGTGTCCAATTGTCAGGACCATCCGTTCGGCCGCCCCCGGCTCCGGTCGCCTTGGCTCGGGTCGCGCGTGTCCGGTGCCTCCAGTGCCTGGGGTACCCGCAATCTCGAGTACGGTCTCCGGTTCGTCGGTAGCGGCCGTGCCTTGCAGGAGGCGGGCGTGCGCCGCCTGCAGGATCGGCCCCGGCGCGCACCCCATTTCCTGGTCCATCACGTGCCGGCACCGGTCAAATTCCCGCAGCGCTGCGGTCAGCTGCCCGGACCGTTCCAGCCCAAGGACCAGCACCGTCCAGGCGCGTTCGGCCAGGGCATCGTCCTCCAGCGCGGCGGCTGCCCAGAGGATGGCGGTTTCTGATTCTCCCAGCGCGCACGCCGCCTGGGCAGCTTGGACTTTGGCCTCCACCACCCGCGCCGCGTGCAGGGTTCTTTCCTCCTCCGCCCAGGCGGGCAGGAGTTCTCCGCCGAGCAAGGGCGCTGGAGCAAGGGCGAGTGCCTCCGTCAGGAAGCTGAGAGCCCGCCGCGGTTCAGCCTGCGCGGCCAGGCGGAACAGGACGTCGAACCGGTCGAGGTCCAGGTCCACCAGGGCCCTGTCCATGAGGTAGCCGCCGGTCACTGTCTTCAGCGGTCCGGCCCGTCCAGACCCGGGCTGCAGGTGGCGGCGCAGGACGCTGACGTGGCTTTCCAACGTTGGATGCGCCAGGACGGGGGCGCGACCCTCCCACAACAGGTCGATCAGCCGCCCCTTCGACACCGGGCTGCCCAGATGGAGCAGAAGGATTTCCAGGATCTGGCGTGGCTTGGGTCCGCCCAGGTCATGCGCGCCCAGCGTCAGAGCCCCGCGTCGAACGGTCAGCGGACCCAGGACGCTGACGTCCAGCTTGCCGGACGGAACCATGGCCTCCGAAGCCGACAACCCTCTGTGCGGTTCTGAAACCAATTCCACTTCCAGCATGCGGGAAACCCCCAATTCCACACCGACGGCGATTAGGGACCATCCTTACTCAGCAAGCTGATCATTAGCCTGAGTAACCGCTACTTGTTAATCGGCCCCGGCTCCCTCAAAAACCGCCGTCGGCTACCCACTGCCCCTGCCGTTCCGCCGAACACGCCGGGCCATGTGTTGACTCACCGCGGGCCGCGGAGGAATATCGCAGGTGTCCGCACCGGCGCTGTCAGGGCTCCCGCCGTCGTGCAGCGCGGTGGCCCCAGCCGGAAGAAGGATCCTCCATGTCCATATTCGCCACCACTCCCGAAAGCCAGGCGTTCGGCCAAAAGGCGAAGATTTACGACGACGAACTCCGGTCCCGCGGCTACGTCGCCAAGCACGCCAAGGATCTGGCGGTGAACCCGGAAGCGTATCTGGCGTTCGAAGCGCTCATCAGCGCCATCACCCAGAACATGGACCTCCGGCGGTACGAGCTGGTCACCCTTGCCGCAGCCCAGGCACTCGGATCCGCCCACTGCCGGCTGGCCCACGGGCTAAAAGCCCTGCGGGCCATTGACGAGGAAGAGCTGATCCAGATCGCCCGGGACTACCACAACGCGGGACTGTCACCGGCGGAGGTGGCCATGATGGAGTACGCCGAACGGATCAGCACCGACGCCGTGAACATGACGGACTCGGACACGCTGGAGCTCAGGGACCACGGCTTCACCGACCGGGAAATCCTGGACATCACCCTCGCGGCCGGCGCCCGCAACTACCTGAGCCGCGTGCTGCAGGCCATCGCCGCCGAGGTGGACGTACCCACCAAGCTCTCCCCCCAGCTCCGCAGCGCCCTGTTGGCGCCGCTGGCCAAGTATGGAGCGGCCGCGAAGCCCCGCCACCGGGACGCCTGAACCGGCCGCCGCCGCCGTCAGGCCGCACGCCAAAGCCGTTCCTTACGCCAAGGGGGCTTCCCTACGCCAAAGCAGCGGCGAGCGCCCTGAGCATCCACTCCCGGTATGCCTCCGGGGTCCAGCCGGCGTCATTCACCAGCGTGCGGTAGGCCTGCGGGTGCCCCAGCGACCAGATGGCTGCGGCAGCGTCCTCGTCCGACATTCCCGACGTCAGGCCGCCCCGCTCGCGGACAGCCGCGGCCGCCTCGTGGTACCGCGTCAGCCGTTGCAGCGCCCGGGCCTTTTCCAGCTTCGCCACCTCCGTATCCACCGCCGCCGCCTGGGCAATAACAGCCAGCACCGCCCCTGTCCGCTGATGGACTTCCACGAACCAGTCCGCCAGCACGGCCAGCATGGATTCGAGATCCGGAGCCTGGCGGGTCCGTTCCCGCATGAACTCCAGCACCTGCGCCGGCGCGTTGGGCCCCGATGCTGCGGCGTCCAGCACGGCGGAGAGGAGCGCCGCCTTATTGCCCACGGAGTTGTAGACCGTCTGCACCGCAACCCCGCTCTCCACCGCGATGCCTTCGATGGTGGTGCGCACGTAGCCGTTCGCCAGGAAGAGCCGGCGGGCGGTGGCCACAATGTGCAGCCGGGTGTCCGCCGCCTGGGCCGTCCTGCGGGTGACCTTGGGTGATGCAGGGGTAGGTGCTGTGGTTTTTCCTGGCATGAACTTAGACTATCCCTCCACTCACTGGAATGGTATTCTAACGACATCGGAATAGGGGTTGTTCGGTCAAGGGAGCCAGTCATGGACCAGGACGTGCAGCAGTTTGATGTAGTGGTGCTCGGCGCCGGGCAGGCGGGTCTTGCCGCGGGCTATCACCTGTCCAGAGCGGGGCTGCGGTTCGTCATTCTGGAGCAGGCACCCCGGATCGGGGACGGCTGGCGGGCCAGGTGGGACTCCCTTCGGCTCTTCACCCCGGCCCAGCGCGACGGCCTCCCCGGCCTTGCCTTCCCGGCGGCCCGCAACACATTCCCTTCCAAGAACGAGTTCGCCGACTTCCTTGAGGCCTATGCCCGGGAGTTCAGCCTTCCGGTCCGGACCGGGGTGCACGTGGCGGCCGTTCGCCCAACGGACACCGGCTTTGCCGTCACCACAGGCGATGGCGTGCTCCAGGCGCGCAACGTCATTGCCGCCGTCGGCGCCAACGCGGTCCCCCGCATCCCGGCTGCGACCGCCGGGCTGGATGACGGGATCCTGCAACTCCACAGCTCGCAGTACCGGCACCCGTCGGACATTCCGGAGGGCGACGTCCTCGTGGTCGGCGCCGGGACCTCCGGTGCCGAGATTGCGCTGGAGCTCGCTGCCACCCACCGGACCTTCATCGCCGGCCGCCCCACGCCGCACGTTCCCGACCCCGTGCTGCGCTGGGCCGACCCCCTCTACTGGCGCTTCATCCATTTCATCCTGACGACGGACAACCCGCTGGGACGGAAGGTGCGCGCCAACTTCCACCGGCGCGGGGCGCCGCTCATCCGGATCTCGGTCAAGGACCTGGACAGGGCCGGCGTGGTCCGGCTGCCGCGGTTCAGCGCCGTTGCCGGCGGACAGCCGGCGTTCGACGACGGCACGTCCCGCAGCGTACAGACCGTCATCTGGGCGACGGGCTACAAGCCGTCGCTCGAGTGGATCGAGGGCCTGAACCTGACGGACTGGGGCTGGCCGGAAACCCGCCGCGGCGCCGTGCCGGAACTGCCCGGGCTGTATTTCGTGGGCATGCCGTTCCAGTACTCGCTCACGTCGGGCCTCATCGGCGGAGTGGGCCGGGACGCGGCGTATGTTGTGGACGGAATCCTGGCGCGAACCAGGGAAGGCGTCCCCGCTCCGGTTAAGTAGCCCCGCCCCCAACTAGGTAGCAGTTAATGTCGTTATGGGGGCTCAAAACGACATCTAATGCGACCTAGTTGGGCGGGGCGACCTAGTTGGGCGGGGCGAGTTCGAAGATCCCGCAGCCGAAGCCGTCCGCGTGGATTCCGCCGTCGTCGACCGTCACGCCCTTGCCGATCAGGCTCCGGACTGCCGAACCCGGAGGAAGCTCCACCGTCACCCGGGCCGCACGCCGGAGCGGGTTGACGACGACCAGGTGCGTCTCGTTCCTGACGTAAACGAGCGGATAGCCGACGGCGAGCAGTCTTCTGGACGGCCGGGTTCCCAAAGCCGGGGTTGATTTACGGAGTTGGACCAGGCCCCGGACAAAGTGCAGGAGCGACTGTGGATCGTCCATTTGCTCCGCTACGGTGGGCCGTTCCGGGTCGGGATCCTGCGGAAGGTACAGGTCCTGCGGCGCCGCGGTGGAAAATCCGGCGTTGGGAAGGGAGTTGTCCCACTGCATCGGGGTCCGGCAGCCAGCCCGGTTGTATTTGGGCGTCCAGATGCTGCCTTCCTTCTCGGGGGCATCTTCCAGGTAGCGCATGCCGATCTCGTCGCCGTAGTAGATCGACGGAATGGAACCCCAGGTCAGCAGGAACGTGAAAGCCGCCGGGAGTTGTTCCCGCGTCCGGTTCCCGCACACGAGCCGCGAGAAATCGTGATCGGCGGAGGGCAGCACCACCAGGCGATCCGTCCCGTTGGTCTCGGGATGGTGATTCCACAGGCTGAGGAACCTCTCAAAAGCACGGGTTCCCTCGGCAGCGTCAGCGTCCGCGTCGAAATAGCAGGGCTCGGTGCTCTCCTGCCAGGGCAGGATGCCCGCGCCGCCGTTGTTGAAGAGCGCGCTGTGTTCGTCGTGGATGACGAGCGAGAAGTCCGCATCGAAGCCGCCGCGCACTCCGGCGTCCGCGGTCCTCAGCTCGTCGCTCTCCGGGATGAGGACGGCGTCCGGATAAGCGCCGCGCATCCACTCCCCCAGCTCACGCCACAGAGCCGTGGTCTCAACGAGTCCGGGGTCGTCCTTCACCAGGGAGAATGCCATGTCCACGCGGAAACCCGCGATGCCCTGGTCCAGCCAGTACCCGATGATTTCCCGGAGCGCGGCCCTGTTCTGTTGGGGTCCCTCCGCGTCCGGCAGTTGCCGCCACGGTTCGTCCGGCGTCAGCCGCGCAAATCCAAAATTCAGCGCCGGCTGTTCCGGGAAGAAGTTCTTCAGGTACCAGCCGGGGCGGCTTCCCGGCGCGGCGACAAGGGCATCACCGGCGCGGTCCGACCAGACGTAGCGGTGGTCGGACTCGTCGTTCATGGATGCCTGGAACCACGGATGGTCAACGGACGTGTGGCCCGCCACCAGGTCCAGCAGCACCCGGATTCCGCGCGCGCCCGCTTCCTGGACGACGGCGATCATGTCCTCGTTTGTCCCGTAGCGAGGGGCGATGGTGAGGTAGTCCGAAACGTCGTAGCCCGCATCGCGGAAGGGCGAGGCGAAGCACGGGTTGAACCAGATCACGTCCACCCCAAGCCACTCCAGGTAGTCCAGGTGCCGCCGCACCCCGGCGAGGTCACCCACACCGTCTCCGTTCGAGTCCGCGAACGACTGGGGATAGATCTCGTAGATCACGGCGTCCGCCAGCCACTGAGGGGCCACCACGGCGCCGGCCGTGGCCTCCCTGCCAGCAGATGCCTCCACGCCGGTCACGAAGGCATCCCCGGAAGTGCGTGATGCGCGGCGGGGTCGAACGGGTCGAATGCGGCCGTGCCCATCATGAAGATCCCGCGCTGGGGAATCCAGAAGTCACCCAGCCGGGTCTGCACGGGGAGGGGCTTCAGGCTGCCCAGGTCCTCGCCCCGCAGCGTGGCGGTGCTTCCCGAGATGAACCACACCCGCTTGGGGTTGGCCCGGAAGCCCTGCCCGTTGGGTACCCGGCCAATGAGCCCCATCTTTCCCGACTGCAGCACCGGGCCCGCCACCGCTCCCATGACCCGCAGGAACGCCGGGTTCTGCCACAGTCTGGCCGGCAGCGCGGAGGCGACCGCGGACATCGCCCGGGTGATTGGTGTGGCGGCGAGGCTGACCTCCCAGTGGAGGCCGACGTCGTCCGCTACATCCACCGTGAAGCGGTGGTCATCAAGCCATGCGACGTCAATCCGGTGGACCGAGGTGGACTCCAGGGCGCTGCCGAAGTAGCGCGGGCAGGACACCGCAGCGGGCACACTCGTGTACATGGTCCAGGAACCGGAGGGGCGGCGCACCCACACCGATGTGTAGCCCGGCCCAACAGAGGTGACAGGGAACCTGCGCATGGCGAGCAGGTAGCCGGAGCTGAACGCCTGGCCCATGAGGCCGTAACCGGAAAACCGCTCGTCTTCCCCGTCCGGCAGCCGGGATTCGCGTTCGGCGGAGGCGATGATCGCCCTGATGGACTCCATGGCGCGCCCCTACGCCTGCCGCCGGTAGGTGGCCTCAACCACCTGGTACGGGTCGTGGCCCGGAACCACGTTGTGCATGGTGATGCGTCCGCCGTTGCCCGTGCCGGGCTCGACGTGGATCTGCCAGCCCCAGTCGGGGCCCTCCGGAGCTGGATATGTGCAGGCCAGCCGGACCACGCCGTCGTCGTCGATCGTCCCGGACAGGGTGAGCCACTGCGGCGCCGCATGGAAGGAATCCACCCAGACGGCAGTCGCGCCCGCCGGACCTGAGCCCAGAAGCAGCAGGCCGTTCTGCGGCTGGCCCTCCTGCGACCACGTGTACTCGATGGTCACGAAGTCCTTGGCCGTTACCGCGACCGTCGCGGCCGACACTGATTCCTGGTATTCATCGGTGGGCATGAACCGGAAACGGTTGTGGCCCTGCCAGCTTCCGGTGAACGGCGCCAAAAATTCGACAATTTTCATACGGGCAGTCTGTCCCGGATCCGCCTGCACCGCTAGTAGCGCAGCCCGGCGAAGCACATCTGACAAGGGTAGGATCGTGAGGTGAAAAAACAATCCTGCGGTGCCTGCGGTTCGGCCGTTTACTTTGAAAACTCGGTCTGCCTGCATTGCGGGTCCAATCTCGCTTACCTGCGGAACTCGCGCGCCGTGGTGGTTGCGGACAGCCAGGGCAAGCACACGGATGCGTCCGGAAACACCTGGCACCGCTGCGTCAATTTGTTGCTATCCGGGTGCACTTGGCTTGCGCCGGAGAGCGGCCGCCAATGCTTCAGTTGCGAGCTCACGCGTACTCGACCGAACGACAGCGATGCCAAGGGCCTGACGCAGTTCGTTGCCGCCGAGCAGGCCAAGCGCCATCTCATTGCCGAACTCGATGAACTTGGCATGCCCATCGTCACCCGCGCCGAAGATCACGACGGCGGCCTGGCGTTCGACCTGTTGTCCAGCGTCAAGGAAGATGTGGTGATCGGACACGCTGAGGGTGTCATTACCATCAACCTGGCCGAGAGCGACGACGCCTATCGCGAAAGAATGCGAACCCAACTCGATGAACCGTACCGGACCATGCTTGGTCATTTCCGGCATGAAGTGGGGCACTATTTCGAGACGGCGCTCGTGTTCGGCCACGAGGGACGGACGCGCGAGGCGAGGGAACTCTTTGGCGACGACACCAAGGACTACCAGGCAGAAATAGACCGCCACTACAGCGAAGGCGCTCCCGCGGACTGGAACGAGCAGTACATTTCAAAATACGCCACCATGCATCCCTATGAAGACTTCGCCGAGTCCTTCGCCCACTACCTGCACATCTGCGACACCCTCGATACTGCACGGGAGTTCGGACTAATTTCTGCCGCTTCCGGGGATTCCTCTTTCCGTAAGCGCGTGGAAAAGGAGTGGCTGCCCCTCTCGATAGCTTTGAACCAGGTCAACCGCAGCATGGGGAAAGCCGATCTCTACCCCTTCGTTCTCTCAAGTGCCGTGATCGACAAGCTCGAGTTCGTCCACGGGCTGCGCACTTCAGGGACCGCCTAAGCCTGCCTGCGGCGGGCGGCCCCGGCCTCCTGTTTAGGCTGCCAATGGCCCCGCTTACCCTTCCGGCTCGCCGGCCGCCATATCGCCGACGCCGGGCGTGCCCCCGGCGAGCGCGTAGCGCTGCAGCACCGCACCCTTCGGTGAGGCGAGCACCGGCTCGATGAGGGTGAGGTTCGTCGGCACCACCCCGTCGGCGAAGACCTTCTTTCCGCTGCCGAGGAGGATCGGATACACCCAGAGGGTGAGCCGGTCGAAGAGCTTCTCGGCGAAGAGGGTCTGCACGAAGTTGAGGCTGCCGATGACGTGGATGTTCTCGTGCTGGTCGCGCAGTTCGCGCACGCCGGCCGCCACATCAGGGCCGAGCAGTGTGGAGTCGGCCCACTCGAGGGTTGGCGCCTGCCGGGAGGCAACATATTTCGGGATGCGGTTGAACAGCTGCGCGATGTCACCGTGCTGATGCGGCCAGTACGCGGCGAAAATATCGTAGGTCCGGCGCCCCAGCAGCAGCGCGTCCATCCCCGCCATCCCGGACTGGATCTGCTCGCCGACCACCTCGTCGATGAGGGGTGCCTGCCAGCCGCCAAACTCGAAGCCGTCCGTAGGGTCCTCGTCCGGGCCGCCGGGCGCCTGCGCCACGCCGTCGAGCGTCGTGAACAGGTCTATATGGATCAGTCCCATGCCGTGTTCCTCCTCTGTCGCCCGTCGTCGTCCCGGCGACGGGATCACTTCGAGGCTGGCACACGATTCCCGGCGAAGCAACAGGTAATGGACGCCGGCCGCTAGTAGTTCCGGCGGTGCCTGAGCCGGGGAATGGTGATGGCAAATACGACGGCGGCGGCGAACCCCAGTACGCCGGTGGCCCAGACGCCGGCCCCCAGTGAGACGGCGGCGGTGACGCCGGAGAGGAGCACCGGGCCGCCGGTGGCGCCGGCGTCGGCAATAAAACGCCAGAGCCCCAGGAACTGGCCGCGGCCGCGGTCCGGGGAGAAGTCGGCGCCGAGGGTCATGATGAGGCCGGAGCTGATGCCGTTGCCGAACCCGATCAGCAGCGCCGCCAGCAGCAGGCCGACAAAGCTGCCCGTCAGCGGGATGAGCATCAGAGCGGTACCCATGATCACCGTGGACGGGATGGCCACCCACTGCCTGCCCTTGCGGTCCATGAGCTTGCCGGCCGGGTAGAACACCAGCATGTCGATCGCTCCGGAGAGTCCGTAGATCAGCGAGGCGTGCGTGGCGTCCATGCCCAGGTTGTCCGCCCACAGCGGGATGACCACCTGACGGGACGCCCGCAGTGCGCTGAGCAGCAGGATGCCGGCGCCCACGGTGAGGAACACCCCCGCGTGGGACCTGGCGATGCCGCGCATGGTGGGTTCCGGTCCGCGGTGCGCGTCGCCCGAACTGCCAACAGCGGGCAGGTCGGGGATGGTGACGGACAGGACGGCGGCCGCGGCCATGGCGGCCACACCCACCCAGCACGCGCCGCTGATTCCGGCAAACTGCATGACGCCGGCGCCCACGAACGGCCCGATGAAGATGCCGATCCTGCTCACGCCGCCCAGGGTGGACAGGGCGCGGGCGCGGAAGGCCACCGGCACCGCTTCGGTCAGGTATTTCTGCCGGGCCAGGCTGAAGACGCTTGCAGCCATCCCGACGACGATCATCGCCACGGCGAGCAGCCACAGTCCGTTGGGAATCACCGAGGACAGCCCCGCCGCCGTTAGCGCCAGCGCACCCGCTGCGGCGGCTCCCACGATGGACCAGCGTTCGCCGAACTTGAGGGTGATCAGGGAGGCCGGCAGGTTGAAGAACCACGAGCCCAGGCCGATCAACGTGACGATCAGCGCGGCCACCGCCACGGACGCGCCAAGGTCGCGGGCCGAAAGCGCCACCACCGGCAACACCGCCCCCTCACCGATGCAAAAGAGCAGCGCGGGCCCGAACGCGGGGACGGCAATGCTGCGGAGGCTGAAGGGTTTCGTGGCTTGTGCGGAGGTCATCCCTTTCATCCTATGCAGGCCCGGCCCGGACGGCCGCCGGCGGCCCCGCTCCAGCCTTTTTACAAGTTGCGCGGAGCATCATCTGATCAGGATTGAGCAAGCCATGAGGAGAGGTCATGACAACTCGCAGGGAAGTTCTAAAGCTGGGCGGAACGCTAGGGGCATTCAGCCTTGTGGGGATGAGGGGGGCCCCGCTCACCGTTCCCCCACCCACCACGCCGCCCATCACCACGAGCCAGCTGGCGCCTCAAAACACGCCGGTTCCCTATGCCGGCGTCTTCCGGCGGCCGCCCGTGCTGGAGCCGTTCGAGACCGGCTTCGACGACGGCGATCCCAGCCGGCCGTATGCCAAGTACGCGCTGACCCAGAAGCTTGGCCAAACCCAGTTTGTTCCCGGCCTCACCACCACGCTGGCCGGCTACAACGGCATTTTCCCCGGCCCCACCATCCGAGCCATCCAGGGCACCCGGACCGAGGTGCGGATCCGAAATGACTTCCCGGCGCTGGGCCTGCTGCATCCTCTGGCCTTCCAGACCGTCACCCACCTGCACGGCTCGGCGTCGCTGCCGCAGTACGACGGCTACGCCAACGACACCACCTCGCCTGGGTACGTGAAGAACTACCACTACCCCAACTGGCAAACCGGCCGCACGCTCTGGTACCACGACCACAAGCACCACGTGACGGCACAGAACGTGTACTCAGGGCTGGCCGGCTTCTACCCCCTCTCCGACGCGTTCGAACGTGACCAGCTGCCGCAGGGTGAGTTCGATGTGCCGCTGATGATCTCGGACGCACTGTTCAACGCCGACGGCTCCTTCGGCTACAACGACAACGACCACGACGGCCTGTGGGGCGACATCATCATGGTCAACGGGGTTCCGTGGCCGACGATGAAGGTGAAGCCGCGAATCTACCGTTTCCGGGTCCTTGTGGCCTCGATTACCCGTTCCTACCGCCCCACGCTTTCCACGGGCGAGCCGGTCTATATCGTTGGCACCGACGGCGGCATGGTGCCGAAGGTCCAGGCTGTCCAGTCCTGGCGGCAGGGAACTGCCGAGCGCTACGAGATCCTGATCGACTTCCGGAGGTACAAGCCCGGGCAGAAGATCCAGCTGAAAAACCTGAGCAACAAGAACAACGTGGATTTTGCCAATACGGACAAGATCATGCAGTTCGAGGTCGTGCGCAACTCCGGCTCAAGCAAGGGGACCATCTCCGCGATTCCCAAGACGCTCGACGACGGCGGCTCGCCGAATGCGGCCCGCGGCGGGCTGCCCACCATGAGCCTGACACCGGACCTGGTGGTCGCCAAACGGGAGCTGAGGGTGGAACGCGAGAACGGCGAATGGGTCGTCAGCGGCGTCACCTGGGCCGACGTGGAAGCTTCCGGATTTACCAAGCTGCTGGGCAACCCCCAGGCCTTTGACGTCGAGCAGTGGACCATCACCAACGCTTCCGGCGGCTGGTTCCATCCGGTGCACATTCATCTGATTGACGCGAAGATCATCGGCCGCAACACCAACGGCGGGCAGCCGTTCGCGTGGGAGACGGGGCCCAAGGATGTCTTCTATACCGGAGAGAACGAGTCCGTCACCTTGCTTACCCAGTTCGACACCGGAGCGCACACAGGCGGCCGCTACATGGTGCACTGCCACAACCTGGTGCACGAGGACCACGACATGATGGTCCAGTTCTCCGTGGGTGACCTCCGGAACAACGACCCGATCACCTCGGACCCGGCCGTCCCGGACACCCTGCCCGCCAACTTCTTCGTCCCGAAATACCAGCCGGGCTTCCCGGCGGGTACGTGAGATGAAGGCACCTGAGATGAAGGCGGCTGCCGTTGCCGTCTCGGTGGTGCTGGCTTCTTCCCTGTTGGCCGGCTGCACCGCCGGAGCGCCCGGTCCCCGTCCTTCCGACCCGTCCGGCGTCGTCCTGACGTCCGGGTCGGGCGCCGAGCTGGGGAACGGCCGGCCCCAGGTGAGCCACGACGGGCTAATGGTCCGCCGGCGCATTGCGGTGGCCATCCACCCTGCCCCGGACGCGGAGGTGGACAAGCTCCGCACGGCTCTTTCCTCGGCCGCGGGCAGCCTTGGACTGGCCATTTCCCCGATATCACCGGACGTCCTGGGGGCCAGCGTGCTGCAGCATACGGTGCCTGAACTCATTGTTGCGTTGCCGGGTGATGCCACCATCGCAGACGGCGGTGAGCTGGTTGACCTCGCATTCGGCCACGACCAGGCGTTTCCGGGACTGGACCACGTTCACGTGGCCCAGGTGCTGGTGCACGATCTCCGCTTCACCGTCAGCTCGCCGAACCCCGGCACCGTGGCTGAGTCCGTCGCGCTGGAAGGAATCCTCGCCGACGCGCTGGGCAACTATGACACGCGTGTAGGCGACGGCGAGCTCGAATTCGCGTACACCGGCCCGCTGCTGAGCGACAAGACGGTGGAGGCTGTCCGCCGCGGCGTTGCCCGCGCCGCAGGCAACACCGCGGACGACGTCAAAGTGGCTCCGCGGTCGGAAACGGGAACAGGCGTGGACATGACTAAGGAGCCGGCGGAGGCCGCCGCTGCCGAGGAACCCGTGCACGGCCACTGACGGCAAATAACGACGACGGGCCAGGCCGGCTGAGACAACAACATCTCAGCCGGCCTGGCCCTTCTTTATGCCTGTCTGGACCATGACCCACGGCAGCCTCTGGGCAACGCTGGGCACACAGCCAGGCACACAGCCGGGCACGGGAACAGGAAGGCCCCGGGGCCGCACGCACAAGGAGAACCCCACAGCAAAGGGGGTGGCCGGTGGGCCACCCCCTTCACTTGCCAGCGACTGCTAGCTGCGCTGCGCCTTAGCTACCGCGCCACCACGCTGTTCGAACGGGCGGACTCCGGGCTGGTGCCCGCCGCGTTGATGGCTACCACTATGAAGCGGTAGTTGTTGTTGGTCAGGGTCATCTCCAGGGACCTGGCCGTCGCCGGCAGGACTGCAGAGTCTGTCCGTGAGACCACGGTGGCGTTGGCTGCGGCCGAGCTCATCCGCAGTGCCGTTACCTTGTAGCCCGTGATCGGGGAACCGCCGGTGGCGGCTGGCGGCGTCCAGTTGGCGATGGCCGTCGCTGCTCCCCGGTTGGCCCCTTGCCTGGCGGTTCCGATCACCGGAGCGCTTGGCGCGGCTGGCGTGTTGATCGCATTCGACGGTGCAGAACCCGCACTGGCGCCGGAGGCGTTGACCGCCCGGACCACGAACGTGTACTGGGTACCGTTATCCAGGCCTGTGACCACCTGGCTGGTGGCCGCGTTGGTGAAGGTGACGGTCCTGACCACAGCGGTTCCCATGCGGACGTCGATCTGGGACCCGGTAATCGGGGACCCACCGTCACTGGCCGGCGCCGTCCACGTCACGGTTGCCGAAGCAACCCCCGCAGTGGCCGCCACATTGGTCGGTGAACCCGGAGCCGTAGCAGCGGGGGTGACAGCGTTGGATGCCGCGGACAGCGCCCCTGCACCGAACTGGTTCACCGCGCGCACCTGGAAGGTGTACGAAGTGCCGTTGGTCAGTCCCGTGACCGTGGCGCTGGTGGCCGTGGCCGCAATGCCGGTGACAGTCCGGACCGCGGTGCCGCCGGTGTTCACGACGACCTCGAAGCCCGTTATCGGCGAAGACCCGTTGGCGGCCGGGGCCGTGAACTCCACCGTGGCGGAGCTGTTGGCTGCGGTCACCGAGGTGATGATCGGCGCATCAGGCACCGCCAGCGTGACCACCTGGTCGGTGAACTGCAGACGCTCGATGTTCCGCAGCGTGTCGATCCCGTCGCTGGCCCGCTGGCCGACCACGTCGGCGCCGGTCTGGGTGACCGTCACCTTGGCCAGCTCGGTGTCCGTTGCCGGGGTGGCAACGACCGTGTAGTTGGACAGCGGTCCGGAGAACAATGCCGTGTCGGTGCCGCCGGTACCCGTCAGGATCTCGCGCACTGCCACGATGTTGCCCGGGTTCACGGTTCCCGCGAACACTGCTTCCTGGAGGGTCGGACCGGTAAGGTTGCCGGCGCCGTCCCGCAGGTACTGCGTGGTCATTCCGGCCGCGCTGCCAATCTCGGAGGCCGGGTTGTTCGCGTCCGTGCGGACGCTGAGCCGGACACTGAAGTACCTGTCGCCGTCGATGATGTCATCGGCGCCACGTCCTTCGATCAGGTCGCTGCCGCCGCCGCCGAGGAGGATGTTGCCGTCGCCCCAGACGTTGCTGCCGGGGACCAGCAGCGGGCAGTTCCTGGATGCCGATGCCGCGATGACCGTGTCAGCGGGAGTGCTGAGCGCGGGTACCAGCGGGTCGAGGCCCGCGATGCGGTCAAGGCCCGCCTGGTCCAGCACGTCGCATCCGATAAATCCGGCACCGCCGACGGCGCTGGGAACCACGTCGTCGCCCCGAAGGATGTCGTCGAGGTTAGCACCGGAGAGCGCCTCAAGTTCGTTGAACTTGTCGCGGACGCCCACCTGCAGGATGTCCAGCGGCGGGATCGGGAGATTCAGGTCGGCGTCCTGTGCCTGCGGATCCTGAAGGCCGATTTCCCAGTCGTACCCCGAAGCTCCGGCGACCTTCTCGATGCCGGGTCCTGCGAGACCAACGTCGTCGCCGCCCTCCATGTCGTAGTCGTCGTCGCCGCCCTGGCCGATGAGGATGTCATGGCCCGGCTTCTGGGAATCGTCCAGGAAGAACAGGTTGCCGCTGTCTCCTTGGAGGAGGTCCGGCTGATCGCCGCCCTCCTGCCAGTCATCGCCGCTGTCACCGAACACTGCGTCTTCTCCCTGTCCGGCGATGATGAAGTCATCACCGGCACCGGCGAAGGTTTCGTTGATGTTGGCTCCGCCGTTCGAGAAGTCCTTGCCGTCGCCACCCATGAGGATGTCCAGGCCCGGACCGGCGTCGATCGCGTCGTTTCCGGGACCGCCCTTGGGTACGTCGTCGCCGGCGAGGTCGGTGATGATGTCATCACCTTCACCGCCGAGTGCGACGTCGGCGCCGTCACCGCCCTGGATGATGTCGTTCCCGAGGCCACCCCAGAAGGTGTCGTTGTCGTTGCCTCCGTACATCCGGTCCACGCCGGCAGTGCCGTTGTAGACGCTCTGGCCGTTGATCCCGGAGGGGTCCACGGTGTTGATGGCCCGGTACTTGATGGTGCCGTCGGGCATCCGGATCAGGAGCGCGGTTTCGTTGCATTCCGACGCCGGGTCATCGGCCACCGTGTTGCCGGAGGCCGTGAAGCCGTCGGTAGTGCCCGCCAGGTTCTTCAGCTCGAACTTGCAGTCCGCGGTGGCGAATGCATCGGCCTTCAGGGTGTGCACATTGGTGTTGCGCATCATCAGTTCGGCGAATGAGTTGCCTTCCAGCTGCGCCCGCAGGTTCATGCCCGGGGTGCGCGCGAGGTAGTACAGCCGGTCGCCGTTTTGGAGGTCGGTGAGCTGGCTTTCAAACACGAAGTTGAACGTGCTGCCCAGCAGGCCGCCGAACAGGTTGGTCCGTTCGGCGAGGCCGCCAACCCAGAGGTCCACGGTGTCGAGTCCGGTGATGGACCTCGTCCCGTCGTTCGCCCACGCACCGATGCTGTTCATGAACGCCGCGGCGTCACTCGGGCCGACTTCGCCGGCGAGGGTGTCTGGGCTGACGATCTTGCGGGCAGCCGTACGGCGTGATTCAAGGGTGGCCGGTCCGTCGTCGGCCGTCCCCAGTGTTGCATCGGGGCCGGCATCCGTGAGGATGGTCGGGTGCTGCCCGTAGGCTGCCACGAAGTTGATCAGCGACTCCGGGTGCTTGAGGTTCTCGCCGAAGTCGATCCAGTTGGTGTAAGGCTGCAGCTGGCCGTCGTTGGTCGAGGCGTGGAGCTCCCGGCGGAGGTTGTTCAGCGTCGGGATGCCTTCGGACCGGGCCCTGGTCATGTTGATGGTTGGCAGGTCCAGCGGCAGGCCCAGCAGGTTGTTCCGGAGCGTGTCGGTGACGAACTCGTCGAGCTCGTTGCCCACCTGGTCCGACATGCCCATGATGATGCTGCCGGCTGCTTCCTCGGAGGTCAGCGAGCCGGCGGGGCCGCCGTCCGTGTAGGCCGGCGGGTTCAGGAACCCGTCCAGCAGCGAGATGTCGTTGTCGCTTCCTCGGATGTCATCGGAGGTGCCGAACACCGCGTCAGGACCGGCCTGGTCCTCGTTGCGGCGGGAGATCGTCTCCGTCAGCATCGAGTGGCCGAAACGGTACACGGCATGGGCGAATTCCGCCTTGATGGCCGGGTTGAGCTCGGTCTGGGTGAAGGCGAACGGCTGGAAGGGGTTGATCGCGGGCTGCACCTTGCGGGCAAACTCCTCGAAGACCAGGTGCTGGTACTCCATTTCCGTGATGAACCGTGCCGCCTGGAAGAGGCGCTCACCGTTCCAGCCCTCAGCACCCGCGGCCAGCTGCCACTCCTGGAGCGCAGCAGTGCCGCTCGCCGAGGTGTCGTCGGTCAGCACATTCTTGATGTCGCCTACCAGGCGGTCGTGCTCGGAGTGGAAGATCTGGTGGATGGCGGTCAGGCCGATGTTCTCATTCACACGGCCGTCGCCGGCGATGAAGTGTGCGTTCAGCATTTCATCGTCGTACGTTCCCGCCGGCTGGTTGGCGAAGTCGGCGGAGGCGACGTTGTCGTCGTCCGGGACCGGGGCCACCGGCGGTGTATCCGGGTTGCGGTCGGTGTCCACCGGCGTGGGATCCGCGTTGTGCGCAATGTCCGTCAGGAACGGCGTGTCGAAGTGCAGCGCGTTGGCCGGAACCGGAACCGGGGAGGCGATGTTGCCTTCCACCAGGCCGGTGGCGGTCACGTACTGCGGCAGTCCGTTGGGGCCGGGAATGAACTTGCCGTAGGGGTCTGCGGCGATCATGGGGATGTTGGTCACGTCGGTGTCCACCAGCCGGAGGCCGAGCAATGCTGCTGCCTGCGTCTTGGTGGTGGCCCAGGTGGCCATGCCGCCGGCGGTGGGCCCTGCCGGGCCGCCCAGCAGCTTACCGGTGGACACCGGCTTGCCGTCGCTGTTGTTGACGTATTCGCGGAGGAATACCTGGTGTGACGGGTGCGAGGTGTAGGTCTGGCTCTGGTCAACCCAGGGCGAGTCCGTGTTGGTCGCATCCTGGATGTCGTCATCGGTACCCAGGATGCCGTCCGTCCCCGGCTGGTTCTGGCCGCGGGTCAGCACCATGAAGCGCAGGTTCGGGTCCAGGTCGTCGCCGTTGCCCAGGATGTGGTCGGGACCTGCGATGAGCGGATCGTCCGCCTTCAGCGGCACGAACACCGTGCCTCCGCCCTTGACGGTCTGATCCACGCCATGGTCGAAGAACTGGCCGAACAGCGTGAACATCGAGTTGTACGGTGGCGAAAGGCCCACGTCGGTGGTCACGTTGGGCATGAACAGGGTCTGGTGGGACGGAACGCAGCCGGCAGGAATGCCGGCAGCGTCCGGAGTGGGATCGGTGGTGCACGGCACAACGCCCTCGGCGCCCTGGGTCCTGACCGGGTTCCCTGCTGCGGCCACGGCGGCGGGGTTGGTGGAAGTCTGGTCAACCACGAGGTTGCTAATCACGCGGGGCTGGGAATCGAAAACGACGCCGGACTTCTGCTCGTAGCTGGTCGGCGCGGGCGGTCCGCCCAGCGATCCAGACTCAGCGGGGCGGAATGATTTGGAGCCCAGCCGCGGGAATATCTCGTCGGCCGCGCCGAAGGTTTCCTGGCCGGGCACGAGGTTGTTGCAGGAACCGTCCACAGTGCGCAGCCCCTTGGAGACGAGGGGGCTGGCGATCTGGTTGGGGCCGGTGCCGATCATGGTGTCACACGGGTGCTCCGGCGACAGCGTTGCAGCGTGCGCTTCGGCGATCTTGATCTGCTGCAGGATGAACGCCAGGTCGGCGGGGCTCACCGTGAACCCCTGGCCAACGGCGGCCGTGACGGCGTTGGCGGCCACGGGCAGGCCCATGCCAACCGGCATGACTATCGCCGCGATGGCCGCGACCAGCCGGACCCGCGCCGGCCTGACTCGTGCCGGGTTGACTCGTGCCGAGCGGGGGGCCGCGTGCCGCCCGCGTCTGGCGTGGAAACTGCTGTCTTCAGGGTTTGGGGGCGCCGAGGCCTTACCGTCGGCCGGGCCCAGGGGCATCCAATTGAAGGGTCTCATGACATGCCTGCCGTTAGAGGGATGGAATGACGCCATGGTGAACCGGACACCTCGGAAAAACCTTGTTGAGACAGTCAGCGCACCGCGGCAAAAGGAGTGGCGGGCGGGTGCGAAAGAAGTGACACCGGGCGAATAAGTACATTCGAGGGGCGAAAGACCAGTAGGGGCCACTCGTGTTCCCGGGGCGGTAACTAGCGACGATGGACAAAAGCTTCCCGACTGAATCGCAGGTTTCTTGATGTCTTCAGTGGATATAGCCAAATCAGACCAGGCATTGCCGCCGGCCCTGACAGGGCCGGCAACGTGCCGTCTCGAGGCGAACATCATCGGCCCGCTCAGGATACGGCGCGGGGAAACAGTGCTCGGATGCCGGGAGCTCGGCGGACCGAAGCCCCGGCAGATTCTCGAACTCCTGCTTCTGAATCTAGGCGCTCCCGTTTCCAAGGACCGCCTGATCGACATCCTCTGGGCCGGGCAGGCCCCGCCGGAGGCACTCCCTACCCTGGAGAGCTATGTGAGTGTGCTGCGTCGCCATCTGCAGCCCGGGATGGGAAAGGACGGTCCGCTGCGGACCGTGACCGGCGGCTACATGCTGGAACGGTCGCTGGTGGACCTGGATCTGGACCGCTTCGACGCCCTCATACGCGGCGCCGAAACCGCCGAGCCAGAGCGCGCGATTGGGCTGCTCCAGGAGGCTCTGGGCCTGGCGTCTGCTCCCTTGATGGGCGATGAACTGATGCCTTCCTGGGCAGAGGCGGAGCGGACACGCCACGCGGGGCGCGTTTTCCGTGCCCGGATACTGGCAGCGGAGTCGGCCCTTGCCCTCGGAAAAACCCAGCTCGCCGCTACCTGGGCCAGGGAAGCGGTGTCGGATGATCCCCTCAGCGAGCAGGCCTGGACGGCCTTGGTCCTTGGGCTCGAGAAAAATGGCCAGCCCACGGAGGCACTACGTGCCTTCAATCAGTGCCGGCGGATCATGGACCGGGAAATGGGCTGCGCTCCGGGTCCTGTGTTGCGGTCCATCCACGCCAGACTCCTGGAGGCCACGGCCGACGTCACCCCGCCGGGGGTCGGTGGCGCCCCGGCCACGCGAAGAATCCGCGTCATGACCATCAACCGACACCGGACGTTCACCGAGCTCCTCGCCGGCGCACTGGACCGCGAACCGGACATGCTCAGCGTGGGTACCGCGGACTCGGCGCAAGCGGGTGTTGACCTGGTCCGCGAACTGGCCCCCGACGTCGTCATTCTTGACTACCGCCTGCGCGGCGAGGACGGCATAGCGGCGGCGGTGCAAATTCTTGCTGCCGCGCCCCACACGCGCATTGTCATGCTGGTCGGGGCGCCGACTCCGGAGGCGCAACGGCAGGCAGCCGCAGCGGGAATCTGTGCATTCCTGCCCAAGGACGGTTCACTTTCCACGCTGCTGGATGCCCTCAGGCAGACAAGCAATGTCCAAGTACGCTGACTGGCGCCTCGGCGCACGGCCGCCGGATGACCACGGTTCAGCCGAGCATTCCGAAGTCCGCACGGCGGTGGTGAAGTTCCTCCTGATGGGTGTCCTTGCCCTGGTCCTGGTGGCACTCCCGGTAACGTTCTGGGTCCGCGCCGAGGCGGAAGACCATGCCCTGCAGGAGGCGATCCTTGTCACCCAGCGGCTGGCGGACCATACCGCCGGCCCGCTCGCCACCGAGAAACTCCTGGCCGGTGACCCCGCCGCGATTGCGGAACTGGACCAGAAGGTGGGGCCGTGGCTGGATAAGGAAGGTGTGCTGCGGATCAAGATTTGGACTCCCGACGGCAAGGTGGTGTATTCGGACCAGGGCTCCCTGATCGGCCAGGTTTTTGAACTACGGGCTCCTGAGCGCCAGCTGCTGGCGGGAGGCGACGCCACGGCCTCCCTCAGCCATCATCAGGAATTCGAGAATCAGTTCGAATCGGCCCGCGGGGAACTGGTTGAGGTATATGTCCGCTTCGCGGCCACCAACGGGACGCCGCTGGTCTTCGAGGCTTATTACGACGACGAACCCCTGCGCGAGGTACAGGAAAAGGTTCTGCTCGGCATGGTTCCCCCGCTCCTGCTTGCCTTGCTCGCACTCCAGCTGGCGCAACTGCCCACCGCTATCCGGCTGGCTCGCAAGATCCAGGCGAACAGAACCACCGGCCACCGCCTGCTCAAACACGCGGTGGAGGCGTCTGACCTGGAACGCAGGAGAATCGCCAGGGACCTCCACGACGACGTGATCCAGGACTTGTCCGGCCTGTGCTACGCCCTCGAGTCCGAGGAGCTGCATGGCCAGGGCAAGAACCAGTTGCTCACCGAGGCGCGCTCCATCCTGCAGCTCAACGTCAGAAAACTCCGGGAAATTACTACCGAGCTGTACCCGCCCGACCTGGACGAGTTTGGTTTACCGGCAGCGTTGGCGAGGCTTGCCGGTCCGGTGCAGGGCCGCGGCATCACGCTGCAGCTGGATCTCCCCTCGGACATCGACTTGGACCGCGACCAGTCCGCCATGCTGTACCGGGTGGCCCGGGAGTCCCTGGCCAACGTTGCCAAGCATTCGCACGCCACCAACGTCCGGGTCAGCTTGAAGAACGACCCCGGCGGGGCCGAGATTTCCGTCTCCGACGACGGCATCGGCTTTGACCAGGCCCACGGTTCCCCTGAAGGGCACAGCGGCCTGCGGATTCTGCGGGACACGTTCAAGGCGGCGGGCGGAACGCTGGAAGTCCGGACGGCGCCCGGGGCGGGCACCACCGTCAAAGCCCGACTGGAAAGCCCGACCGCCGCCCTCCTTTAGCCGCGGATGTAGCACCGCATTTACCGGCATGTCTTGTGGGCGGTCGTTAACGGTCGATACGGCAGGCGAGTTCGTAGCCGTCGACCTCGTGAGTGATGGTGTAGTCGGTGGATGGGTGCAATCGCTTAGCAATGCTTTTGAGGTTGCCCCATTCCTTGGGAATGCCTCCTGCGATCCGGTCCACGAGGATGCAGTCCGGGGCGGGGTTCGTGTTGCCGATCCAGTACACGTCGTGGTCATCGACTAGATAGTTCATCAGCCCGATGTCTGTCTCAACGCTCGTCCCGGCCGGCACGGGCGCGAGCACGGCCGCTACGGCATCAGCCCGGGCGGGCGTTGTCCAGGCTTTCGGGTCAGTGAGGGTGCGTAGCGGAAGACCGGGTTGAAGCACGACTGCTGCGGTGATCGCGATGGCGACACCATGGGAAGTGTAGGTGCGCAGCCAGGCCCAGCGGCTATCGGGTCCATGATCGATCGCGTCGAGGAGGGCGACGAATGCGATCGGCATGAGGACCGCACTGTAGTGCCAGGTAGGCCCCCAATGGCCGTCATTGGTGGACAGGAACCGCCATGCCAACGTGGGAACCAGCACGAGCGCAATGGGGGACCGCGCTATCAGCCCTCCGGTGACCACGATGAGCAGCAGCAGAGTCTCACCCTTGGACGGATTGAAGAGCGAAGCGGGATCGGACAGGACGGCCACCGGGTTCGCATTGGCTGCATATGCCCATGCCCCGTTCGGGTTCAGCCCAGGCAGGATGACCCGGGTGGCCAGCACGAACCAGCCGAACCCCCACGCGGCCAGCCAGAAGCCGACCGGTTTGCGGGCACGATAGGCGATGAGAAGGCCGACCGCGACCACAGTAAGCCCGAGGTCCTCTTTCACGAACACCAGGGGTGCCGCCCAGATCGCGGCCGCCCGCCACCGGCTCTCAAGAACGGCGACGAGACTGGCGGTGAGGAGGGGAACGGCGAGGGCAATTTCGTGAAACTGAGCTTCAGCGGCGTTTTGCAATCCCCAGCTGAGCCCGAATGCGATCCCAAGGAGGATGCCAGCCGCTGGGCCGAGGCGTCGTTGCGCTGCGCGGGCGAGGATGCCTGCGGCCGCGGCGAAGCACAGCGCCTGGATCACGAGGAGGGTGAAGGCGTGGGGGAAAGCAGCGTAGACCGGAGCGAAGATGGCCAGCAACGGGTGGAAGTGGTCACCCAGGAGGTTGAACCCGTCGCCCTTCACCGTCACAATCGGAACCCGCAGCGTTGCGTACCGGTCGAGGAGTTGGGCGAAAATGCTCAGATCCCACGACTTCACCGTGAACTGCGACCACTGCCACGCCGCGAACAGGACGTACGCCGCGGCGACGATAACTGCCACGACGACTGGTGCCATCCACAGAGCGTGAGCGTGGCGGGCCGGCTCTAGGCGAGAGGCGGGCTGCACAGCGGCCATATGCCCGACAAGATGTTCATCACGGAAACGACTCTAACCCGCAACTGGTCTCCCCGGTCCTCTCTCGTGCCGGCCCTTTGCGGACTACGATCAGAAGTATCGCGAAGTACACCTTCGCAGTCCCCTGGTTTAGGACGAATAAGGACGACACATGACATCGAAGTCCGCCAGCACGCGTGAACCGGTTGAACAGCCGCCTGCCGTCATTGGCGGGCTGGCCGGCCGGCTCAGTGACCTTGCCCGTGACCTGCAGCAGGAACAGGACACCGAAGCGATCCTGGCCACCATCGTCCACGCCGCGCTGGAACTGATCCCGCACGTCACCGATGCATCCATCAGCCTCGTTACCGGCCGCCGCGAGATTCAGTCCCGGGCTGCGTCGGGGGAACTTCCCCTCAAGGTGGACGCGCTGCAAAGCGAAAAAGGCCAGGGCCCCTGCCTCGACGCCGCCTATGACCAACGCGTCGTCCGCGTCCCTGACCTGAGCAAAGGCAAACGATGGCCGGATTTCGCTCAGGCGGCCTACGACATTGGCGCGCGGAGCATGCTCTCCATCCAGCTCTTTGTGGAGGGGGACAAACTCGGCGCCCTGAACCTTTACGGCGACGAGGTGAACGTCTTCGACGAGGAATCAGAACAGATCGCAATGCTCTTGGCCGCCCACGCCGCCATCGCTTTCTCCGACGCCAAGGAAATCGCGCAGCTGACCCAGGCACTGGACACCAGGGACCTGATCGGCCAGGCGAAAGGGATCCTGATGGAAAGATTCAAGATCACGTCCCAACAGGCCTTCCTGGTCCTGACCAAGGCCAGCTCCGAATCGAATATCAAGCTCAGGGACGTCGCCGAGCACCTTACCAGCAGCGGGGAAATCCCCACCCGCCGGAGATGACCCGGAGCTCTGCTCCATAGGAGGCACGTTATGAACATCGCCGTTGCCGGGGGAACCGGAACTGTCGGCCGCCATGTGGTCAGCGCCGCCAGGCGGCGGGGGCACCAGGTGGTGAGCCTGAGCCGCGCAGACGGCGTGGACCTGCTCACCGGCCGCGGCCTCGACGAGGCACTCCGGGGCGTGGAAACGGTTATCGACGTTTCCGGCCCCCGGTCCGTGTCCACCAAGAAGGCCGTGGACTATTTCACGAACAGCACCCAGAACCTGCTCGCGGCAGAGAAGGAGGCGGGCGTGCGGCACCACCTTGCCCTCTCGATTGTGGGCATCGACAGGGCGGCGTCGGGGCTCTATGCGGGAAAGCTGGTGCAGGAGGACGCCGTCCGCCACGGGGATGTGCCGTGGACCCTCCTGAGGTCCACGCAGTTCCACGAGTTTGTGCCGTTGACCGTCAGCGTCGCTTCACTGGGCCCGCTGGTGTTCGTTCCGCGGATGCGGACTCAGCCCGTGGCGGCGCGTGAAGTGGCCGAGGCACTGGTGGACGCCGCCGAAGCAGGGCCCCAGGGCCGGGTGGCGGACCTCGGCGGGCCCCGCCCGGAGGACCTCGCCGCCCTGGTCCGCGCCTACCTGAAGAGAACCGGCAGGCGGAAGCGGGCGGTGAAGATCTCTGTCCCCGGCTCCATGGGCAAAGCCATGCGCAACGGCGACCTCATCCCGAAGCCGGGAGCCGCCGTCGGACGCCAGACGTTCCGGGAGTGGCTGGAGACGCAACCGTCCTCCCCCCGCTAGCAGAAGCCGCCTACACGTACCCGTCCACAATCGCCGCCGCGATTTCCTTGTACGCACGCCGGGTCTCCGGCTTCAGCACGTCCAGGGTGACCAGGTCGCCGTCGGCCACTCCGCGGTCGTGCGGGACGGCGATCAGCTGCCGGCAGATGCCGGAGAGGTGTTCCTCGATCGCGTCCTTGTCCACGCGGGAGGAGACCTCGTCCTTGTCCGTGATCACCACGATCGCGTTGCGGGCCAGGTCCTCGTAGCCGTGGCTGGCGAGCCACTGCAGGGTGCTGCGGGCACGCTTGGCGCCGCTCACCGCGTACCCGGCGGCGATCACCAGGTTGTCCGCGGACTGCAGGATGCCGCTCATGGCGTTGTGTGTGACGCCGGTGCCGCAGTCGGTCAGGGCCACGGAGTAGTAGCCGGAGATGAGCTTGCGGATGCGGAGGTATTCCTCGGCCGTGAGCGAGTCGGACACTTCCGGGTCCTGCTCCCCCGCGATCAGGTGCAGGCGGCCGGCGTGGTGCATGTAGCGGGCCAGTGCGGTGAGGGAGTCCACGGAGTCGATGTTCTTGAGCAGGTCCGTGATGGTGCGCGGGCTGGACTGCTGGTAGATGCCTTCGCCCAGGGCGCGCTCCACGAGGTCGCCCGAGTCCGGGTTGGCGTCGATCGCGCAAGGGGCGTCGCCGCGGAATTCGGCCAGGGTCAGGCCCACACCCACGGTGGTGGAGGTCTTGCCGATGCCGCCCTTGAGGCTGAGCACCGCGGTGTTGTAGCTCCCCTGCAGCTGGCGCGAGATCCGCCGGCCCAGTTCGTCCTCTTCGCGCTGGCGGGGACCGGGGCCCAGGTTGATGGCTCCGCCGGTCAGGGCGAACAGGGCGCCGCGGAAGCCGCCGCGGGGGCGCGGCTTCTGTTCGCGGACAAAGGAACCGGGTGAGGTGATGAAGTCGGAAACGGGCGCGTCCGCAGCCGCCAGTTTGGCGGCCTGGCGGGAAACGTTCGACGGCGGCGCGCTGGGTTCCGCGGGCACGCCGCCCCTGCGGGAGGTGGCGGGCTGCGCCTCAGGCTGCGAGGCGGGCTGGGCCACCGGCTGGGCGGCGGGCTGGGCCGGAACAGCAGGAGCGGAAGCCGGCACCGGGGCCGCCGCGGAAACCTCGGCGCCACCTTCCGCTTCCACCTGCGCGTCCGCGACGGCTGCCGCTTCGGCCCAGGAACTCCGGCGGGTGGGAGCAGTGCGGCTGTTGTTCGGGGTGGCAGCGGCGGGCATGGTTCCTGTCCGGGCGTCCGGAGATGCACCTGCCGGGCGACGGAGGTCGCGGCGGCGGCGCGTCTGGGGCTGCCCTGCATTGTGTGCAGTGGCGCGTGCGTTCTTATCGGCCGATTCGGGCATGTTCGTCCCCCCAGGACATTCGGCAAAGCGTGCAACGGCTCTTTACGGCTTCGGTCAAGGAGCAATTCTAGGCGCAATAGGCCAAAAGTCCCCCATATGCCGGCCAGGTTCCGGCGGAAGAGAGGCACGGCACAGTTGCCCGGGCGGGGCGTGCGCTTTACATTGAGGCATGGCCAACTCTTCCGAGCACGAGCGCGTCCTGGAACTTCAGGACCTCATTGTCGGCACGCAGAATGTCGCCGAGTTCCTGCAGCGCCTGTCCGTCATGGCGGCGGGGGCTCTGAGCCGTGAAACGTCCGGCACCGTCGAGTGCGGTGTCACGCTGAAGCGGAGGCGTCGGACCTTCACCGTGGCCGGGAGCAGTCCGAAGGCGGTCCTCCTGGACGAGATCGAACAGCGCATCGGGGACGGCCCGTGCATCGAGGCGCTCCGGGTGAAGGCGCCGGTGCTGCTGGCCAACGTGGACACGGATCCGCGCTGGCCGGTCTACCGGGAAGCACTGGAGGTTGAGGGATGCCGTGCCACCCTGGGTGTGCCGCTGGAACTCGGTGAGGATGCGGCCGCCGCGCTGAACTTTTTCGCGTTCGAATCAGGTGTATTCACCCCGGCCGTCGTGCAGGAAGCCGTGGAATTCGCGGACCTTGCCGGCGGTGCCGTGCGGCTGGCTGTGAGGCTGGGCACCGCGCAGTCGCTGGCGGACGATCTCGCCGCCGCCATGCAGAGCCGCACGTCCATCGACCTGGCGTGCGGAGTGATCATGGGCCAGAACCGCTGCAGCCAGGCTGAGGCCATGGCCATCCTCACCAAGGTGTCCAGCCACCGCAACCAGAAACTTCGCGTAGTGGCCGAGGAGATGCTCGCCAATCTGGTGGGCGGAGGCGTCCACACGCACTTCGATCCCTAAGGATTGAGGCACGATAACGTCAGCCGGCCGGTGCGTCCTTGCCCGTCGTCAGTCTCTCGGCGAGTCCGGAGAGCAGGATGCTGATTCCTTCATCCAGCTCCGCCTCGCCGTCGTAGTCCGCCAGTACGGGCGCCAGCTCGCGAAGGTTGGGGAAATCCCTGGCAGGGAGCCGGTGCAGGCCCAGCCGGAGCAGCGCTACGTTTTCTTCCGGATCCACGATGTATTCCTGAAGTTCGTTCAGGATGTGGCCGTAGAGGAAGCCGTAGTAGGCGCGGTAAACGTGGAGGGCGTCGTTCGGCGCAAAGCCCGCCTCGACCAGCAGTCCCAGGATCTGCTCCAGCGGGCGCAGCGTCCCCAGCGGACGGAGGCCCAGCGGTGTTGAGAGCGGGCGCGTCACCAGCAGCGGCACAACGTTCGGATGCCGGAGGGCCAGGAGCCGGAGGTCGTGCGCGATCCTGCGGAGCTGGGCCTGCCAGTCAGGGTCCGTCGGGAAGATCGCCAACTCGTTGAGGACCAGTTCGGTGATGCCGTCCAGCAGGTCGGCCCGGTTGGCGGCGTAACGGTAGAGGCCCATGGGGTCCCGGTCCAGCGCCTGGCCCAGCCGGCGCATGCTCAGCGCCTCGAGCCCCTCGGAGTCCACCAGCTCAAGCGCTGTCCGGAGGACTTCCTCCCGGTTCAGCCTTCTTCTGGAATCTGTTTCCTGCGGCGCTGACATGGCGGTGGGTCCTTACGTCGGTGTGGCCGGTGGGTGGAAAGCATGTGGCTGTCCACTCTTGCTTAACCCGTAGTCTACGCCTAGAGTCTACGGTGTAGATGCATTCGGCGGAGACTAATTCTTAGCCCTACGGATGCGGCTCGTCACTGCTGCTAATACAGGGCGTGGAACTCCTCAGGCTTAGTGCAGGGACCTGGGGTTCAGCTGCTGTAGCCGAATGGCGGCACTTGACGCACAGTACGGAAAGAGCCAACCATGGGCATTTCAAAAATTGATCGTTTTCTCACTGAAGCCACCGTTCCGGACCAGGAAGGCGACTCCTCCCTCAGGAAAGACCAGCTCTACGGGCTTTACACCAGCTGGTGCATGCTCAATCAGTTCATCCCGGCAACCGCCGGGGAATTCTGGTCGGAGATGAAGGCCCGCAGGATCAGGTCGTCGGACAGTCGCCTGCGCATGACCGGGGCAGCCGCCGCCGACTACATCCTGGCCACCCGCCCGGTTCTGGTCTAGCAGACAGCAGGCCCGGCAGAAGCACGACGACGAGAGGCCGGTTCGCGGTCAGCCTTGGGGGCTGACCGAGGAACCGGCCTTTTTCGCGCCTACCGGGCCATCGCCTTCATCCCCCGCTTCGACAGCGACGAACGCTGCCCGCAGTTGGAGCAGGTAATGCGGTACGTGCGTGACATCGTGAAGATCGGGATGAAGAAGAGCGTGAACTTGTTTGCCCGTTCTTCGAGGTACTGCTCCACGTACTGGCCGCAGGAGCGGCACAATGAAAGCCTCCCGGGCAGTGCCCGCTGGACGGTCTTGAGGCCGAAGAGTAGAAGCATCTCTGCCTTTCTGGGTTTTCTCGACCCGGGGTGGCGAAACACCCGGATTATCAGGGTGCTTACGGTCCAATAGTAATCATGCTTAGTATTAGGTGAGGTTTATCCAGCAGACCCACCACCGTGCCCCCAGCCGCGGTCTCCCGGAAGGCAGGCAACACGCACATGGCTTTGGCCCAGCAGAACAGACCGGCAGGATGGTCCACCCACCGCTTATTGTCGACGGCGGCGCGGCTGGACGAGCGCAGAATTAACCGCCGGCTGGTCGGGCTGGGGCTCACCAAGTCATCCTTCGACGCGCTGGACTGCGTGGAGGAGCTGGGCCCTGCCACGCAGAACTGCCTGGCCGACGAGCTTGGGATCACCGCCCAGAGCCTGGGAAAGATCCTGGACCGGCTGAGGGACCTGGGCCTCCTGACCAAGGAGCGCGGCGCGGGCGACGGCAGGAGCCGGAGCGTCCGGCTGACGCCCCGCGGGCGGTCCGTGCTGCGGACGGCCGAGGAACTGGTCCGCGGACTCCCCCGGCCCGAGCATGAGGTGGAGGTGGATTTGCGGCGGCATCTGGAACAGCACATCGCGCACCTCGCGGAGCCTCCGCAGGAACAATCCCGGGACGCCCAGGCAGAGGCCTGACCCGGGCAGCATCGCCCTCTTTTCTGTTACAGGAGTGACAGAAATAAAGTTGAGTTAATCTTGAGTCTTCCTTGGCGGCCACTTGAGTGTGCTCCCTGAGACTTTCTATATCGGAGCCGGACAGGCCTCGAAGGTCTGCGGATACGCCGCACAAGTTCAAGGGGCACTTCAAATGAGCAAAGTAGCTGGACGCAAGAAGCGCATCATCATCACCACGGCTGCCCTGGTGGCAATCGGCGGCGGCGCGGCCTTCGCCTACTGGACCGCCACGGGCACCGGAACCGGCCAGGCTTCCGCCGGCCAGACGGTGGCCTTCAAGGTCGCCAGCACCCCGGCAACCGGCGACGCCCTGACCCCGGGCGGCCCCACCCAGTCCGCGGCCTTCACGGTCAAGAACGAAAACACCGGCACGCAGATTCTGGCCAACGTCACCGCCAAGGTGGCCAACCCGGACGGCTCCGCCTGGGTTGCGGTAGCGGGTTGCTCCGCGGCCGACTTCGCCGTCGGCACCCCGGACATCACCAAGGGCCAGATCGCCGCCGGTACAACGGTTTCCGGCACGGTCACCATCCAGATGGTCAACCGCGATGCCAACCAGAACGGATGCCAGAACGTCACCGTGCCGCTGTACTTCGAAGCAAGCTGAAGAGGTAGCGCCCTTACGCTCCTCCTAAATACCGCCACGTTCATCCCCCAATGGTGAGCGTGGCACCCACCCCTGAGCCAATGTCGAGAAGGTGCGAATGTCCGGCAGGCGCAACACCAGCTCCCCCGAAAGCCCCCGCGGCTTTCGGCGGGGGCTGGTGCTGTTTCAGCGCCTGTTCGGCCGCGGCTTCATTGCAGGCATCGCCATGGTGGTGGTGGCCCTGATCGGCGCCACGGCAGCATCCGCTTACTGGCCGGGCTCCGGAACGGGAGGTACGACGGCGGCAGTCGCCACCCTGGCACCGCCCACCACTGTGACCGTCCCGGCCAGCAGCACCCCCAACGTTGCGGTCAGCTGGACCGCGGCCGCCGGACCCACCGCACCCACCGGCTACTTCGTCACCCGGATCACCGGCGCCACGTCAAGGCCCGCATGCGGCAGCAGCCCCACTGCCCTCATCACCGGCACCAGCTGCACGGACTCCTCTGTCCCCGAAGGCACCCACAAGTACCTAGTCACCGCGGTTCATCGTTCTTGGACCGCAACCAGCGCGCCCAGCGGCAATGTCCTGGTGTGGAGCATGCAGAGCGCTGCGTTCACGGTTCAGCCTGCGAATGTTGTGGCGGGGCAGGCACTCCCCGCCGTCAAGGTGTCGGTTCGAACTGTGGACCTCCTGCCGGTAGCAGGGGCGGCGGTGACTCTGGCCCTCAGCAACAACCCGGGCGGCGGCACGCTCTCCGGCACGCTGACGGCGATTACCAACAGCTTCGGTGAGGCCACGTTCAGCGGCCTGTCCATCAACAAAGCCGGTGCCGGCTACACGCTCGCGGCGTCGAGCCCCGGAGTTGCCGGTGCCATCAGCACGCCCTTCACCGTCACGGCAGCCGCCGCCACCCAGCTGGTTGTTACCGGTCCTGCCTCAGGCATCGCGTCCGCCACCGCCACTGTGGGGCCGTTCACTGTGCAGCGCCAGGATGCCTTCGGGAATGCCGTGGCTGCCGGCAGCACCGAGGTCACCCTCGCGTCCAACTCCGCCGGAACCAAGGTGTTCGCCGCAACGTCTGGCGGCGCAAGTGTCACGAAGGTGACCATTCCCGCAGGGTCCGCGTCGGCGTCGTTCTTCTATGGCGACACGAAGGCGGGATCGCCCTCCGTCACCGCAGCGGCAACAGGCCTGGGCCAGGCCACGGCGCAGGTCAGCGTGACGGCGGCAGCTGCCACCAAGCTGGTCTTCGGGCAGCAGCCCACCAACACGGCGAAGGCGCAGAGGATTACACCCGTGACGGTGCTGGTGTTGGACCAGTTCGACAACCTGCAGACCACAAGCGTCGCCACGGTAACAATGGACAAGACCGTCAAGCAGGGAAACCTGGGCGGAACCGTGGTTCAGAATGCGGTGGGCGGCGTGGCCACGTTCAGCGACCTGACCATCAACCCGGCCGGCGTGCACACGCTGATCGCCACGAGCCCGGGCCTTGGAACCGTCACCAGTGCGGAGTTCACCTCAGGCGGTTAGACCCGGGAGGTGCTGGCAATAGGGCGCGGCCAAACTCATGGGCCCCGATGATTGTCCTTTGATCAGACAAGCCCACGGTCCCTGACCGTCTGGGCTCAATGCTCGCCCTTATGAAAGTCAGGCTCGGCCGATGCACTCGGTTCTGTCCGTTAAGAGAACAGCGTCGCCATTTGCCAAAATTGTGAACTTTATAAAGGCGACAAAGTTCGGCGCTGAACCCTTGCTAATGAAGTGAAATTGATCCTGAACGAGTACGGTGCCATCGGCCTTGACGGTGGTTGACGCATTCTCGTTGAGGACGTAGGCATTGCCTTCGTCGTCGCTGGCAGTGGCCTTGATCGTGACGTGGCCGCTCCAGGAGCCGTCGGCATTGGTGTGGATGACTTCCTGATAGGTGCCATCCACCCTGATAGTTCCGGTGGTGCAGTCCACGGTGATTACAGCCCCACCGCCGTAACCAATTCGGATAACCGTGGCCGGAGCCGCGTTGGCTGCGGTGGCCGGAACAACGGCGGCCACGGCCAGGACGGCTCCTGCGAGGGATCGGCTAATAGCGCGCATGTAGAAGTCCTAACTAGGCGTATCCCACAAAGTGCGGGGTTCTAGCAAGTTAGTCATAACAGGGGGCCAGTGCGCGGGAGTGCCCGCTACCCGTCTTCAACACGCACGGGGCGAGTAGCCAAGGGGACGTTACCCACCAAATGATCAGCGCCTCCCGCAGCCGTACGTCACCCCCGGAACAAAGCCGCTGCCACCACGCCCGCGGTGATCACCAGGAGGACGCCGAGCAGCAGGTAACCGCGCCACTTGGGGCCGGAGCGGTGGGGGTTGATGTCTACGTAGGGCATTACCGGCGGACCTTTACGGGAACGGGCTTCGCTGCGGCGCCGCGCTTGAGGCGGAGCAGCAGGTACAGAGCGGTGAACGGAATGAACAGGGTTCCCATCAATGCGCACAGCGCAAAGGCATAATCGGTCAGGGCCACGGAATTACCTCCAGGATGCGTCGTTGCACTCGAGGCTGGCACGCTAGCAGAAAGCTCTTCGCATCAACGGCCGGCAACGAACTGTGGGATCCCCCATGTCGGATCGTGGATCACTCTACAGGTGAGGCCGGTAATGTCCAAAGCAGTATAGGCGCGCCACAAATCCTGTCAACCGAATGCCGGTTTTGGGCCGTGTGATCCCGGACTCAGCGCCCCAGCGCCATCCAAACTACGACGGCGGTGGCAGCGGCCAGCGCCGCCAGCCCCACGTTCGCCAGCACGCGAAGACGCCGTCTCCGCAGTTCCCGCCGCGAATCCCTGGACGTCAGACCACTCGTATATTTCCCCATGACGGCGATAGTACCTGCACAATGTTTCAGGAAAACCAAGTCAAGCGGTTTAAGACGCAGGAATTAGTGCGAGAACCCGTTCGTGTCCCGCAGGGGCGGCGGGAAAGTGTTCCGGGTTTCCGGGGGCATGTTCTGCTGGTCCAGCCAGGATCGGACGGGGTACGGATCATCAGCGACGATGTTCCTCGCCACGAAGCGGCGGAACGCTTCCTTGATGGCTCTAATCATGCACTTACGCTACGGGCAGGTAACTCCTCTAGACAGAGTGGTCTGTACTCGTCTTTTCGGGGTTTAACCACTCGTAAAAGGATGTAAACGGTACTTGTTTTTCCGCGAAAGCGGCAAAAGTGTTAGCGGGCATTTCAGCAATTCAGTAGCAGTGAAAACCCCTGCATTTAAACATTCGCACCGCATCTAGCGCCGCTTCCCGGCGGAGGAGCATACTTTTAACGCCGCCCCAATCGATGGATATTCTCCACCCGGACGGCCCAACACCGGCCGTACCCATCAGGTCCGCCGGCATCCTGGCGAAGGCGGGGCATCCCTCCCCGTGCTTCGCGTCCCTTGCCGAACAATGAAATCTCGGGTCTCAGAGGGTTGGAAGAAAAATGAGGAATCGCACCAGAACAGGACTGATGTCCATGGTGGCCGCAGCGGTGCTGGCCGTGGGGCTCGCACCCGCAGCCGCCGTCGCGCATGAAGGGTCCGGACGCGGCGGCGACTCGGACAAGAGCGACGACTGGAAGAAGAATTCGGAGCAGCGCAGGCTGGTCAAAACGCTGCGGGATGTCACTGACGATTACCGCTGGCTGGATAACGCAAAGAAGGACGGCTACAAGAAGATCACCGAATGCATCGAGAAGGACGGCGTCGGCGCGATGGGATTCCACTACGCCAAGGAATCATTGATCGATGACAAGACCCAGGCCCGCAAGCCGGAGATTCTGGTGTACATGCCAAATGATCGCGGACGCATGAAGCTGGTGGCGGTGGAGTTCCTGTCCACGGCAAAGGACCGGCCGGAGATCGCCGGCCTGGACTTTGATAACGGTCCGTTCCCGGGTTCCTTTGCCCTGCACGCCTGGGTGTGGAAGGACAATCCGGACGGCATGTTCGCCGCCTACAACCCTGACCACAAGTGCCCGAAGTAGCTGACTCCTAACAAAAGGTCACTCGTGAAGGGTGGCGGCGCCGCGGTCCTGCCGGGGTGGCGCCACCCTTCACTGTTGCAGGGGCTTCAGCCCTTGGCGGTGATCAGTGCCTTCTGCAGGAGGGGTACCAGCTTGGAGTTCCGGCCCCAGACGGGGTCGAAGATCTGCAGTTCCCAGCACTCGGCCAGCGATTTGGCGAGGGTCTCGTTGGTCCAGTCCGTGTAGGTCTCGTGGGCATAGGAGGGCCCGCCGGAGCTGCCCAGCCAGGTGAACTCCCTGGCCCCGTCCAGCGTCACGCAGATCTGCCCGTTGCCGGTTTCGCCCGGAGGGAACACCAGCACCACCAGGTCCGTTTCCACCAGGACTGCCGAGATGACGGCTGCCGACTGTTCGGTGCACCGGCCGGTCACAAAGGCGCGCTGCCCGTGGCCGCTGGACATCTCCGCCCCGGGCTGTGAGTCGTCCGTGAGGAAGCCAAGCCGGTTGATCGCTGCCAGGGCTTCGCTCATGGGGCCGTTCTCGCCGGCGTACTGCGGCGCGGCATAACCGGGCACGTAGCTGAGGGAACCCTCAAGCCAGCGGGCGGTCAGTTCGCAAGCGCCTTCAAGCGTGGTGCAGTTGCGCCACGCGTCCTCGTCGGGGACACCTTCAAACATGCAACTATCTCCTTAAAGTTCCCCCAGTAGTCACAAGCAGAATGTATCACTGCTCACAGTGGTTACGCTTGGTCACTTGTGTAACACGTTGGTGTATTCGGTACAGGCACGGAAGCCGCAGGAGCCCCGCCACAACAAGCCGAAACCGAATCCCATTGCCCGTCCCCATTAGTAAATGGGTAATTCAGCATTCCACTTTCCGGGCCGTGGCGCGGGTCGAACTCCTTCTTTATCGGTTTCGGCACAAAATGCCACTTATGCAGGCAAGGCAGTGGAGACTTCCAGCTGGACAAAACCGAGGCGGCGTCACGTATGCGACGGCCGTCGAGAAGCTTGACCTCTACCCTGGTCCCGGCAACACCGTGGCTATTGGTTACTCGCTCACGGCTTGGGGCGGAGATGGTAAACCGCTAGGTCAGCTCTGCGCCCGCACCTACTAGCGCATCCGCTAGGGTGGCGTGTTCGCCACCGGCTCCTGCAAGCTTGGCCCAGCAACTCGATGCCAAGGGAATCGCCTCGGTACCCGTGCCCCTCCTGCCCCGGTCGGACGCGAACAACACCAACCACCAGAACTGGAACTTGGACTCCGCCCCCTTGCGGCCAAACGCAACTGCCTGCTGCACGACCCCGCCCCCCGCCCTGCTCACCGCATCGGGAGCGCAACCAAGACACTCTACGCGGACAGTGCCCCGGCCATCCACCCGGTACGTCCGGCAGGTCACACTGCCATGACGGAGCGCGGCATCAGCGACGACCTCGCGGCAGCCTTCCCCAGATGAGGGTGACCTGCAAGGAAGCGAACGCGCGAACACTCCTTCTGAGGTTCAACACCGGACTGTTCCTCGTGGACACCCGCCGCCAACGGACTGGCGGACAACTAGTCAGCGGCTGGAACCAACTTCACGTTCTGACTCGTCGCACCCATCGGCGAAGGGGACATCGTCGGCAACTGCCAGCGCGCCGTCCGCACCACTGACGGCACAACCTCCACCGTAATGCAGCGCTCCGCGGCCACCGGATTCGCCGCGGGCAACCGCATCTCCCTATCCGACCGCTTCAAAGCCACAGTGGAAGGCACGGGCAGCACCTACACGTCCCCATCGGAACACCGTCCCTCAACGTTCGGGTTGCGCTTTCCATACCCACCCGCGGATCGTCCAGCATCCAAGTAGCCGAGCTCACTTGAGTGGACCAGCCTAAGGGGAGTGCACTACTGCCCGCCTAGTCCTGACACGATGCTTGTGAAGGGAAGCCGCAGTCGGATCAAGACGGGGCTCGGCATGAGCTGCCTCTGGTGAGAAAAGCATGACAGCTAGGGGAATCCAGCCGATGTAGGCCAGCTCGGTCAGGTCCGTGTACGTGATGGTGTTCTGGAGCCATCCGTTGAAGATCAGCCCGATCAATGCCGCGAGCATGATGGGACGCAGGTGGCGAGGCATGCCGTTGGCCCGGCGGAAGGCGACAACATACAGCAGTAAAACGGAGGCGACCAGAAGTAGGCCACCTGTCGTCAGAAGGTGGATAAGGGCGTTGTGGCCGGAGAAAGCGGTCAGGCCAAGGTCATTCGAGTACTGCGCAATGTCACCGTAGAACCGTGGCCCCCGGCCCAAGATGGGGCTATCCTGCCAATATTCGAGGCTGCTCATCCAGATCTGTCCACGGTAGCTGTAATCGTCAGCCGATGTCGACGTGAGCGGCGTGACCACGACGAGTGCCGCGCCTGCGACCGCTGCGACAGCAGGGAGCAGCTTTCCGGTGGGGCGGAACGATGTATAGGCGTATATGGCGATGCACACGGCCGCCGCGAGGATGGAGCACCTGTTGCCGCTCCATAGGACCGACAGGAAGGCTAGTCCCACACCGATGATCTGGATCCAGCGCTGCTTGATCAGGAGGATGAACGGTATACCCAGCGAGAGGGCAAGCCCTAGAACGTTAGGGTGTGCGTATGGACCGGCAAGCAGTGTAGGCCAGAACGCCTTGTCACCGACAATGGGCGGCAGTGTGGTTCCAACCAGCGGAACAGCAGCCCCGAGGCCGAAGCTGGCCGCCGATGCCAAGCCTGTAATCCAGCCAATGACCACGAGCGTTCGGATTGGCACCTGAGTGCGCCACATGACCAGGACCGTCAGCGGGTAGATTACCGTATCGAGTGAGAACTTGTCACCGTTGAGCATGGCCGAGAAGGATGTGAACACGAACGGCGTCAACATCACGAATAAAAGCCAGTGCCTTGCCGGGACCTTTGCCTTGAGCGTTGAAAGCAAGAGTATTACCGCCAGGGCCACGAACGCCGCGAAGATGACCTTCAGCGTCAGCTGCGCAGCCGGCACTGGGCCAAGGACTTTGTCTACTTCAACCCGGCTTCGGCCGTTCTGGAAGGTGGTAATCATGTTGGGGAAGAAGCCGTAAGACCAGGCCAAACCGAGTAGCACCATCACCCACCGCTCTGTCCGAGTGCGAGGGGATGCCGTTTCCGCTGCCCGCGCGGTGCGCCCGCGACGGGACCATTGCGTCACGATTACTGCAAACCAAACCGCTGCCGATACCCCGACGCCCACCCAAAGCCAAAGCATTTCCATTTCGCAATTATCGCAGAGCAGTGGCCACTCCCTTGCCCATCAGCCACGCCTGTAACATGCCGCGGGAGAAATGGCGCAACCACGTAGGGGGAAATCGTGTCAGACGTCGAGTACAACTACGGGACCACTGCGTCGAACTGGGACGCCGGGCCCGGGCTGGAGCCTTTCGTCGATCAGGTTTTCTGGATGGTGTTCGTGGCCGTAATCATCGGTGCGGCAGTGGGGCTCCAGCGGCTGGTGGCTCAGACAATCGTCCTCAGGAAGCGCGGACCATCGGTCAACGACCAGACGAGATGACGATCAAGGCCGCTTGGTGGCCCATGCTGCACCCTCCAATAAGAGGGCCGAGACACACGTTGGGGAACGGCTAGAGCTTCACCTTCACCGCTGCTTTGATGGCGGCGTGCCCCTTGTCATTAGGATGCACTCCGTCGGTAGCAACAAAGTCCCGGTGCCCGACGAGCGGTTCGCCGATGTCAACATACGTTGCCCCTACATCCACCGCCAGTGCCTTGATGATTGCCGCGTACTCGACCAGCGTTCCGGGCGCAACATCGTCGTCCCAGATCGGACTAGTGACAATGATCTTCGCCTCCGGGAGTGCCTTGCGTAGATCCTGGAAGAACGCGGTCACGGCTGCGGCAGATTCATCCGATGGCCCGTCATTCCGGCCGCCGGAAACGATGACAATGGACGGTTTAGCCTTGACCGCTTCGGGGATCATCTCCCGGTAGTTCGGGCAATAGTCCAGTCCGCAGCCGGCCTTGCCGCTGGTTGCTAGGTAACCGGTGCCGCCCTTAGCGACGTTGGTTTCGCTCCATCCCATCTCGGATGACAGTAGGGAAGTCCAGCGCAGCGCGGGAGCCGAAGCTCCGGCGCCCGCAGAGTAGGAATCTCCGATGTAAGCGACAACGGGCGCGGCCTGCGCCGCTGTCTTTGCCGGGAGGTTCTTGTGCGTCTCGTAGTACTCCGAAACCTTCTCGGAGACAGGCGGGGCGTACTGCGCATTCGCGCTCGCACCGACCGCCCATGCAGTCAGCAGGACGGCGCCGACAGCGCCCGCGCCGATAGCCCCGAATTTGAGACGAGTGCGCGTCTGACGGCTGAGCTTCAAAGTTCCCCCAAAAGAAAGTACGTGCGTATGTGCTAATTCTACGGTCCCCGAATCGCCCTCAAGTCTCAACCAAAGGTGGGGCCGTCTATGCTCCTCCCGAGTCGCCGCGGCCACTTCGGTCAGCTTCTTAAGTCGTCGCCACCGAGTCGGAATCAGACAAAGTTACGGTCCCATAAGACCTGTTTTGCTCACCAACCGACGCCCGCAACGGCCTGTCCCGCTGGGAGGCAACCGATGCAATCAGCGACTAGCGGTCGCTGGTAATGCCACTCAGAGGCCGTGGTAATGGAGAGCACAAGGGAAGCCAATGGACACCTCCGGACTTACCGCTCCTGACGCGCACACGGCGTTAGAACAAGTTGCCTCACCGGAAAGGACGCTCTGGCATGCCTCCATCCCAGTACTCTGGACCCGGACCCTCCGACGGAATCTAGTGGCGCGACTGAGTCTCCTGCAAGCGCTTGATGAACCAGCGGGATTGGTCCGGACCGTACGGCAGCACCGGGATCGCCTTGGTGGCGTCGCTGGGGGTATCGCGGATGGACTGGATGGCCTGGCGGACGGCGGTGGACATGGTGTTGGCCATGGTCTTTACGAACTGGTCGCTGCAGGGTTCGCCGTGGCCCGGGATGAGGAATTCGTAGCGGTGCCGGAGGGCGGAGATGTGCCGCAAGGCGTCGGCCCATTCCTCCGGGAAGGCGTCCTCGAAGGACGGGTGGGCGCCCTGCTCCACAAGGTCGCCGGCGTACAGCGTGGTGGACGTTCCCACCAGCAGGTCGCCGTCGGTGTGGCCGCGGCCCAGGTAGAAGAGGGTGACGGTCTGGCCGCCGAGGTCCACCAGGACGGGCTGGTCCTTCACAATCGCGTTCGGAACCACCAGTTCGGCTTCGGCGCCTTCGCCAGCCGCCATTTCCGGCTCCAAGGCGGCGACCATGCGGCGCTGCCGGTCCCCGTTTTGCTCAATCTCACGTGCACAGTTTTCGTGGGCATAGAACTCCGTGACGCCGTCGTCCGCGAAGACGGCATTGCCGAAGAAGTGGTCGTAGTGAGCGTGGGTGTTCACCACCACCAGAGGCAGCTGGGTCTTTTCGCGCACGGCGGCCAGGATTTCCCGTCCCTGCCGGGGTCCGCCGCCGGTGTCGATCACCATGGCGCGTTCGGCGCCGACTATGAGTCCGGTATTGAGCTTCGAGCCTTCGGTGGCCAGCACATAGTTGCCCTGGCCGACCTCCATCCATCGCGACATTCTGTTCTCCGTATTCATGCGTTCCGGCGATCTTAGGCCTCGATTCTACCCACGCCTTGCTGGTGGAAGCCTGATGAACGGCCCGCGGCCGCCGAGCAAACTTGACCAAAATTGACGGTGGCCCCTTATGCCGAATGCTGTCGCGGAGTCCTGCAGCACTGGCGGCAGGTTGCAAATGAAAACTGGCCAGTCCGGAGCGCCCGGCGAAAACCTGTCGGCCCGATCGGTATCGCAACAGGATGGCGGCCGCGCCCAGGGCTGCGACCAACGGGACAAGCATGATCGACCATCCCACGAGACGACTAGTGATGGTCATGGTGCTTGCGCTGTGTTCAATGGAGTTCGTGGGCCATACGACGGCGTGGGCTGGAGAGTGGACGCAGCCCTGACGCCTGTCACATACATCAATGTAGCTGTGGCTCGTAGAGACGTGGTGGCAACGTTGCTGTGACCTCGATGCACCATTTTGTTCCACTGTGGTAACCCCGGGGAAACGCGCCACTGATTATGATCTGGCTATGGCTACTAAACAACACAAGGCTCATTGCGGTCCGTGCGGCGTCGCGACGAACCACGTCACGTCATACGGATCTTCCGACGGACGCAACGGCACCTATGTGATCAGTGTCAGGTGTTCGGAACATTCAGAGCTGCGTTCATAGAAACGGCGAGTCAATTTCGACGGGGCACTCAGCTTGGGCTCAATCCTTGCCTGGTATCTTGGTCCAACTCCTAGGCTGTCGGCATGTTATTGTCGATAGGCTTTTTTATACGGGTTGCGGGTGCGGTCAAGCTCGAACGCCATCTGGGACACTTCGAATCCGATACGTGAGAGCGAAAAAGTCCTCCTTATTGTGTTACGAATTTTCCGGTTGGATGGTGGTTTACCGCCGACGAATGCGCCTTTAGATCAGCCCAAGCGGCCGAAGCCCGTTCAACAGGTCATCCTGTTTGTGGCTGGTACTCGGACGACAGTCTCGCTGAGTAACTCCACATCAACTGAGTAACACGGGTATATATCAGGTACTCACGCCACATTAAACGCGTAGCCTCCACTGTGGTTCGTATAGCTCTGAGGAAATAGCTTCTACTCATGGCTAGCGAAAGTGTAAAGAAGAATCATCCGGTGTCTCCGCACACTGCCGATGTCAAACGCCGCGGGCTCCTCAGATTCGGAACACTGTTGACTGCTTTCACTGGTGCTTCCGCCATATCAGCCATAGGTGCCAACATTGCTCATGCTGGCCCAGGGGATAAAACCCCGCCTACTTCCTACGTTCCCCTTTCGGAAAAGGGCGCACCAACTGGCGTTGCAACCCTGGACGCAGCTTCTAAGATCTTACCTGCCCAGCTTCCTGACCTTTCTGCCGCATTTGCACCCACCTCCGGCTCGACTGTCTATGCGCCGATGGTCTCGCCGGCGCTGACCGGCAACCCCCTTGTCGGAGGCGTTCCGATCTCCACAGTCCACGGCGGTGTGAGCGTCCTCAGCTACGGCGCCCAAGCCGATATGCGCTCACCCTCTGATGTGACCATGAACTCCGGCAGCGCCACCATCACCAGCTCCTCGTTTGGTTTTACAGTTGGAGATGTCGGGAAGTACGTCAGGTTGGCTGGTGCTGGCGTTGCCGGGGCAGCGCTGGTGACCACAATCGCGTCAGTCACCAACGGCACCACCGCTGTGCTCGCAGCTTCAGCTTCGACCACAGTCAGCGGCGCTACGGCCTTCGTCGGAACCGACAACACGGCTGCATTCCAGAATGCGGTGAATGCGCTGCCAACCGGCGGCCAGGTAACGATTCCTCAGGGCCGCTACCTGCTGTCCGGCACGGTCAATGTAACCGTCCCGATCCGGTTTCAGGGATCCGTGGCGAGCTACAACAATCCTTCGCACGGCACGTACCTGGGGGAAGTATCTCCCGGAGTGTCTGGCTTTCTGTGCTCGGCGGACAACGTCCGCTTCTACAATATCGCGCTGAACAATACGGCAACCTATGCGGACGTTTCCGCTGCGGCCGCAGCCATTGGTATCAACTTCACGTCCGGCACCGGTTGCAGGGTTGAAGACTGCCGTATCTACGGGTGGTACACCGCACTGTGGTTCCAGAACTGCGCCCTGTGGTCCGTGGAGAAGAACTCCATTTCAGCCAGCGTCAAGTACCACATTCGGATTCAGAACGTCGCCACCCCAGACGCTGGCGACCAGTTCCTCGAACGGAATTACTTCACGTCGACCCCTCCCTACGCGCCAGAGGCCACCATACGGTACGAATCAGGTGGCGGGCTCAAGATGATCGGCAACAAGATCCTCGGCGGAACCTACGGCGTTGACCTTGCGGTGGCTGACGGCGTGTCCACAAGCATCATAGTCATCACCGGCAATAGCTTCGAAACCGTCACCAACGGGCACCTCCGCTTCGGTCAGCTAGGAACTACGGGTAAATACCGTCAATGCGTCATCAGCGGTAACCAGTTCTCTGGGCAGAACATCGGCTCGAACTACTACATGCAGTTCAATGCTGGGATATCGGAAGTGAACATCAGTGGCAACATGATGTACGGACCCAATGGCGCGGCCAGGTACATCAATATACTGGGCGGCTCGCGATACAACATCGATGGGAACTCCTTCAACGACGGCCTCGTCGGGATCAACATCAACACGGGCGGCCTCGACGTACGGGTCGGCGATGGCAACAAATTCCGCGGCATAATCGACCCCGTCATTGATGGCGGCGTGTTCAGCATGAATTCACGGGAGACCATCATCCACGAATACTCGCGGACGATTCCGGGGATCGGCACCGGCTCCTACACTGCACTTGTGCAGATCGGCTTCGGCACACCTGGCGCTGCTGAGGTTGAGTTTGCCATTTACGGCAGGCTAACTACAGCTGGAGTTATTGCCGGTGTTGGCGTGCGCGTGCATCGGCTCCTTGTCCAAACCGTCGCCGGCGCTGCGCCATTGGTAACGGTTATTGGAACGGACACCCAGGTCGGCCAGTTGAATCTCCAATTCGACACAACCACAACAGTCGGTAGTCTCCGGATTGGCGTAAAGCGAGACCCATCAGACGGGGCCGACAGCTTCAGCGGCATGTACAGGGTTAAGGTGTCGGGAGCGCAGAACCGTGTCTCGCTTCTGACTAACGCCTAGTTCACACAATCGGTAACGGCTAAGGGAGAACGTCCATCGCCGGATCGACGCGAATGGCAGATCCTCGGGCGGGCCAGCCATCATCGCGACGTGAAAGATAGGCGAACCTACCTGATAGGCGCCGACGGCGAAAAACAACAGGGACGTAGCGGAGCTCGTCCTTAGGAACGTCTGCCTCATCTCTGCCCCGAGAAGACGTCGAGGCCCACCCCGGCAAAGTCTCGCGCGGTTCCATCGACTCGATCAAGCTCCGCGACGAGCTCAGCAGGGAACCGAGGATCTCCAATCCAACACCAGCATCGGCGACACCATCCAAATGATCAAACCGATGCCCAGTACCAGTACACCTAATAGGGGCCAGTAGAAGAAGAGGAGAGGAATTCCAGCGATCATTGGCGTTTGAAGAAGCAAAGGCGCCGTCGGAGCCGCCCATTGCCATGCGCTGGCGGACTTCTGCGACTTTGTGGCCCAGATCCGATCAAATCCTCGGGGCCCAGTTCACCTAGTCACATATCGACCAACACAGACACCGAGTTCTCGATCGCATCTGCCACGTAGCGGAGGAACCCTCCGGCTGCTTCGCCGTCGCACACACGGTGATCGAAGGTGAGCGTCAGCTCCGTGACCTTACGGACGGCGAGCTGCCCGTCAACCACCCAGGGTTTGTCGACGATCCGTCCCAGGCCTAGGATCCCCACTTCAGGGTGATTGATGATCGCGGCGGATCCGTCCACCCCGAAGACGCCATAGTTGTTGAGCGTGAAGGTGCCGCTGCCCAGCTCGGACGGTGTCGCCTTACCCTCCCGCACGACTGCGGTGAGCCGGCGAATTTCGACATCCAACTCTCGGGCACTCATCTTATCCGCGTTTCGGATCGACGGCACCATGAGCCCGCGGTCCGTCTGAGCTGCGAAGCCCAGGTTGACTCCGTCGAACGCCACGATTTCCTGGCTCTCTCCGCCAACGGCGTCTTCGATAGTGACGATCCGGGTGTTCAGCTCCGGGTACTTCTTCAGTCCGGCCGTGACGAACCGCGCGATGAATGCCAGCAGGCCCGGGGTATTGTGCGGGTCCGCCTTCTTCAAGGTGGCGCGTATTTCCACGAGAGCAGTGGCGTCCACGTCGACCCATACGGTGGCTTCCGGGATCTCCGAGCGGCTGCGGGCCAGATTCGCGGCCACAGCCTTCCGCACTCCTCTGACCGGCGTGCGGCTACTGATGCCGAGGCCCGTGCGGGAGTCGGTTTCAGTTCTGGGCCCTGCAGGCTCAACCGCCGGGCGCGGGCGGCGGGTTTCGACAGGCTCAACCATCGAGCGCTTCTGTGGCACTTCGGCAGGCTCAACCTTTGAAGGAGCGATCGCCGCCTCGACATCTTTCCGCATGATCAGCCCGCTGGTTCCCGAGCCCTGCAGTCCGCTCAAGTCAACACCGTGGTCACGGGCCATCCTGCGGACCAACGGCGAAATCACGGCACCGAGCTTGCCTGGCACGCGGGTGCGTAGGAGGATGACATCGTCGGCGGCCATTTCCGCGGCGCTGACCTTGGTTGCCACAGAGCGTATCCCGGCGGTTTCGACCGTGGCGGACTTCCGGGCACGGGTGCGACGGGCTTGGCCGTGTCCGCCCGGCGTTCCGTAGCCGATGAGAACGTTGCCGGAGCCGGCCTTTTCCTCGTCTCGATAGGTTTCTGCTGCGGCAGAGGCTGTGGCCCCGGTTTCGGCAGGCTCAACCACCGGCGTTTCGACACGCTCGACGGCCGGAGACTTAGGCTCAGCCGCCGGCCCAGCGCCAATAGGCGTGACCGAGATCAGCGGCTTGCCAACGTCGAGGGTCTGTCCCGGCTCTCCGTGGAGCACGGCGACGGTGCCGGCGTACGGGGAAGGGACCTCGACCATGGATTTCGCGGTCTCAACCTCGGCGATGGGCTGGTCGACGCGGATTTCATCGCCCACGGAGACGAGCCAGCTCACCAGTTCGGCTTCGGTGAGGCCCTCGCCCAGGTCCGGCAGCAGGAATACTTTCGGTTCACTCATCTGATCAGTCTTCCCACTGGAGGTCGTCAACGGCGTCGAGGATGCGGTCCACGCCGGGCAGGTAGTAGTGCTCGAGTTTCGGTGCCGGGTAGGGCACGTCGAAGCCAGTGACACGGCGGATCGGCGCGGCCAGGTAGTGGAAGCAGCGCTCCTGGACCCGCGCCACGATCTCTGAGGAAACCGATGCAAAGCCGTGCGCCTCAGCGATCACGACAGCACGTCCGGTCTTGCGGACTGACGCGCAGACAGTTTCGTCGTCAAACGGCACTATGGAGCGGACATCGATCACTTCGAGTGAGCGGCCTTCCTCTGCCGCCGCAGCAGCTGCTGCCAGTGCGGTGGGCACGGACGGACCGTAGGCGATCAGGGTGGCATCGGTGCCGGGGCGGGCGACGGCGGCACGGCCTTCCGAGGACGTTCCGCGCTCCGTGTTGTCGGCGTGCTCGGCACGGAGTCCTTCCAGGTCCACCACGTCCTTGGACCAGTAGAGCTTCTTGGGCTCCATGAACATCACCGGGTCATCGGAGTCGATGGCTTCGCGGAGCATGCGGTAGCCGTCGGCGACAGTGGCCGGGGTGAAGACCTTCAGACCGGCAGTGTGGGCGTAGTAGGACTCGGAAGAATCGCAGTGGTGCTCCACTCCCCCGATGCCGCCGGCGTAAGGGACGCGGATGACGATGGGCAGCTTGACCGCACCCTTGGTGCGGTTGTGCATCTTGGCCACATGGCTGACGATTTGCTCAAAAGCAGGGTAGGCAAAGGCATCGAATTGCATCTCGATCACCGGGCGCATGCCGTTCATGGCCATCCCCACGGCCATGCCGACAATGCCGGACTCTGCCAGCGGGGTGTCGAAGCAGCGGGACTCGCCGAAGGTCTTGGTGAGTCCGTCCGTGATCCGGAAGACGCCGCCGAGCATTCCGACGTCCTCGCCGAACACCAGCACGGAGGAGTCAGCATGCATGGCGTCGGCCATGGCGGTGTTCAGCGCCTTGGCCAGGGTGATGGTCTGCGGGCCGGTCGATTCGGCGGTGGCGGCGGCCTTGGCAGCGGCGCGGGCGGTTGCCGCGCTGACGTTACCGTTGACCTCGGAGGACGTGGTGACAGTGGGGCTCATTTTGCGGCCTCGTCTCGGGAGATTTCGTCGGCGAGCATGGCGGACTGTTCCTTCAGCTGCGGGGTGGGGGTGGAGAAGACGTAGCGGAAGAGGTCCTGCGGGTCGACGGGGACGTCCTCGCCCAGGCCCTCGCGGAGCTGCGTGGCAACCGCTTCCGCCTTCTCCGCGATCCGGGCGGCGCCGTCGTCGTCCAGCAGTCCGCGGCCGGTCAGGTAGGTCTGCATCCGCTTCAGCGGATCCTTGGCCACCCACTGGGCCACTTCGCTGTCCTGGCGGTAGCGGGTGGCGTCGTCGGCGTTTGTGTGGGCCTGCATCCGGTAGGTGTGGGCCTCCACGAGGAGCGGGCCGGAGCCATCGCGGGCCAGCTTGACTGCGCGGCCGAGCACGGCGAGGAGGGCGACGACGTCGTTGCCGTCCACGCGTTCGCCGGCCATGCCGTAGCCCACGGCCTTGTGGGCGAGTGACGGCGCCACGGACTGGTGGGCCAGCGGTACCGAGATGGCGTACTGGTTGTTCTGCACGAAGAAAACGACGGGCAGGTGGAAGACGGCCGCGAAGTTCAGTGCCTCGTGGAAGTCGCCTTCACTGGTGGCGCCGTCGCCGCACATGGCCAGGACCACGGTGTCCTCGCCGCGGAGCTTTGCGGCGTGGGCGACGCCGACGGCGTGCAGAAGCTGGGTGGTGAGCGGCGTGCACTGGATGCCCACCTTGTGCTTTGTGGGGTCGTAGCCGCTGTGCCAGTCGCCGCGGAAGAGAGTCATCGTCTGCACCGGGTCCACGCCGCGAGCCATCACGGCCACGGAGTCGCGGTAGGTGGGGAAGATCCAGTCGCCGTCGGCAAGGCAGAGGGCGGCCGCCACCTGGCAGGCCTCCTGGCCGTGGCTTGACGGGTAAACAGCCATGCGGCCCTGGCGGACCAGAGCGGAATTCTGGTCATTGACGCGGCGGCCGACGACAAGCTGCTCGTACGCGGCCAGCAGTTCGGCGTCGCCGGGCAGCGCGTATTCGTGGCCGGGCTGGGCGCCCTGCTCGGTGTGTGGGTTCAGGGTGCCGTCTTGATCCACCATCTGGATCTGGTGGCGGGCGGGCAGCATGTAGTCCTCCACCGTGATGCCGAACTTGCGCACAGCCTCGGCTGCCGCACCTTCGGCCAGGTGGTTCCCGTTCGCCTGTTCCGGCGCGTCCTGCCCGAGGGCGGTGTGGTCCGCGGAGATCGTCATTGGTCCGTCCTTCTGTAGCCACTATTCGCTTCAAGTATCACTCTGAAGGAACTTTCGTATCCAGTCCCGCGCGGAATCGTGGAGAAGTACGTTATTTTGGCCTAGTCTGAAAGACGAATCGTAAGTGTGAGCTGCGTTACCGGCAGGAGTTGTGGACAAATGGCAGAGACCGAGGCGGACCAGGTGGCGGTGCCGCTGGATGACGTAGACCGGAACATCATCGCGGAGCTGACCCGCGACGGGCGGATGTCCGTCACTCAGGTTGCGGAGAACGTCCATATCTCGCGGGCTCACGCCTACACACGGATTGCGCGACTGACCGGCGAGGGCGTGCTGACGAAGTTCACGGCGCTGGTTGATCCCATTAAGGCGGGGCTCAAATCCTCAGCCTACGTAACGTTGAAAGTAAGGCAGCATTCCTGGCGAGAACTGCGCGAGCTGCTCCGCGCCATCCCGGAGGTGCACCACATTGCCCTGGTGGGCGGGGACTTTGACGTCATCCTGCTGGTCCGGGCAGTGGACAACGTGGACCTGCGCAGAGTGATCTTTGACCAGTTGCAGTCCATGCCTGGGGTGCTGGACACGCAGACGTTTTTGGTGTTTGAGGATGTTGATACGCGCTAGAACAGCGCGCGGCATGAGGCAAGTGGTCCAACTCACTTTGTTTGCAGGAGCAATGGCCACCCCCTTGTCCGCTAGTTCGCACAGGACAGTTTTGCCTCATCCTCAGCTTCGACACAGAGAATTCACAAATTCTCAGTCCGGGTATGATGGCTGTGACCACAAGAATATTGCCGTTCTGAGGCATTCCTTTCGGTTGCCTTGAGAATCAACACAGGGGGACCCCGGTTTGGACTTACGCGACTACTTGCGCATCCTTCGGCGACATTGGATATTGATTCTGGCCGCATCTCTTACTGGCCTGCTCGGTGGCGGTGCAACAGCCTTCGCGACTCAGCCGACGTATACCGCTGAGACACAGTTGTTCGTGGCAATCCAAAGTTCCGGGTCGGTCCAGGAACTTCAGCAGGGCAATACCTTCAGCCAGGCTAGGGTTCAGTCATACGTGAAGACCGTAGGCTCTCCAGTCGTTCTTCAGCCTGTAATTGACAATCTGGGCCTTTCCATGACGGCGGACGAACTGTCAAAACGAGTTGCCGCGACGTCGGATATTAATACTGTCCTCATCAATATTTCAGTCGAAGATCACTCCCCAGTTCAGGCGGCCGGAATCGCCCAGGCCGTGGCGAATAGTCTCATCGTGGCTGTCGATTCATTGGAACGACCGAAGGCTGGTGGTTCGTCGCCGGTCAATCTTTCAATCATCAAACCAGCAACTGCCCCGCCCCTGCCCTCCGCACCAAACACAAGGCTTAACCTATTGCTCGGACTGACCCTTGGCTTGGCCGCAGGCGTAGGTTCAGCAGTACTCCGAAGCACACTGGATAATCGGATTCGTGGCGAGCAGGATCTCCGCCAAGTCACTGATTCGCCTCTCCTCGGCGGCATTTCGTTCGACCAAGACGCAACGAGAAAACCTCTTCTGACTCAAACTTCTCCGCAAAGTCCTCGAGCGGAGTCCTTTCGACAGCTACGGACTAACCTTCAGTTCGCGAATGTCTCGGGAAAAGCAAAAACAGTCCTTGTGACGTCATCGCTTCCCGGTGAAGGGAAAAGCACAACCGCAACGAACCTCGCAATTGCATTGGCCCAAGCGGGGCAGACCGTGTGCTTGATTGATGCGGACCTTCGCCGCCCCATGGTAAGCGAGTATCTTGGAATCGACCGAAATGCTGGGCTTACCACAGCATTGGTAAGCGCTGCAGATATCAATTCACTCCTTCAGCCGTGGGGCGAAGACAGTCTTTTTGTCTTGACCTCAGGCCAGATTCCCCCAAACCCAAGCGAGCTCCTCGGTTCGGAGGAGATGAGGGATCTGATAGGCAGTCTGGAGCAGGTCTTCGATACGATCATCATTGACGCCCCGCCCCTGCTTCCGGTTACCGATGCGGCAGTTCTGTCCCAACATGTCAGCGGGGTCGTGCTTGTGGTTGGTGCCCAAAAGCTTAGAACTCAGGATCTGCAAAAGTCACTAACGGCCTTAGAGATGGTGGGCTCCAACGTACTTGGAGTCGTCTTGAATCGTCTTCCGGTGAAAGGCCCCGACGCGTACTCCTACAGCTACTACAGCCACGATACGCAATCCAAGGGAAGCCCCAATGGCTCTCGCAGGGGGGACAGCACATCAAACGACTTGCACGGTGAACGAACCGCGCGACGTGACTACCCGTCCGGCCTCAGCGGCCCGGATGGCACACAACGTCCCGCGACGAAGTACCTGTCACAGGCAGAGCATCTCTAGACCTTGCGGAAGCGGGGCGGCCTGGGTCCGAAATCACCAATATGGTACCCAGCCTATGAGCCACTGCAGAATAATCTCCAAACCACGTGGAAGTAGCTATGAGCGGGAACTTAGACGAAAATCAAAGTAGCGGGTCGGGTCCCACTGCCTCAGACCTTGATGTCACAGTGGTAATCGCTGCATACAATGCAGAGGCGACGATAGCTGAAGCTATCGTCAGTATCGCCTCTCTAGCCTCTTGGCCTGTAATCGTTGTTGATGATGGAAGTACAGATGGAACTGGCGCCATCGCCGCCGCCCACGGGGCGGAAGTCATTCGCCAAGATAACAGGGGGGCCAGTCTCGCGAGATCCGCTGGGCTTACCGTCGCAGATTCGACGTTTGTCATCTTTCTGGACAGCGATGATGCCCTCTTGCCCGGGGCAATTAATGCGGCACAGTTGCTCAACAAGAATCCCACGGCAGGCGTCATTGGTGGCCTGATCACGCCTAATAGTGAATCCAATCAGGGCATGCTCCAGCCCCGCCGAAGTCTGCCCCGTCAACTTGACACGCGATACCTCCTGCAGGAGACCTACGCACCATGGCCTCAGAGCGCTGCCATTTGGAGACGGTCGTCTTTGGTATCTGCGAGCGGCCAGGATCCAGTCGCGCTGCATCCTAGGTTCGCAGAAGACTTCGAACTCCTCATACGAGTTTCCCTTGTATCGGATGTTCTCGCCATTCCCGAGCCTACGTGCCTCCACCGTCTGGCAGGCGGTAAGTCTGCCACCAAGGCCATTGAAGCTGTGAAACAAAGCGAGCGCGTCCGCTCCTACTATTCGTCGTTCCTTGGTCTGGATATAGACGTACTAACAACAAGGGGCATTGAGGACCAGGCAGCGTGGCGACAGTTTCGGGCCCTGCAGTCAGAACTGGGGCTCCCTCGAGCAATTGCAGAAAGAATCGCGCGCCCGCATACTCTGTTCCGCCTATTGCGACATCAGATAAGGCGCATATCGAAAAAACCGTCGATGTCTCGGGCCTAATTGAAGGGTTCAGCCCCTGGACGAACCGGGCCTTTCGAAACCATCAGTTCAGCCGATCTGCGATGAATTCTTCATCGCGGAACGATCGTGGTCCTACCGACCATTGGATTAGAACCCTTGGACTTTAGTCGTTTTCCTGCAATCCGCTCCAGGTCCGGCCAACGGCGAAACCAACGCTGTTGCGGCACCCGACAAAGTTAAGGTGAGGTCCTACTCGTCACGGCGGTGGCCATTCCTTGAACCCAGAAAGGCAATCCTGAAATTGAAACTTACGGCCAAGGCTTCCATAATGAGAGTAATCAAAGCCAGTTTATTGAGACACCAGGGCCTGCAACTTTCAGCAACAGCTCGTTTCAATGGACTGCCGATTGTAAAGGTCCATCAGGGCTCGACAATACTTGTTGGCAATAATGTCGTTATTAACTCAAAACCAAAATCCAACGACATACTCTGCCAACATCGCAGCGCTCTCATAACACTCACTCCCCAAGCAAAAATTGTGGTTGAAGAGAGCGCCGGCTTATCTGCAGCCATTCTGTCAGCCAGAGACTCCATCACTATTGGTAAACGTACTCTCATCGGCGCCGGCGTGCTGATTACTGACTCGGATCACCACCCGGCGAAACTGGCAGACGTATCCTTGCGTCGTTTTGCCCCTCCCGGTGATGTTGATACGGCTCCCGTCGTGATTGAAGACGATGTCTTCATCGGAACAAGATCTACGGTATTGAAAGGGGTCACGATTGGTCGCGGGTCGGTAATCGCAGCCGGGTCCATTGTTTCTAGGAGCATCCCGGCAGGAGTCGTCGCTGGGGGAAACCCATGCCGCGTCATCTCAAGGATTGAATCATGAGCACAAACCCAGAAGGCCTCAATTCGCCCCCTACTATTGTGGTAGCAATGACTTGCCACAACCGCCGACATCTTTCAACTCGGATTGTTTCCCAAATACTTCGTCAAGCCAATGAAGATGCATGCGTCCGATTTGTCGCAGTGGACGATGGGTCCACCGATGGCACAGGTGAAGCACTTCGAGCCATGGGCGTAAACGTAATAGACGGCAATGGAAACATGTACTGGGCGGGAGGTATGAGGGAGGCACACAAAGTTGCACGCCGCGAAGACCCAGATCTAATCCTCTGGGTGAACGATGATTTAGACTTATCGGCCGACGCAATCAAAGTCCTTCTTGCGGGCTACCGAGCAACCCAAGGAAACGCCATTCTTGCTGGTGCCGTAGAGTCCGCAGATTCAGGCGAAATCTCCTACGGTGGCCGAAATCAAAGCAGACTTAACCCTCTCAGCTTTCAACTCAGTGGCGCATCCGATCTCGGCAAAGAATGCGACACATTTAACGGAAACTTCGTGGGCATACCTCGCGCAATCTATGACAATGTTGAATTTCCGACAGGTTATCGCCACGCCTATGCAGACCTGGCATATGGAATTCTCGCCAAAAAGCATGGCTTTAAATCGAACATCTTACCAAAGGCAATCGGCCAAAATGATCGCAATCCGCAAACGGGAAAAATGTTCCGCCATGATGTCCCACTCTATCTTCGCGTGCGATTTGCGCTCTCCCCCTTCGGATTGCCTCCTGCCCAGCAGTGGCGTTTTGCCTGTCTCACCACCGGAAAGTTAGCTCCTCTCTGGTTTATACGATCATATGTCCGGGTGTTCTTCCCTTCTAGGAAATTGCGGCAAGAGGAATGAAGATGCCCAGTTTAATGGCAAGTGTAATCAAGGCTGGCGGTGCACGCAGTGTAGCACTTGCATCGAGTCTTATATTCACTGCATTAGCTTCGAAAATAGTCTTCCAAGAGTACGGTGCAGCGGCATTCGGTATCGTTACTTTCATCGCAAGTCTCCAGTACTTGATTCCATTTGCGGATCTTGGACTAGGCGCTGTGATTATGAACAGCGTTTCAATTGCCAGGAGAGACGGCGACGTCCGTCGATCACATCCGATGATTTTCCGAAGCCTAAAAGCACAATTAGTATTTGCTCTTTTAATTGGAATGGGCGTCGTGGCAGCCGCGTTTCAATTAGGACCTGAACTGGACTTCGCCGCAGGGAGGATACCCACCGCGGCCTTGCTCGCTGCGGCGGCGATTATTAGCGTTAACATACCAATCTCATTCGGCAATCGAGTTCTTATCGGACTTGATTCAACCCACACAAGTATCTACATACTCTCGATCGCGCCACCTTTGGTATTGTCGGTGGTTGCGATATTTGCGGTACTGAGAGTTGACGTAATTTATCTCTACTCAGTTTGGCCGGCGGCAGCGCTGGTTTCATCCGTGGCCGTAACTGTCGTTGCAATGACGCGTATCCACCTCAGACCTGGACAACTTATTCGTGGAATTTTTCGAACGAAAATGAGGGATAGATCTGAGCCCATATGGGGCACTGCCGTCAGTATGTTCTTAATTTCCGTTTCATCTCCATTGACGCACAATTCCCATCGTCTTATCCTTGGAATAACGGCGGTCCCGCATGGCCTGGCGACCTATGCTTTGGGCGCCCAGATATTTTCTCCGCTTCTCAGCCTAATAACCAGTTCAGCGACACCCCTGTGGACGAGGTTTGCGTCGGCGAGAGGTTCTAAACGTGGATTTGTGATTGCCACGGGGTTGTTTGGCCTAATTGGTGTACTGGCTAGTGGATTGTTGTTCATCGCCACACCCCTCTATTCTTGGTTCGTCGCCGGTGACGCAAATTATGTTCCGTGGCAAGTAACTTCAGCGTTTGCGGCATTTCTAATAGCTAACTCTCTATCCTTGCCGTCCATGATGAGGCTTAACAGCGGCCGTGACATCAATTTTCAGGCGCTGGTCACCTCAATTGCATGCCTAATCGGCCTTCCCTTTGCGGTCTGGGCAGCACTGACTTGGGGGACTCCGGGGCCTATCGTTGCATCTGCAATTACAATGACGGTAATCCAGTTGGTTCCAATGCTTCTCTGGCAGCTATTGGGAAGTAATAGGTCAGCTCCGAAAGCACCAGCACGTATGACGGCGGCCTCACAAGAGGCTTAGCCCAAGACATACCGGCGTTGTGCCTGTTCGAATTGGATCTCCCATTTAGGCACGTAACAATTTCGTCGCTAGATGAAGCAACTCCCGAGCGTTGCATGGTGGCCACTATGGGGCTCTTCATGGTTGACGGTGAGTGTTCTGCCGTGAGGATTGTTCATGCCGCTGTTCTGGCAGCACTGCGCAACACGATACGCGTTTGTAGGTTGCGTGCATTGGTGAATCCCGGGCCCGTCTTTTTTATTTGCTTGATGGCGGTGTTGTTCGCTTCTACTTTGGCGGCTCTTCACGGTTAGTGGGAAAATGGATTCCCGGGTGAGTGTCATGCCGCCGTCCGGACGACACTTCTCATGAAGATAACTGATTTGTAATCGGCTGGGTTCCGGTAGTCACGGGCCGTGCACTTGATGTGCTTGATCGGGGTGTTGTTTGCCTCGACCTTGCCGGTGGTGGCGCCGGTGAAGATGAGAAATTCGATCTTGTTCCATCACCGGCAGACGGTGCTGTAGAGCCTGCTGTTCTCGGGCCGTCCGGCGGCATCCACGAGGACCTTTAGTTCGTCTTTCACGGTCGAGTCATCGGCAGCGAAGACCTCGGCCAGGCGTGAGCGGCTGCCTCTGACAGCGTTTCGACGGCGCGCAGGAGCAGCATCCGGTGCGCCCGGGCCTTGTCATCCCCGCGGCCGCGACGGCCCTTGGCCCGCTGGGACAGGTCCTGGCGGGCCTCGGTCACGGCACGGTTGGCCAGCGAGATAAGGTCAAAGTGGTCGACCGCCACGGCAGTGCGGGGCAGCCACCTGTACAACGCCTTTCGGAATGCTGCAGACGGGTCGATCGCAACAACATGCACTCCCACCCGCCACAGAAGCGGACGGGCGAAGAGCCAGTCACCGACGCCCTTGGGGTCCAGGCCATCCACGATCCCCCAGCAGCTGGCCGGTGTCGAGGTCAACGATGGTGGTCATCCACGGCTCGCGCCTGACCCCAAAATCTGGACTGAGGGTCTCGGAAGAACCGCACGGACCGCAACCGGTGCTCGTCGACGCCCAGCATCCGGGGGCTGAGCTCATCCACGTCGCGCAGGGTGAGGAAACAGGCTTCGGTCAGCACGACAGTTCCTCGCAGTGCCAGCAGTAGTTGGACCAGAGGACTTTCATGGCGCCGGCAACAGGGATGTCCCGGATCCGCTGGCAGAGGCGTTCCTTCCGCCGCGTCGCCACGGCACGGCAGGTCGACAGCCCGGTGGCTGGTCCGTTTCGACAATGACTTGGCGGCGCCCATCGGCCAGCATGCTGACGGATATGACGCGGTAGTTGGGCAGGTTGAAGATGCTGGTGGCAGCGTCGGACGCCACGACGATAGGCTCAGTCAAGGCTCGTGGTCCTTGTTCCTGGTTTGAATGCTTAGACACGCTCATCCCAGCCGGGCCGCAGGCCCCCTGATTATCTACGACACGAAATCAATTCCCACCAACCACGAAGAGCCAGTTTGGCTGTCGTTGCGCCGGTGACGATGAGGACTTCGATCTCTTTCCGCCACCGGCACAGCCGGTTCGTTTCCGGCTGGGCGGCTTGCTAGACCAAGCCTGCAGCTGGTCTTTCGCAGCGGTCGCGTCGGCAAGGGATCCCGTGGCCAGCAACGTCTTCAACTATTCCTTGACCAGCCAGGCGGCCCGCAGCTTCCCGATGGCGTCGTCGGTCGCGAACACGGTATTAAGCCTATCCGGGGCCCGGTCCGAGAGCCTGTCCCCGGCGCGGAGGAGCAATCGCCGATTGGCCCAGACCGGGTGGATGGAGCGTTGCCCTGGACCTGCTGGGTGAGCCGCTGCCGGATTTCGGTGACCATTTCATTGCCGAGCTTGACCAGGTGGAACGCGTCGACCAAGACCGCGGTGCCCGGCAGCCACATCCGCAGGGCCTTCCGGAACGCCGCTGACGGATCGATCGCCACAACCTGCACGCCAGGCAGCGGCCGGGCGAACAGCCGTTCCCCGACGCCCATGCTGTCGTGGACGTCCACAATCCCCAGGGCCTGTCCGGTGTCGAGATCGACAATTGTGGTCATCCAGGGTTCGTAGCGTTTCCAGGCCTTGGTGGCCGGGTCGCGTAAGAACCGCACGGCCCAGTAGCGGTGTTCGTCGATGCCGAGCATCCGGTGTGCCAAGGCGTCAACATTTGGCAGGGTCAGTGCCGCGGAGTCCAGGGCGCGCTGGCCCAGGCACCATGAGTCACGAACGAGGAGGCAGCCTCCGCTGCGGCCCCGCCGGATCCGATAACTGTGGCAACGAGGGCGACCCGGAGCCGGCCGGTGGACCGTGCCGGCGCGGGACTTCGGCGGTTTCCTCGGTGAATGTCCTGCGCGGGCGCACATCCTCATCGAAGAAGAATCTCCGCTTAGCCCAGACCCCTTCGAAAACACCGGCGCGACATCCCCGTAGCAGGCTGAAGACGCTGGTGGCAGCCTCGGGCACTACAACGACAGGATCACTCAAGGCTCGTGACCCTTTTTCTTGGTTTGAATGCTTGAGACACTCATCCGACCGGGGGTACAGGACGCCTTTAAAACCAACTAGCAATCAATTCCCTACGAACGAGGAAGAGCCTGTGATCATGAAGAGACATGAACTGCGACTAGAAACGGCTGGCTGGCTCCGTATAGGCCCGGTGGAGGGCTCAGGACACGTTTCAGGCCGTCATCCACTCAAGATTTTCTGGGGTCGATTGTCGTTATCGATAAATCGATTCCAAAACCCGGCCAACGGCAGAAATACTGAACTTGGCCGATACCGCCTCAAGACCGTTCTCGGCCAGACGCAATGCTAGATCTTGATCTCGCAAAATTGACTCTACAGCTTTGGCAAGCTCATCCGGCGAGCCGTCAGTAACGAGTGCAGCATTACAGTCACGAAGGTCACTGGCGATACCTGAGTCCGCGGTGGTCACCACCGGTGTTCCAACCGACAGGGACTCAAGCACAGTCATAGGGAAGACTTCGCCTCGACTAGGAAGTACATAGACGCTGGCACGAGCGAGTCGCTTTCGGGCGTCCACCATAGGGATAGGGCCCTCGTACATAACTACGGATTCAAGAGAATGTTCCGCAACAAAGGAACGCAATGCGGGAAGATCTCCTTCGTCAGGGCCTACAACAACAAACTTCGCATCTACACCATCCTGGCGGAGGAGTTTAGCCATACTCGCAAACGCAAGTACTCTTTTGCGCGGATGAAGGCGGGCGAGGAAAAGTACTTCATTTGGATTCTCCTGCACGACAGTGGGATCAGTCGGGATCGCGATACCATTTGCAATCCTTCGGACGTTCACGCGAGACTTAGCCACGTGGCCCAGTCCAGTCTCCTCCGCGGAAGTGAGCGTAAGGACACAATCTGCGCCGCATAGAATTCGTCGAGTAATGGCCAAATCAAGGATGCGACTGACAAATCTACGATCCGGCATTATCATTCCGTGGGTTTGGAGGACATACTTGGCGTTGCGGAGTTTCAGCATCTGAGCACAGGCAAGACTAATAAGATCACGTCCGGCATGAACATGCACGGTTGTATTCGCAGTGATCCGGCCTCTCAAATATCCGAGGAGTCCAGGCGCCCAAAGACCACTGAAGCCCACGGGAAGTACCTTGTTTACCCTAAAAAGGCTTATCTTTACGCCGCTTAATTCGACTTTCGCCAGGCCGTCCCATCCGGCGATGAGCTCTACCTCATGCCCCCGCCGTGCAAGCTCCTCCAATTGAGCAGCAGCCACTGCAATCGGCCCACCAAACGCACCATCGCTAGAAATATAAGTGGCAACATGAATAATTCTCAAAACGTCTCACAATCACTATTCGGTAAATCGTTGACCAATTATCATGCCAGGATTGCCTCTCACCACAGAATTCTCTGGTATATGTCCTTTGACGACTGACATAGGGCTGATTAGCGAAGAAGTTCCGAGGTGAGTTCCACCAAGAACAAGGCACCGCGATGTAACCCAGCAACCGTCTCCGATTGTCACAGGGCGTGTGATGAGTGCCATATCTTTCCTGTGAGCGTGACTTCCGGTCGTGATCATAGTTTCTTGGGAGATGACAACATCACAGCCAATATGAACCTCATCTTGGTTATGAATCCAAACCCCTTCCCCAATCCAGCTTCGGTCACCGATACGCAATTTCCACGGGAACTTCACTCGAGTTCGAGGCCGAAAAATCACATCTTCACCTATCTCGGCGCCAAACAAACGAAGAACGGCAATGCGCAATCGCGAACTCACCTGCCATGAACTGTTGACGAAGACTAGCTCCACGATTCCCCACAAGTACACCCAAAGTTTCGGCCTGCCCCATGCCGACTGTTCTCCCGGTGCAATCGAAAGATCTATTACTCGCTGAGACTGACCCAATTGATCCCCTCGTTGTCATACTGCCCAACCACTGGGCCCTGCCGGCTGCAGTCAGGACTATTGTTGCATCTGTGACTAAGACCCGCCTCCGAGTAACAATTCTCGGCTTGAACTACGCCCCCGAACCCACCGGCAATGCTCCCTACACCACGAGTCTGGCGGAGGGCCTCGCCGCCTCTGGCCATACCGTTCATGTTGTTACGGGCTATCCTCACTACCCCGAGTGGAAGGTGAGAGAGGGCTACACAGGCTGGTCTACCACCGAGGTGATTAACGGCGTGCATGTGAAGCGTGTGAGGCACCGCACACCGCGCACCCCAAATACCGTGGCCCGCCTTCACATGGAGCTGAGCTTCGGTTTGAGACTCATGTTTGCACGGTGGCACAGGCCTGATGTCGTGCTATTTGTGAGTCCTGCGCTGTTTTCCAGCGGCCTGGCCGCGCTACGTGCCCAGCTGGGACCACGCCGGCCTGCGGTTGGAATCTGGGTGCAAGACCTCTATAGTCGCGGCGTAGTCGAGACTGGCGGCGGTAGTGGAAAGTTGGCTCAGCTCACTGCCGTCCTTGAAGGAGCGATACTTCGGTCCACCGATGGCGTGGTTGCCATCCATGAGCGCTTCAAAACGTACATCGTAGAATCGTTAGGTATCCCAGAAAGCAAAGTCAAGGTAATTCGAAACTGGACACATTTGCCTCCCTCCCCTGCTCTTGATGTTGACCCGGTGCGTGCTCGCCTTGGGTGGGCTCCTGACGAAGTGATCGTCCTTCACGCAGGGAATATGGGCAAGAAGCAAGGGCTTGAAAACGTGCTAAACGCCGCGAGCTTGGCGCAAAAGGCCAAGAGCAAGGTCCGCTTCATACTGATGGGCGACGGAAATCAGCGTAGAACGTTGGAAACGCTGGCAGTTGGCCTCGAGCACGTAACATTTATGGCGTCTCTTCCCGGAAGTGAATTTATGGAAGCGCTGGCAGCAGCCGATGTGTTACTGGTCAATGAACTACCTGGAGTGACTGAGATGGCGGTTCCGAGCAAACTCACTTCCTACTTCAATGCAGGTCGAGCCGTAATTGCCGCGACTGATGCCGGCAGCGTTACAGCCATGGAAGTAGCCGCTTCTAACGGAGGAATCCGAGTTAATGCTGCCGATCCTCAGGCTCTTCTTAATGCTGTCGAAACCTTGGCCGCCGACCAAGACGTCGCTAGGGCCTTTGGAGCCAACGGGCTTCGCTTCAGACACGAAACATTGTCCGAAGTTGCAGCCTTGGGGCACTATGATGATTTCGTATCAAGCCTGGCATCGTCGCGCGGCCGCTAGGCTGTGTGACTTCTTAACTTTCGCACCATGGGGGGCACAATGACTAAGCGCGCACTAATTACGGGCATCACAGGACAGGACGGCTCGTATCTAGCTGAACTCCTGCTCAGCAAGGGCTACGAGGTCCACGGACTCATCCGAAGGGCATCTACGTTCAACACGGCCCGTGTTGACCACCTCTACGTGGATCCGCATGATCCCAAGGCCCAGCTGTTCTTGCATTATGGCGACCTGAGCGACGGAGCGCGGCTGGTCACATTGCTAGCCGAAATCAACCCCGACGAGGTTTATAACCTCGCTGCTCAGTCACATGTCCGCGTCTCTTTCGATGAGCCAGAGCACACTGCTGACACGACCGGGGTTGGCACAATTCGGCTTCTGGAAGCCGTGCGCATGTCCGGCATCAAGACAAGGTTCTACCAGGCTTCGTCGTCAGAGATGTTCGGTGCAACCCCGCCGCCGCAGAATGAGGACACTCCGTTCTACCCCCGGTCACCCTACGGGGCTGCCAAGGTGTACAGCTATTGGATCACCAAGAATTACCGCGAAGCGTATGGAATGTTCGCGGTCAACGGCATTCTTTTCAATCATGAGTCCCCACGCCGCGGAGAAACTTTCGTAACGCGCAAGATCACTCGGGCGGTAGCGGCTATCAAGGCCGGTAAGCAGGATCTTCTCTACATGGGCAACCTCGATGCAGTGAGAGACTGGGGTTACGCCGCCGAGTACGTCGAGGGCATGTGGCGGATGCTTCAGGCCGACGAACCTGACGATTTTGTGCTCGCTACCGGAGGCAACTACACAGTCCGCGACTTCCTGCAAATTTCATTTGATCACGCGGGATTAAATTGGGAAAATCACGTGCGTTTTGACGAGCGCTACCTGCGGCCCACGGAGGTCGATGCCTTGGTCGGAGACGCATCCAAAGCCCAGGAGAAGCTTGGGTGGAAAGCTTCCGTTCATACTCCGGAGTTGGCCCGCATTATGGTGGACGCCGACATCGAAGCGCTCAAGCATGCCGGTAACCACTGGATTGATACGGTCGACCTCGCAAGTTGGAAGAACTAATGGCAGACGGTGTCGACTTTGTTCCGGCCACACTTGATCGAACGTCGACATTTTACGTCGCGGGGCATCGGGGTCTCGTGGGATCTGCAATTTGGCGCCGGCTTGAGTCCGAAGGCTTCACAGATCTCGTGGGACGGACCTCGTCTGAACTAGATCTGAAGGACCGAGAAGCCGTATTTTCTTTTTTTGCCGCGTCAAAACCTCGCTATGTGGTTCTTGCTGCCGCCAAAGTCGGTGGAATTCTTGCCAACAATACTTACCCAGTCGACTTTCTGAGTGACAATCTCCGCATCCAGGTCAACGTACTCGATGCTGCGCGCGAGCACGGGGTCGAAAGACTCCTCTTCCTCGGGTCATCTTGTATCTACCCTAAGTTCGCGGAGCAGCCAATCCGCGAGGATTCGCTGCTGACTGGACACCTGGAACCCACGAACGACGCCTACGCCATAGCCAAGATTGCCGGGATCATGCAGATCCAGGCCGTTCGAAGGCAATATGGGCTGCCTTGGATTTCGGCAATGCCCACCAACTTATACGGTCCGGGCGACAACTTCTCGCCCGAAGGTTCTCATGTCTTGCCTGCGCTCATTCGTCGTTACGACGAGGCTGCGCAGTCTGGAGCTCAGAGCGTTACCAACTGGGGTTCAGGGTCACCCCGGCGCGAGTTCCTCCATGTCGACGACATGGCCTCCGCGTGTCTACACCTTCTGGAAAACTATGATGGGGCGGCCCAAGTGAACGTCGGCACTGGGAGTGATGTCACTATTAAGGAGTTGGCCTCACTCGTTGCTCACGCAGTCGGCTACCGAGGAGACATAACCTGGGACACCACGAAACCCGACGGAACTCCACGAAAACTGCTTGACGTATCAAAATTGTCGCAGTCTGGTTGGAGTGCTTCCATAGGCCTGGAAGATGGTATCCGCTCCACTGTTGATTGGTACCGGCAAAATTTGCTTTCAATCCGAGGTTGATCGACGAGACATATTGGTGTGCGCGTCTAGCAAATTAGCTTCGAAATGGGGACTCTAGTGGGTGAAGACGCAGACTGGCGCGCACGTTCCTCCCGGCTGTTGGGCGTGGTCGATGCGTTTGTCGTAAGTTGGGCCGTTGTAGGCGCCTTTATAATTCGTTTTGGTATTGAACCAGACTTTGTCGTGGCCGGGCAGGAACTAATCTATGCTTGGCTGTCAGTTGCTTTGGCGGCCGCATGGTGGCTCATGTTGGGTGCTTGGAACAGCCGGCAAAGTAGGGTACTCGGATCCGGACCCGACGAATACAAGCGTGTTGCAGCCGCGTCGCTTTGGTTATTCGGCATCGTCGCCATCGTCTCCTACGTACTCCGAATTGACACTGCAAGAGGCTACGTCGGCCTAGCCTTGCCGGTGGGCCTCTTGGGACTCCTTCTCGCGCGCTGGCTCATCCGACAACACCTCAGTATCAGACGACGCCAAGGCCGAAGCATGTCGCGACTTCTGCTGTTGGGGGGACCGAGCGCTGTCGCCCACTTGGCAGCGTCCCTTCAAGGGGCCAAGCATGCTGGATACCTTCCAGTGGCTGCATACACTCCTGGAACCATGGAAGGTCCTGCAGTTGAGCCCGAGTCCGGACTTCCAATTTTGGGCTTCCGGCCGGACACACGTTCCATCGTGGACGCTATCTCCGAGTGCGGCGCCGATGCAGTCGCAGTATCGGCCGGTGTCCAGCTTCACCCACAAACACTTCGTCATCTTGGCTGGGAATTGGCCTCTCGCAATATTGGTTTGATCATGGCCCCCGCTCTCACCGACATTGCAGGCCCACGTATTCACACGCAACAGGTTGCAGGTCTGCCACTGATTCACGTGACCACGCCGACCCTGGAAGGCGGGCAGCGAGTCGCTAAACGTTTGTTTGACGTAGTTGCTGCCGCATTTCTCCTGGTTCTTGCTGCACCAGCTATGACGTTCGTAGCCATTCTGGTAAAGCTCGACAGCCGTGGCCCAATACTCTTCCGACAAGAGCGCGTCGGTATCGAGGGCAAGATGTTTCGGATGCTTAAATTCCGGTCGATGGTCGTAGACGCTGAAACCAGGCTGCTGGACTTATCGAAGAAGAATGAGGGCAGCGGGCCCCTCTTCAAGATGAAGAATGATCCGAGGGTGACACGCGTCGGCGGAGTCCTACGCAAATACAGCATCGACGAGTTGCCTCAACTGTTCAACGTCCTTGCTGGTTCTATGAGTCTCGTCGGACCAAGACCCCCTCTGCCAGCAGAAGTTGCCGTCTACGAACAAGATGTCCGTAGACGGCTCCTAGTCAAGCCGGGCCTTACTGGCCTATGGCAGGTCAGCGGGCGTTCCAACCTGTCTTGGCAGGACTCTGTGCGGCTGGACCTCTACTACGTCGAGAACTGGTCCCTTGCCGGCGATCTCGTCATCATTCTCCGGACTGTCCGCGCTGTCTTCCACAGCACGGGCGCCTACTAGACTTTCAAAGCCGGACGACTGCCCTCTTGGGGAAGGAACTATAACATGCGCATTTCCGTTATTGGCTGCGGCTACTTGGGTGCGGTACACGCCGCATGCATGGCAAAACTCGGTCACGATGTGGTCGGCATAGATGTGGACGAGCGAAAGGTATCAGAGCTATCCAATGCTACGGCGCCATTTTACGAGCCTGGCTTGGAAGCTCTTCTTCGAGACGTTCAGGACACTGGTCGGTTGTCATTCACCACCGACATGTCCGCGGCGGCCGGCAGCGACGTCCACTTCATATGTGTCGGAACACCGCAAAAGAAGGGCGAAAACGGCGCCGACATGACCTACGTGGACGCAGCAGCGCGGGAGCTCCTGCCTCACCTCGCACCTGGAAATGTCGTGGTGGGCAAGTCCACTGTCCCGGTCGGGACAGCTGCGCGTCTGTCTGATCTCGTCAACGATCAAGAGCCGTCGGCCCACTTGGTCTGGAATCCGGAGTTTTTACGTGAAGGGCATGCCGTCTCTGACACCCTAAGTCCTGACCGTTTGGTCTATGGTGTTATTGATGGTTCGGAGGACCACCCTGCTGTAGCGGTGTTGGACGAGGTATATGCAGGCTCGCTAGCGGGTGGAACGCCACGCTTGGTCACCGACCACCCGACAGCTGAACTGGTAAAGGCGGCTGCCAACTCGTTCCTGGCAACCAAGATCTCGTTCATCAACGCGATGGCAGAGGTATGCGAAGCCACCGGCGCAGATGTGACTCGGCTCGCGGACGCTATCGGCATGGACGACAGAATTGGGCGAAAATTTCTACATGCCGGTATCGGATTCGGCGGTGGTTGCCTGCCGAAAGACATTCGTGCATTCATGGCTAGGGCCGGTGAACTGGGGGCTGATCAGGCCCTGACCTTCTTGAGGGAAGTCGATGCCATCAACATGCGCCGCCGTTCGCGTGTAGTCGAGTTGACTCGGGAAATCTGCGGTGGGTCCCTATTGGGCACGCGGGTCACGGTTCTCGGCGCGGCGTTCAAGCCCGAAAGTGACGACGTTCGGGACTCACCAGCACTTAGCATTGCCGCCCAACTCCAACTCCAAGGTGCAGTAGTCACGGTAACCGATCCAAAAGCCTTGGCGAACGCCGCCAAAAGATTCCCAGAACTACAGTATGAAGCCGACCTGGATCGGGCCATCGGCAATGCTGACGTGTTGCTTCTACTCACGGAATGGCAGCAGTATCGTGGCCTAGACCCCTATGAACTCGGATCCCGAGTTTCTTCTATGCGCATTTTGGATGGACGAAATGTGCTCGACGCAGCCAAATGGCGCGCGGCTGGATGGACCTACCGCGGCCTGGGACGACCCTAACTATGGGGCGTAATGGTTCTGAGGTTGACGCGGGGGGAGCACACGCCACGGGAGAGACCCTCTCAGCATCCTCTAGGGACAGCCGAATCAATCGCGGCCGGCGCCGCCACCCTCGCGCGGTCGTGGCAGCGCTGCTCGCTGCCGCCGCAATCCTCATGCTGGTAACAGCGAGTTGGCTGGGAGCTAAGGCAAATGCCGTTAAGACCGAACTCGAAGCCGCAGCGCAACTGATTCCTACATTGAAGGAGGAAATTGCGGCCGAAAGACCGCAAGAGGCCGTCGAAACTGTCAGGTTGCTCCGTACTCACACAGGAGCCGCACGAGACGCCGCCGGTGACCCTCTCTGGACCTTGGCCTCCGCCATTCCAGCGTTCGGGGCCAACTTCAGTGCCATCACGGAAGTTGCCCGGTCTGCCGACGACATTGCAACGCTCGGGTTGACCCCTCTAGCTAACGTGTTCGGATCCCTAAATTGGGACACTCTGCTTCCAAGCAGTGACGGGACGAACTTGGGGCCGATTCAAGAAGCCTCCCCCAGCGTTTCATCGGCCGCACACGCCGTGCGAGTCTCGGCCGAACGGCTAGAGGAGATTGATGCCAGCAGCCTACTCCCTCAGGTCGCTGAGCCGCTCGGACGAGCTCGAGAGCAGTTCCAAGCCGCCACAGGTGCGTTGGACGCGGCGGCAAATGCCTCCCAGATAGCCCCGGGAATGCTCGGAGCTGATGGGCCACGCAAATACTTGCTCATGATTCAAAACAATGCGGAAACTCGTGCAACGGGCGGAATCCCCGGGGCATTGGCAGTGCTCACCCTAGACGGGGGCAAGCTAGCGCTCGGGGAGCAAAGTAGCGCCAGCGAAGTGGGAATCATGTCCCCGACGTTGCCGGTCGACGCGGAACAGCAACAAATCTATTCCGGACGCCTCGGCAAGTACATGCAGGATGTAAACCTGACTCCGGATTTCCCGACATCCGCCTCCACCGCCCAAAAAATGTGGGAAAAGAAGACTGGACAGCGTGTAGAGGGTGTGATCTCCATCGACCCCGTTGCTCTCGGATACATCCTGGACGCCACCGGCCCGGTGAAAATTCGCACACCAGAACTCGCCGCAGCCGCCAGCGGTGTCCTGCCCACCGAGCTGAACGGTAAGAACGTAGTGTCCACCCTGCTTTCAGATGTCTACGGCAAGATCGAACAGCCGAAGCTTCAGGATGCGTATTTCGCGGGTGTGGCACAGGAAATCTTCGCGGCCCTTTCCAATGGCCAGGGTGACGCCAAAGGCCTGATCGAGGGGATCAGTCGCGCAACAGCCGAGGGCCGTGTCCTTGTTTGGTCCGATGTGGCGAATGAACAGTCAGTGATCACGAAGTATCCACTTAGCGGTTCCATTACCGGACCTAGCGTTTCCCCTGCGCAATTCGGCGTCTATTTCAATGATGGAACCGGCGCCAAGATGGATTACTACGTGAAGCGCACGGTGCAACTCGTTGAGGAATGTACTGGCGACGAGTACGGCCAGATAAAGGTCCGTATTACGAGCACCAATACAGCACCACGAGATGCAGCAAGCACCTTGCCTGACTATGTGACCGGTGGCGGCGTCTTTGGTGTGCCCCGAGGTACGGTCCAGACCAACGTCATTGCGTACGGTCCGGTCCAGGCCAAAGTTGAAACCGCGACCGTAGATGGTAGAAAAACTGATTTCGCCGCACACAGGCATGACAACCGGCCCGTGGGAGCCGTGACAGTCACCTTGGCGCCTGGCCAAAGCAGCACCGTGGAACTAACTTTCGGAAAAATTGTCCAGCACACTGAACCTAACCTGGTTGTCACACCAACCGTCCAGCCCGTCAAAGATGTGATTCTTGGCACCGAAGCCGCGGAATGCGTTCCCGGGAAGTAGACATCGCGTTAACAGTATGTAAAGCGACTTGATTCACTTTGGTAACACCCGTCACGGGATGCTAACTTGTAGTTGGGCACAGCCAATGAGATTTCAACCTACGGTCACTCGGGGGATCGGAAATCTCCACCAATCACGTGACACAAACGTTTTTACGGTCTCAGGGGGACTCATGAAGAAATCACTTGCAGCACTTGCACTCGCAGGTTCCATCGCACTTATCGGCGCCGTTCCGGCGGTCGCAGCCCAGTACCCGGCCCCGGCCGCAGTGGTTGCAGTAAGCAACGCCTCACCGGGCCCCGGCGAGACGTTCACCTTCCGCGGCCGCGCAGCGGCCTTCTTCAACAATGAACCGCTGTCCATCACCGTCACGACGACGGGCGCACCTGCTGCGGCAGGCGCTGGCGTTTCCAACGGTAGCCGCACCGTGTCCGGCAAGATCACCCTGCCGCTCGCACCGCAGACGTTCTCCACCACGGCTGCAAGCGACGGCAGCTTCGCCTTCCCGCTGAGCATCAGCGAAACCGGTACCTACACGCTGACCGCAACCGGTCTTACGTCCGGAAAAAGCGAGTCAGCAACGGTCACCGTTGAAGGCGCCGGCCTGGCAAACACCGGCGGTGCCCCGCTGGCCAACACCGGGGGTGGCGCAGCCCTCGCCAACACCGGTGCCGATGCAAGCCTGGTTCTGTGGTCCCTGGTGGGCGCAGGCGCACTGGCTGCCGGCGCAACCTCGGTAGTTGTAGTTCGCCGCCGCGCCAAGTCTGAGGCCGCAGCGTAGGGCTAAACCAACAAGCACCAAAGAGGGTGGGTGGTTCTCCGGGAAACCGGAGAACCACCCGCCCTCTGCTTTTAAGGTTTCGACAAGCTCAACCACCGAAGTTTTGCAGTTACTCAACCACCGAGTGTGGTATTCATGAGAGTTATGGGGAGACATTGGCGCCGTCCACGCTGGCAGTTCGACTTTTCTGTGCCCTTGCCGCCACTCCACGCACTCCCGTACATGCTCTTAGGGCTCCTAGCCATCGCTGCGCTGGGAGTGTCAGCCCTAGCCCTTCTCCGGACATCTTGAGGCCTGCTTGAAGCGTCTCGCGCAGCCTCGGCTTTGGCGGGCAGTCCTCGCCGCCATGCTGGTGCCGTTAGCGCTGGTGGCTTTCTGGCCCAGCCCGGTAGACAAACCCGTGCAGGGCGAACTCGCAGGCTTCCTCATTGTCATCCATACGCTGGGAATTCCCGGCTGGGTCAATTACTCCTTCATAGAGGCCTCGGCCAACGTGGCCCTCTTCGCGCCGCTGGGCATGGCGGCCTCACTGGCCTTCCCAAACAAGCGGCTTTGGCAGCTTGGCGCCTTCGGTCTGGTGGTCTCCGGCTGCATGGAGCTAGGGCAGCAGCTCTTTCTCCACGATCGGTTCGCGAGCCCGCTGGATCTTGTCACAAACACCGCGGGCTGTGTCATAGGGGCATTGGCGGCCCGGGCTGGAATCCTGGAGCTCAAACGCCGACAGGCTCAACGCCACCTGACGTTGAGCCTGTCGAAAAGCGATTCATGAACCGACTTAGTCGTTCACGAATTCCTTCATCCACGTCTTCAATTCTTCACCGAAGTCCACGCGCTCCGAGGCAATCGAGATAACAGCCTTGATGTAGCTGAGCTTGTCCCCGGTGTCGTAGCGGCGCCCACGGAACACCACGCCGTAGACACCGCCGCCCTCGCCCTCGGTGGTGGCCAGGGTCTGCAGGGCATCCGTCAGCTGGATCTCCCCGCCTCGGCCAGGCTCGGTTTCTTCGAGGACGTCGAACACAGCCGGGTGCAGCACGTAGCGGCCGATGACAGCGAGGTTGGACGGGGCCTCTTCAACAGAGGGCTTCTCCACCAAGCGGTTCACCTGGAAGTAGTTCTCGCCGTCCACAGGAGTGATGTCCGCACAGCCGTAGGCGCTGATCTGCGACGGGTCCACCTCGATCAGGGCGATCACGGAACCGCCGGTCTTGGCCTGGACATCGATCATGATGCTCAGGAGGTCCTCCTGAGCATCAATGAGGTCATCACCCAGCAGTACCGCAAACGGCTCGTCCCCGACGTGCTGTCGGGCGCACAGGACGGCGTGGCCCAGGCCCTTCGGATCGCCCTGCCGCAGGTAGTGCAGCGGTGCGAGGCTGGAGGCGTGCTGAACGGCCTCCAGGCGCTCCAGGTCGCCCTTGAGCTCCAGTGTGCGCTCCAGAGCCGGGGCCCGGTCAAAGTGGTCCTCCAGCGCGCGCTTCGAGCGGCCCGTGATCATCAGCAGATCGTCCAGGCCCGCCTTGACGGCTTCTTCAACCACGTACTGGATTGCGGGCTGGTCAACAACCGGCAACATTTCCTTCGGCATCGCCTTGGTGGCGGGCAGGAAGCGAGTTCCCAAACCGGCAGCAGGAATGACGGCTTTTCTTACGGATTTCCCCAAAGTCATAGCTGCACCATACAAATCGATTGAGGATACTGGCAATTCAGGGCCAAGATTACGTCTTGATGGGGAGCCCTGCCCATCGTGGGCCTTCACTTTTTCGGACATACTTCTGGTTGCAGCTTTCACAAATATTGGGGGAAATCTTGAATAACAACCAGCAGCCTGGCGAGCAGAACCAGCCGGTCCAGCCCGGCTACGAAAACCAGGAGCCATACGGCCAACCGCCTTATCCGCCGCGCGCAGATCAGTACAACTTCAACCAGCCGCCGTACGACCCCGGACACGGACAATATGGCCACCCGGGCCCGATGCAGTTCGGCCAGACACCGCCGAAGCGCAAATTCCCGGTGTGGGGCTGGGTGCTGATCGGCATCGGCACCCTGACCATCCTGGCCTTTGGAGGTCTCTTGTGGCTGGGAGCAATTGTCCAAGCCTCGCAAGCCTCCCCGACATCCCCGAATACAGCCGGCAGTTCAGAGTCCGCTCAGGCGACGGAGGAAGCCACCACCGACGAATCCTCGGCCGCTGCCTCCGGTGAAGAGGACATCTATATCTTCCAGGACGCAGACTTCACGTCGCCGCCGGTCTGGTCCGTGCAGATGCCTGCCGGCTGGACCATCTCAGATACGAAAGACGGCACCACCCAGTACCGCAGCAGCGACAACCCCTGCCTCTTCACCACGCACCAGGCGGTCCTGCCGCCCAGCGGTGCCGTCACGGATGAAGAGGCAACAAAGGCCTCCATGCAGGCGGAAATTGAAGGCATCAAAAAAGCAGCCGCCTCGCCGGTCACAGTAGTGACCGACGCTGAGTCGCTCTACACCAAACTGCGGAATGCGGACGGCCGCGTGATCGAGCTGCAGGAAGCCGAGCTGCGGTTCAAGAACAAGATCGACGTGGACCTGGTGGTCCACCTGGCCGTGCGCGCCATGCCGTCCGGAAGCGGACTGATGGAACTCGACCTCGCCTGCCCTGCCAACATGCCGACAGAATCAGACGTGTGGACGGAACTGACGGGCAGCGTCACCATGGTTGACGATCCGGCGGTTTAGTTTCACCGGTTCTTGAAGACCGGGGTCCGCTTTTCCTGGAACGCCTTGAAGCCCTCCGAGTAGTCCTCGGACTTGCACAGCCGGGCCTGCTCCGCGTTCTCCTCCTCCATTGCCTCCCAGAGGCCAAGGCGCTGGTCGCGGATGTGGGCCACCAGGTCCTTGCTGGCATTGAAGGCACCCGTGGCACCCGTGGCAACCTTCGCCACGATGCCGCGGGTGTTTTCCAGCAGCTCACCCTTGGGCATCGCACGGCTGAACATGCCCTGCGCCACGGCCTCGGCGCCACTCATCAGCTCGGCCGTGTAGATCAGGTCCAGCGTCCGGTGCATGCCCAGCCGCTCAGTGAAGTACCAGTGCCCGCCGGAATCCAGCGTGGCGCCCAGCTTGGCGAACGGCGAGCCGAACTTCGCGTCCTCCGCCACGTACACCACGTCCGTGGCCAGCAACAGGCCCAGCCCCACACCCAGGCAGGCGCCCTGCGCCGCCGCGAACGTGGGAGCCGGGAACGCGGTCATCTTCTGCAGCAGCGGCTGCAGCAGCCCGCCCAGGTAGCCCTGGACGTCGTCAGTCTCCGGCGTCACGCCGGCAATGTCCCGGCCCGCGCAGAAGGCGCGTCCCTCTCCCCTGAGCAGCAACGCCCGCACCTCACCGCGCGAGGCGGCGGCAGCGGCGTCGTCGTACGCCTGGGTTAAATCCTTCAGCGCCTGCTCGTCCAGTGAGTTCAGCTTGTGCGGCGCGTTCAGCACAACCTCGGCGATGCCGTCGGCGATGGAGAGGGAGATCATGGGGCTCCTGTTCGTGGCCGTGACAGCCGGGTTGGGAAAGGCTTAGACGTCGAAGTCGACCGTGACGTCCGGAGTGGTGGGGTGGGACTGGCAGGTGAGCACGTAGCCCTTGTCCAGTTCATCCTGCTCCAGGGCGTAGTTCTCGTCCATGGTGACGGCACCCGTGACCACCTTGGCGCGGCACGTGCCGCACACTCCCCCGGCGCACGCGAACGGCACGTCCGGGCGCACGCGGAGGGCGGCGTTGAGGATGGATTCGCGCGCATGGGTGGGGCTCTCCACCTTGCCCTCGAGGCCGTCCAGCTTGAACGTGATCTTGTACGTCGCCTTGGACTCGTCAGCGATCACCGGGCGGCCGATGTTGCCCTCGGGGCGGTCCGGCTTGCCGGAGGTGAACAGCTCGAAGCGCACATGCTCCGGCTGCACGCCGCGGGCTGCCAGGGTGTCCCTGCACAGCTGCACCAGCTCGAACGGCCCGCACAGGAACCACTCGTCCACATCGTCCGCGTGGATGGCGGTGCCCAGCAGCGCCTGGAGCTTCTCGGCGTCGATCCTTCCGCTCAGCAGCGGCGCGATGCGCTGCTCGCGGGACAGCACGTGGTGCAGGGCCAGGCGGGACGGGTACTTGTCCTTCAGGTCCGCCAGCTCCTCCAGGAACATCACGTCCATGGCGGCCTTGTTGGCGTAGATCAGGTCGAAGCGGGTCTCCGGGTTGGCCGCCAGCAGCGTGCGGGCAATGGCGATCACCGGGGTGATGCCGGAACCGGCGGCGATGGCCACGAAGCTGCCGGGCTCCCCCGCCAAATCCTCCGGGTGGTTCATGGAGTTCATGACGTTCTGCTCAACAGTTTTGCCGTCGCGGCCGTGCTTGGAGACGAACGCGCCCATGGGGCTCATCACGTCCAGCTGGTCGCCGGCCTTCAGCTCGGCGTTCGCCCAGGTGGAGAACAGCCCGCCCAGGTCCTTCTTGATGGCCACACGGATCTCGCTGGTGCCGTCTGCGAAGCTGCGCGGCTCGGCGCAGATGGAGTAGCTGCGGCGTACCTCGTGCGGCTGGCCGTTCTCATCCGGCATGGTGGTGCGCAGGGCCACATACTGGCCCGGCAGGTAGTCGTACTGGCCGGCAAGCTCCGCCGGAACCCCGAACGTCACTTCGATGGCATCTTCCGTGAGCCGGCGGACTTCCGCCACCGTCAGCGTGTGGAAGGACGCACGACGGCGGCCGGTGGCCGTGGCCTGTTCGGCGGCAGTCTGGCGGACAACAGTCATGGGAGCACCTGTTCCTTACAAAACTTTGAAGTAGTCGAACGGTTCCTTGCAGTCCTGGCAGACGTACAGCGCCTTGCAGGAGGTGGAACCGAAGCGGGTGAGTTCCTTGGTGTTCAACGATGAACACTGCGGGCATTTGACGGCCAGGCTCAGGCGGATGGGACCGGCGTGGCGTACTGCATTGCTGTGGCCGCTGGGCGGCGCGATGCCGTACTCCTGCAGCTTGGCTTTGCCGGACTCGGTCATCCAGTCCGTGGTCCACGCGGGGCTGAGCACCAGCTCCACGTGCACGTTGGGGTAGCCCTCCTTGGCGAACACCGCGTTGAGGTCATCGCGGATAGCGTCCATGGCCGGGCAGCCAGAGTACGTGGGCGTGATGGTGACCTGGACGGCGGGCACCATGCCGCCGTCGTCGAACAGCTTCACATCGCGCAGGATGCCCAGATCCGCAATGGTGAGCACCGGGATCTCGGGATCGCACACCGTGGCGGCGAGGTCCCAGGCCTTCTGCTCCGGAGTTTTCGCTTCCTTGCGGTCGCTCTCCGCGGTGGGGTGGCTGACGTACATGGCTACCAGCTCGCTCCTGGGTGCTGGCGGGCCAGCACCTGCATCTCGGCCAGCATGTAGCCCAGGTGTTCGGAGTGCTTGCCGCGGCGTCCGCCGCCCAGTGCGGCCGGAACCTGCGGAACCTCAAGTTCCGCCTCGGCCAGGACCTCGCCGGTGAGCCGGTCAAAGTCAGCGCGGAGGCTGGAAGGCTCGACGGCGGCACCCGCCGCCGCGAGGCGGGCGGTGAGTTCGTCGTCGGCAAACAGTTCGTCAACGTAGGGCCAGATGACCTTGAAGCCGTGGATCATCTTGCGGCGCGATTCGTCCGTGCCGAGGGCCAGGCGCAGCACCCACTGGGCGCTGTGGTCCCGGTGGTAGTCCACTTCCTTCACTGCCTTGGCGGCGATGCCTGCCAGGGTGGCGTCTGTGGATTTGGTGAGCCGGCTGTAGAGCTCGAACTGGTAGTAGCTCACCACGAACTGGCGGGCGATAGTGACGGCGAAGTCCCCGTTGGGTTGCTCGACGAGTTCCACTGAGCGGAACTCGTCCTCGGAGCGGAAGTAGGCGAGGTCGTCCTCGCTCTTGCCGTTGAGTCCGCCGGCGTAGCTGAGGAAGGAGCGGGCGTGGCCCAACTGGTCCAGGGCGATGTTGCCCAGGGCGATGTCCTCCTCCAGCTCGGGAGCTCGGGAGATCCAGTGGCCCAGGCGCTGGGCCAGGATCAGTGCGTCATCGCCCAGGCGCAGCGCAAACTCGGCCACGTCCTCGGTGGGCCTGGCGGTGCCGCGGCTGACAGCCAGCGCAATGTCCTCCGGGCGGAGTGCGTTGCCCGGCGTAATGCGGGTGGCGCTGGCGGTGGCGTCCCCGCTGGTGCCGGCGGTGGCGACGCCCACGGAGATGTCCCCGTGGCCGCCTGTTTCTTCAGTGGTTGCGGGTGAGGTGCTCACAGGTGCTTCACGCCCTCGCTCTTGGTGTAGTACGTCGCGTGCCGGTAGTCCTTGCCCTGGGGCGACTCGAAGAAGGCGCCCTTGGCGTCCGGATCGCTGGAAGCGATGGCGTCCGCGGGGACAACCCAGATGGACACGCCCTCGTTGCGGCGGGTGTAAAGGTCACGGGCGTTGCGCAGCGCCATCGCTGCGTCCGGCGCGTGCAAGGACCCGGCGTGCACGTGGGACAGGCCGCGGCTGGAGCGGACGAAGACTTCCCAGATGGGCCAGACGTTGCCGGCGGGGGTTTGGGGATTCATGCTGCGGATTCCTTCTCTGCTTGCTTGCGGGCGTACGCTGCGGCGGCTTCGCGCACCCAAGTACCGTTCTCGTGTGCTTCGCGGCGACGCTCCAAACGCTGGGCGTTGCAGGGGCCGCGGCCCTTCAGGACCTCGTGGAACTCGTCCCAGTCCAGCGGGCCGTGTTCCCATTTCTTGGTTTCTTCGTTGAAACGGATGTCCTTGTCCGGGAGGGTGAGGTCCAGGACCTTGACCTGCTCCATCATCATGCCGACGAAGCGGTTGCGCAGTTCGTCATTGCTGAAGCGCTTGATGTTCCAGGCCATGGACTGCTTGGAGTTGGGTGAATCGTCATCCGGCGGGCCGAACATCATCAGGGCCGGGGCGTACCAGCGGTTGACGGCTTCCTGGGCCATCTGCTTCTGCTCGGGGGTGCCGTGCGAGAGTTCCAGCAGGATCTCGAAGCCCTGGCGCTGGTGGAAGGATTCTTCCTTGCAGACGCGGACCATGGCGCGGCCGTAGGGGCCGAAGGACGCGCGGCACAGCGGAACCTGGTTGGCGATCGCGGCGCCGTCCACCATCCAGCCGATGGCTCCCATGTCCGCCCAGGTGCGTGCGGGGTAGTTGAAGATGGAGGAGTACTTGGCCTTGCCGTCCATCAGGTCCTGCATCATCTGGTCGCGGGGCTGGCCCAGGGTCTCGGCGGCGGAGTACAGGTACAGGCCGTGGCCGGCCTCGTCCTGGACCTTGGCCATAAGGATGGCCTTGCGCTTCAGGCTGGGGGCGCGGGAAATCCAGTTGGCTTCCGGCTGCATGCCGATGATCTCCGAGTGCGCGTGCTGCGAGATCTGCCGGATGAGGGTTTTGCGGTAGGCAGCCGGCATCCAGTCGCGGGGTTCGATGCGCGAATCCTCCGCCATGACGCGGTCAAAGTACGCCTGACCTTCAGCCTCGTGCCGGGCTGCCTCTTCCAGCTGTTCAGGTGTCAGCTCAGCGGGCACTGACTGCAGGGTCTGCGTTGCCATGGTTGCTCCTATGCATATCCGATAAATAATTACCGACCGTTCGTTCAGGATATGCGGAAGCCGTGAGATGCGTCAAGCACCGGGTGCGCTTGATGGGGTTGATTTTGTGCCTGACGCGGCAGGGCGAATGGTTGCCAGCGGGCACTGAAGACTAAATCCCCGTGTGTAGGCTGTGGGCATGACGGCACCGCAGATCTATGTCAGTTTCCCCGGCACGGCGCGCGAAGCACTCACCTTTTACCGTGACGTCTTCGGTGGAGAGCTATCCCTCTACACCAAGGCGGACTTCGGTAGCAGCGACGGCCCGCCGGATCACATCGCCCACGGAGTCCTCAGCGGCACCGTGGCCCTGGCGGGATCGGATGCGCCAGCCGACGGGAAGACGGTCCGGTTCGAAGGCCTCATGCTCTCGTTGCTGGGGACCGCCGAACCCGAGACCCTCCACGAGTGGTTCGACAAGCTCGCCGTTGGCGGCCACGTGGTGGATCCCCTGGCCCCCAAGCCTTGGGGTGCATCCGATGGCCAGGTGATCGACCGCCACGGACTCCACTGGCTCATCGGGTACGAACCCGCCCCCTGAGCAGTGCCGCTGCTCGAACAGTTGCCCACTGACCGCATCAGAGCCCCACGGGCGTTGTGGGGTAGTTTTGGGGCGTGAACGCAGCCGCCCGCAGGAAGCTCCCCCTCTGGGCTTTGCTCGCCCTCAATATGCTGGTTGCCCTCCTCGCCATCGCCTTGGTCCAGGCGTTCCTGGTCAAGGTGTACCGGGTGCCGTCCGGCTCCATGGAACAGACGCTGCAGGGCTCGCAGGGCGGCGGCGACCGGATCCTGGTGAACCGACTGGCTTACGCGGGCAGCTCACCGCAGCGGGGCGACGTGGTGGTATTCACCCGTCCGGCCTCCTGGCAGCATGAAACAGCAGCGCCCGACGGCGGCGGGCTGGGCTCCGTGGCACGCGCCTTCGGCGACCTTACGGGGATCGGCGTTTCCAACGAGCAGTTCCTGGTGAAGCGCGTCATCGCCGTGGGCGGCCAGACCGTCAGCTGCTGCGGCACCGATGGCCGGGTCAGCGTGGATGGCCAGCCGCTGGACGAGCCCTACATCTACCAGGACTTCCCTTTTCAGGCCGGGGTTTTAGACTGTGCCTCTGTTCCCAGCTCGGCGCGCTGCTTCCCGTCATTCACTGTTCCCGAGGGCCAGCTGGTGATGTTGGGCGACCACCGCTCCGGCTCGGCGGACTCGGTGCTGGACTGCCGGACGCAGGCCGGGAACCCGGCGTCGGCGTTTTCGAATGGCGCGTCGCCGGGGTGCGTCCGGACGGTGGGGACTTCCGAGGTTATCGGTGAAGTGGCCCTGCGGATTTGGCCGCTGGATCACGCCGGCGGAGTTGGCTGAGGTCCTTGACGATCTTCGGGACCGCGCGCAGGAAGCGGGCCCACCGGGCCTGATGCTGCCGGAGGCGGCCCCTGAGGGACATATCCGCGTAGATGTTCCTCGACAGGTGTACTTCCGGCGCAGGGAAGACCGCACGGAACAGCATCCTCGGCTTGTCCCGCAGCGGGGCCTGGGCAATGGCGACGATCCGGGCGCTGCCAGGCTCCTTCGCTAGCAGGCGGTTGCGCCATTCCGTGGACGCCTCCGGCCATTCTTCTGGCTTCGGCTGGGAGACCAGGTCCTCGAGGAAGGGGCGCATGGCAGCAAGCGAACCGGTGGCCGTGGCGACGTCCAGGATTTCCGCCGCGTGCGACTCCCGCTCGGTGAGCTCGCATAGGAACTTTAGTTCCTGCTGACTCTTCGGCAGATGGGGCGAGCGGAGGGCATGCAGGGCAAGGATGAGGATGCCCAACGCCTTTGACGGGACCCGCACCACCTGCCCTGCAAGTTCAAGGTCCTCCGTGTGCGCCCACATCACGTCGAAGGAGTCGCCGGGAGGGTTTTCCATTCCGGGAAAGCGGAAGTGGACGTCGATGCAGCACGGCCATTCCGGGTGATCGATGGTGGTGGAGTGACGCGGGAAGCTGCGCTCATCCGGGTCCACCGGGCGCTCCCGCCAGCCCCGCTCGCGCATGCCTGACAGCAGTGGCTCCAGGTCCGCCGGTGGCACAAAGACGTCCACGTCCACGGACATCTTGGGCAGGCGCAGCCCCTGGACCACGCTGGCCGGACCCTTGATGAAGAACGCCCGGATCCCCAGGCTGTCCGCCACCCGCTGCACCAGGGCATGGCCCAGGAGCACGGCTTCGGGAATGCTCAGCTGCGTTTCGTCAGCCGGATCCTGCATGGCTGGGTTCGGCACGGCTGACCTAGCCCCGTGCCCGGCGGCCGGCGGGCACCGGTTCCAGCACGTCGCCGTCGTTCTTCCGCTGGATTTTGCTCTGGAAGGTGTCGTCAACAAACACCTCCGGGGCGAGGGATTCCGGAGCGGAGAGAGAGTCGGGTACCGATCCGGTGGCGGAGGTGTACGTGCCGTAGTAGGAGTAGGCGTCCGTGCCCTTGGTAGGCACGTAATTGAGGACGGCGCCTAAGATGCGGCCCTTCACCTTTTCCAGGTTGCCCAGGGACTGCCCCAGCTGTTCCTGGGTGGTCCGGCCCGTGCGGATCACCACGATGGCGCCGTCTGCGACGCGGGAGAGGACGGCAGCATCCGTGACCGGCAGCAGCGGCGGGGCATCGATCAGGACGATGGCATTCTCCGCCAGGGCATTGAGCATGTTCTTCATGGCCTTGGACCCGAGCAGCTCGCTGGGGTTCGGCGGAATGCGGCCCGAGCCGAGGACGGACAAGTTGGGCAGCGCACCCCAGGGCTGGAGGACGTCCTCAAGCTCGGCGGTGCCGGTAAGCACATCGGTGACCCCGACTCCCGGAACCAGGTTGAAAACGTCCACCAGCGTGGGGCGGCGGAGGTCGCCGTCGACCACCACAACGTTCTCACCGGCGGCCGCCATGGTGACCGCCAGGTTGGCCGTCACGGTCGACTTGCCTTCGGCCTGCATGGAGCTGGTGACCACGATGATCCGCGGCGGCTGGTCCACGTCCAGGAAGCTGATGTTGGTGCGCAGTTCCCGGAGGGCCTCGGCCATCGCCCCGCCGGCGTCGTGGAGTTGCGCGGCGGCCCCGGCGTCCAGAATGGTGCTTTTCTCGTCCAGGCGGTGATCAATGGGGAGGGTACCGATGACCGGGACGTCGAAGAGCCGCTCGATCTCCGCGGCGTTGCGGATCCGCCGATCCAGGTGCCGGCGGACAAGCGCATAGGCCACGCCCAGGGCCAGGCCGATGAGCGCACCGAGCGCAAGGGTGAGCTTGACGTTCGGGGACACCGGGCTGGTGGGAAGGACGGCCTTGCCCAGCGGGAGGATCCGGACGGCGGAGGCCGTGGCTGCTGGTGCAGCGGCCGGTGAGGTGCCGGCGTCGGGCGTGGTTGTTTCTGTTGTGGCTGTTTCCGGGGTGGCGGTTTCGATGGCTTCCACCTGGGCGGCGAGGCCGTTGACCCAGGCATCGGCCACGCGCTGGGCGGTTGCCGGATCCGGCGACTGGGCCGTCACCCGGATCTCTGCCGTGTCCAGCGGAACCTTCACGCTGATGGTGCCCAGCAGCGCATCGGCGGTGGTCTTGAGCTCCAGGGAGGCGATGACCCGGTCCGCTACCAGCCGGGACTTGGCCACGGACTCGTAGTTCTTGACCTTCGCCTTGGCCAGGCTGTCCCCGGCGAGGGAAAGGCTCACGTTGTCCGAGCCCGGGGTGACCACAATGCCGCTGGAATCGGACGAGTAGATCTTCGGCTGCAGAACGGTCCAGCCGAAGGCCGTCAACGTGGCCAGCAGGGTGAAGGCGACGATTGCCTTCCAATACACCCGCACCACGCGCAGGTAGTCGGCCAGGTCCAGGCCGGCGGGAGTTTCGCCCGCGGGCACAGTGTTGACGCTCATGGTGGTTCCTTCCAAGTTTGTATGTTTCCCTGCGGTCTTCGTTGCCGGGGTGTTGCGTCGTGCGGTGCCCCGCGCGGCTGGCGGCTAGTCGCCGCCCTGCGTTATTCGGTGCCTTGCGTTATTCGCTGCCCTGTTCCAAGACTGATTTGGCGATCAGTTGCCCGGCGGCTGCGGCGACGGCGGCCTTGTAGTCCTCCGGCCTGCCGTGCACCTTTGCGATTTCTTCGGCCAACTGGTCCAGCGTTACTGCGTTTGCGGTGGCTTCCCAGATGGCCGGCCCGATCCCGCTCAGCCGCACGATCTCCGCTTCCAGCATCACCAGCAGGTCGCCGTCGACCGCTACGGCATCCTTCGGTTCAACCCGGCGGATCCAGCCGTCCGAGACGGGGGTCGTGTCGTCGGGCTCAGCTTCTACTGCGCGCGCTGGGCGGGTGCGGGCCTCCCAGACGGGCTTCGAACGGCGCTGCTTGCGGAAGAGCGGCTCCAGGGCCGCCGGCAGGTCCGCGGCCTCCGAATAGGTCACCTGCCAGACTCCGCCGACGCGGTCGATCAGCCGGCACAGCGACTGCAGCGGCTCGTCGATTTCGGCCTGCGAGGACGAATCCGGGATGAGCGCCAGCAACCCGTCAGCCAACGGGAGCTGGCGGAGGGTTGGCTCCTGGTGTGCTTCTTGGGGTGCTTCTTGGTCGGGTGCAATCCGGTTGAGCAGCACGATGGACTGGATGAAGGGCTTGGCCGGTGCCGGCAGGAGCCCGAGCTCGTCGGGACCCACCTGGCGTTTGGGTGCGCCCGGCCCCTGCTTCACGGATAGCGGCTTGGGGTACGGAAGTACCGATCCGTCCGGTCCGATGGCTACCGTTTCGTCCGTGACATACCCGTACGTCCCGGCCAGTACCGAGGCAGCCGTGGTTTTGCCCGTGCCGGACTTGGCCACGAGAGCCACCACGGCGCCGGTCTCCGGAGAGGCCACGCCGCAGGCGTGGAGCATCATTAATTCGCCGGCGTTCTCCAGGATCGCGGCGACCGTGAGCCGGGAGGTGAGGTTCTCAGCCAGCTCCGCAAAGGAGGCGGCCTGCAGGGGGAACGTGCCGCCGTCGTACGTTTGGGACAAGTAGGAGACGGAAGCGGAGTACGGCAGGGATTCCGTGGGTTCCTTGGCGAGCGGCGGGACCATCGGTGCCCCGGCACCGGCACAGCGCGACCAGGCCGAGCGCATGCTGTGCTGCTGCTCGGGGGTGACCGAACGGCCCCAGCGGATGGCGAACTGGGTGCCGAGGACGTCGACGCTCAGCAGTTCCCCGCCGCCGCGCAGATCCTCAAAGAGCCGGGCGTCCCAGCCGCTGGAGAAGTCCCAGTCGAGCTGCGAATCTACGCCATGCTTTTTGTCCTCGCCGCTCATGACTCCCCCTTTCCGTCCAGCCGGTTGCTGCTTTGGTTTCTACTAACCCGGGATCCCAGCAGCTTCGATGAGCCGCTGGGCTTCCAGGCTGGCCAGGAAATTTTCCACCTGGTGCGCCAGTTGGCCGGCCGCGTCCTCGAAGATGGCTTCCAGTTCGGCGATGACGTCCGCCTGGTCGCGGCGGCCGTCGATCAGTTCCCAGATGGCCGCCGCGGTGCCGTCGAGGACTACGGGCTGGGTTGCGTCCAGGTGTAGCAGGGCAACCCGGTTTGTTGACTCGGTGCGGACTTCTGCGACCAAGGTGCCTCGGCGGTAGATCACGGTGTCTGCCTCTATCGATCTAGGGTCACGGGAAGGTGACCGAGAGGGCAATGCCGGGCAAAGTCACTGACTTGCTGTCGGGCAGCGTCAGAGTGATGGTCATCGTGTAGTAGTAGGTGACCTTCTTCGGCAACGGGGTGACGCGCTGGTACTGGAAAGAAAGCGGAATGTTCAGTGTCGCGCCGCTTGCAAGGGGACCAACGGTCGAGAACGTAGCGCTGTACTCATGGGCAGTGGAGTATGCCGGCAAGCCCAGGGCAGCCGGGGCCATGGACTGGATCCCGGCTCCTGTGAGCACTCCCCCGGACGGGATCGGGCTGGAAGGGGCAATGTTGATGGTTCCCGTGATTGTTCCGGTGATTGCGCTACCAGTGTTCTGGATGTCGAAACCCGTAGGCCCGGCGCCGGTAAGGTTCGTGCCCGTACCTGTACCCGTCGAACTGACAATCGTTAAGCCGGCTGTATTTGCACCCTTGAGCGTCAAAGTAGCGCTGTAGACCGCCGTCGGCCCAGACGCCGACGCTGCCGGAGCCGCAATAGCGGCCGCAATAACGGGCACGGACCAAGCCGCTCCCTTAACGATCCTGCGACGGCTGAGACCGCCCTCTTCGCTGCTCGTGACCTCTGCGTTCAGAACCTCAGACAATTTCGCCCCCACATATTTTTCGGCTGGGGCCAGCCCTGATTGGACCGGCCGCTTGCTTTCACCGCGTTTTCGCCGGCTGCGACCACTCTCCCCAACGACGCGAAAGGTTCACGCAAACGTTTTGCAAGATTCGGTCAAGGTTTCCTATCTGTGCAGAATTGAGGATTTCGGGTTGCCCCCTTAAATGTCGGTCCCCACTGGCAGGGTTATCCCATGGAAGCCGTTGGAGAACTCGCCCCGAACCAGGCCGCGCGCCTGGGCGGGTTTTCCGATGTGCCGTCCCTGGTAGTCGCGCCAACGCGGAGCCTTCGCGCGGTGCCCGCAGGCGCCCTCGCAGGCTCCCACTTTCGCGTGCCGGCGTCCGACGGCGGTGGTTCCGATGATCTGGCCCGGAGCCTAGAGCTGCTCAAACGTGCCGCTTCCACGGCGGTCGAGTATGCCGGGCGGCTCGGTTTCCGGGAGGCTGCTGGCTTCGCCGCCAACGTCGAGGACATCTCCCGGACCCTCGAATATCTGCAGATCGTCGCGGCCGGAGCTGTCGACCGGACGCGGCGCGAGGCTTCTGCGGCCGCGCGGGCGGGCACCGGCTCGTGCTCAAGTTCGGGCGCAGCGGTTGGCTGGACCACGGGTTGGGGCACCGACGCAGTGGCCGCCCAAGGTCCGGTCGGCTGGGCGCCCCGGGCCGGTGGCTGGGTCACCGGCCCCGGACCAGCGGCAGCGGATCCCGGCTCGCTGGAACCCGAACCGATGAATACCGGATCCATGCCCGCAGGCCCGGTGCCGGATCCGGCTGATGACGGGTGCCGGAACGCCGCCGAGTTCCTCCGCACCAGCTTGCGGATCAGCATTGCCGAAGCCCGGCGGCGCCTCAGTCTGGCGGACGCGGTGCTGCCGAGGACCGGGATTACCGGGCACACCGAGCCTCCGGGACATCGCGAACTCGCGGCCGCCGTCGCCGCCGGAACCGTTGCGTCCCGCTCAGCGACCATCGTCACCCTGGCCCTGGAGCGGGTCCGGCACCACGCCCCCGAAGACACGATGGCCCGGATGGAACATGACCTGACCCGCCACGCGGCCGGGAACGACCCGGATTTCGTGTCCCGGATCGCGAAGCGTTGGATCGAGGGGCTCGACCAGGACGGGTCCGAACCGTCCGAAGAAGAGCTCCGCCGGCGGCAGGGCGTGTTCCTCCGCCAGCCTCGCCGCGGGCTGTACCATGTGGAATTTTTCGCCACCGCCGACCAATACGAACCGCTCCTGACCGCCATGAACACGGCCACCAACCCCCGCACCCGCACAGGCGCCGGCGAGGGTAGCGGCGGCGACAGCGACACCACCGGCACCGGCGACGCAGAGCAGGACCTGGAACTGGAACTGGATCAGCGGACCCGTCCGCAGCAGCTCCTGGACGGTCTCGTTGGCGCCTGCAAAGCGGGCTTGGCCGCCGGTGGCCTTCCTGCCGCGGGCGGACTCCGGCCCCAGGTCATGGTCACTATCGGCTACCGCGACCTCCTCGACCGGATGGAGAACCTCGAGCACGCCACCGCAACCTCAGGCACCGGCGAGCGGACCGGCGCCACCGGCATCCCAGGCACCGAGGGCATCCCCGGCACGGGCTCGTTCACGTTCACCGGCCCCGTCACCGCCGCCACCGTCCGCAAGATCGCCTGCGACGCGGACATCATCCCCGTCCTGCTCGGCAGCCAGGGCCGGATCCTGGACATCGGCCGCACCACCCGGGTCTTCCCGCCCCATATCCGCAAAGCCCTCACCGCCCGCGACCAGGGCTGCGCCTTTCCGGGCTGCACCATCCCCGCCCCGTGGTGCGAAGCCCACCACATCACCTACTGGTCACACGGCGGAACCACCAGCACAGACAACGGCACCCTGCTCTGCAGCCATCACCACCACCTGATCCACAAGGAACAGTGGCAGATCCACGTCAAAACCGGGATCCCCTGGTTCATCCCGCCACCCCACATCGACCCACGCCAGGTCCCGCGACGAAACGGCTACTTCAGATGCTGAAAGCTCAGGCACTGAACAGCGGGCTGGGCACTGCCGCCCTGCAGAGCTGCCGGCGCCCCACCTCATGAGTGGATGGCCCCGCCTCAGAGGTGGATGGCCCCACCTCATAGGCGGATGACGGAGGTGCACGCCAGAATTGTCGGCGTCTGCTTGCCATACTCGTGGACGGTGACTTCTGCGGTCACCTCAAAGTCGCAGCGGTCGCTATTCCTGCCGCGTCGGCCATAACCGTCCATCGCGAAGTCCAGCTCCGTTGAACCTGCGGCCACATCGTAGATGAAGGCGGCCGTGAACGTGGCACCCTTGAGCGTTAGCGTCGGCAAGACGCATGCCGCACCCACGCTGATGAAGGAAAACGACAGGCTGCCAGGCACCGGCACCTGCCCACCAACGCGCAAAGCCGACGAGACGGGCGCTACCGGATTTATGGTGATTCGGACGCTCACCTTTCCGGAAACGGCGCCAAGACCCCGCAGGGTGAGCTCGACCGGCACCTTGACGGCGGGCCGAAGGTGTCCGGCCTCATTGGGATGCGTGGTCGAAGGAATGGCCCGAATGCCCGAGACGAGCACTGCTGAAGCTGACCCGGTCGAAGCTGGCGCCGCCGCGACCGGCATAACTGAAGCTGGCGTAGCTGGAGCCGGCGTAGCTGAAGCCGGCGTAACTGAAGCCGCCGTGACCGGTGCCGCCGTGACCAAAGCTGGCGCCGTCGCGGACTGAGAGACGGGGGCAGCGGTCGTTTCCGGAGCTGGCCGCAGGCCGCCCCACACCGCCCTGCGGCGCGTGGCTCCGGCATGGTCCTTGATGCGATAAGCAAGCTCTGACATCTACGTCCCCCGTAGCAATCGGTTGGGCCTCCCGGCCGGGCCGCCCAGCTGCTGTGACCGTGTTCTTCACCGGTTGACCCCACTGTGCCTGTTGTGCCTTCAGGTTCACTCAACCGAGCGGCAAGATTCGATCAAGATCTGCCCGTTCCTCCGGGCGGTTTGCCCCCGGACAGGAACTGCCTGCGTGTTAAGTTGAAGATCAGGGATCGCACCGATCTGACAGCCACTCCGGAAAGAGCCCTCACCGTGGAATCGCCAACGCCCGTTCGGATCCTCACAGTCTGCACGGGAAACATCTGCCGCTCCCCCGTGGCCGAACGCCTGCTGCAGGCCGGCCTGGACCAGGTCCTGCCCGGCGGCTTCGAGGTGCGGAGCGCCGGCACCCGCGCCATGGTGGGCAGCCCCATCCAGCCGCTCTCCGCCGAGATCGTGAACATGTACGGCGGCACGGACAAGGGCTTCGCGGCCCGGCAACTTACCCCCAAAATCCTCCGCGACACGGACATCGTGCTGACCATGACCTCCAAGCACCGCGGCGAGGTGCTGCAGCTGGACGCCTCCCTGCTCAAGCGCACCTTCACCATCCGGGAATTCGCGCGGATGCTGGAAGCCCTCGAGGAACGTGACGCCGCCGCCGGTGAAGCCAGCCGCAATGAAGGCAACAACAAAACGCCCGACGCCGGCACGCTCTGGCGCGGCCTGCCCGCCCGCCTCGCCTCAGTCCGGCACCTCGCCCTGGCCGCGGACAGCGCGGACAACGAAGTGATCGACCCCTACAAACGCGGCCCCGAGGTCTACCGGCAGATGGAAGACGAACTGGCTCCCGCCATCCTCACCATCCTTCGCTACGCTCGGCTCAACACGCCCACATAACAGGACTTTCGGCGTCGCCCTTTTCAGCACCAGCGGTGGTAGCGTCCGGTTATGGACAACCAGTCTGATCCGGAAGGAGCGGCTGAAAGTAAGCCGCCGCAGGGAAATTTCGCGTGGCTTCCCGTCTGGCTGCGCCGGCAGCCCCTTTGGCTCAAAGCCGTCCTGGCCATGGTCCTGGTGATCGCCCTGGGCAGCACCGCGTACGCGTTCTCACAGGTGGGACGCGGCGGTCCGCCTGCTCCCACCGCCAGCGGGGTGGCGACGGCGGAAGGAGCCACCTCGACGCCGTCACCCACTGAACCGGCACCGGCCCCGGCCCCGCCACCGGCACCTGAACCGCCGCCCGTGGCCATGAACATCCTGATCATCGGCAGCGACAGCCGCGGGGACTCTCGGGCAGAAGAAGCCCAGGCAGCTGCCGGAACACCGGCCGATCAACGCGCCGACGTCCTGATGCTGGTCCACGTGCCGGCCGACCGCCAAAAGATCTATGGCATCTCGATCATGCGCGACATGTGGGTGAACATCCCCGGCCGCGGCGAAGCGAAGATCAACGCCGGGCTGGAACTCGGCGGCATTCCGCTCATGGTTCAGACCGTGGAAGGGCTTTTCAATACCCACATCGACCACACCGTCATGACTGACTTTGCCGGTTTCAAAAGGGCCACCGACGCTCTGGGCGGCGTGGAAGTCAACGTCACCGTTCCGTTCACATCCACCCATGACTCCGGCCACACCTTCACCCCGGGCATCAACCGGCTCACCGGCGACCAGGCCTTGGAGTTCGTCCGCGAGCGCTACGCATTCGCCGACGGCGACTTCCAGCGCATCCGCAACCAGCAGACGTTCCTCAAGGCCCTGGTGGCCCAGTTCATGAGTGCCGGCACGCTCACCAACCCTGACAAGGTGGTGGGTGTGGTGCAGGCAGTTCGGCCGCACCTGATCTTGGACCAGAACTTCACCTTGGACAACCTGTGGCGGCTGGGCTACAGCTTGCGTGACGTGGGCCCCGAAGACGCCATCTTCTTCCGGCTGCCCGACGGCGGCTTCGGCTTCAGCACCACCGGGCAGTCGATCGTCTTCCAGAACCCCGGCGCGATAGGCGCCGTGTCAGCAGCACTCGCCAACGGCACCCTGGCGGACTACGTGGCGGCCAACGGCTTCGAGGGCGGGAACTGAGGGGTCGGGACTTGAGGGCTCGAGACCACCATGCCAAAGGGCCATCTGCAGGCGATTATGGGCCTACACAGGTGGCTGTTGAAGCATGGTGACGAGTTGCGGTGAGCTGCGTTCCGCCGCTTAGGCGGCGAGGCTCATGGCCCGGCTCCTTCGTCGGGTTGCCGTCTCCGTACCCCGGTGCGCGGTAACCCGCGGTGCGGGAGCCAAGACGCTGATGTTGCATTCCGACTGGAGCGGATCAATGGACGCCGGCAGGTGGTGCGATTCCGAACATGCCTGCAGCTGCTCCATTGCAGCCGGCTCAACATGTGCGTGGCTCACATCCACCACCAGGTGGAGTCCTTCCTTCAAATGATTTGCCCTCTTCACAACCACATACAGGGCCTGGAGGCTTTTCGCCGTCACATGGCCTTGGGCGGCAACTTCAGCCTGTCCGCAATCGAGATCGAGCCGTACTAAAACCTTGAGTTTGTCGTTCAAGTGTTTCCCCTATTCACTGCATGGCCGCGACGCTGCGACCTCCATCAGACTAGGGAGCGGATGTGACGTACGCAACACTGAGCGTCACATGCGGAAAGAGTGGCGTTATGAACGGCGGGGGGTGTTGTGGCCGGCTGCGGCGTGGGGTAATGACTCGCCTACGATGGAGCCCGTGAAGACCCGGACGTTTGTGGCATGGATGGAACGCCGCCAGATCGGCCTGTATCTTGCCGCGATTGCGGCCGGTGCCGCAGCGGGTTTGTGGGCGCCGGACTCGGCCGCCGTGCTGGAGCTGGCCATCAATCCGGTACTGGGGCTGCTGCTCTACGCGACATTCCTGGGGATCCCGTTCGCGGCACTGGGACGGGCCCTACGCGACGTGCCCTTCATGGCGACGGTGCTGGTGCTCAACTTCGCCGTGGTGCCCCTGGTGGTGTTCGGGCTGAGCCGTTTCGTCGCCGGCGATCAGGCGCTCCTGGTGGGCTTACTGCTGGTACTCCTCACGCCGTGCATCGACTACGTGATCGTGTTCACCGGTCTGGCCGGCGGGGCCGCCGACCGGCTGCTCGCCGCGGCACCGGTACTGATGCTCGCCCAGATGCTCCTGCTGCCGGTGTACTTGCTGATGTTCGTGGGGCCGGAGCTGGTGTCGGCGATTGATCCGGCACCGTTTATGCAAGCACTGGTGGGGCTGATCATCGTTCCGCTGGGTTTGGCGGCGCTGACGCAGTGGCTTGCCGGACGGTCCTTGCCGGGCGGGGAAGGTGACCTTCCCGCCGTCGGGCGTTCCGTCGTCGGACTTTCCGTTATCGGTTCCGCACCGGCGCACAAAGTCATGGCGGCCATGCAAGCGCTGATGGTCCCGCTCATGATGGCGACGCTGGCCGTGGTGGTGGGTTCGCAGATCGCGGGCGTGCGCCAGGAACTGGGTTCGCTGCTGGCCGTGGTGCCGCTGTATGCCGCGTTCCTGCTGGTGATGGTGCCGCTGGGCCTGCTCGCGGCCCGGACCGCCCGGCTGGATGCCCCGGCGAGCCTGGCCGTGGTGTTCAGCGGCGCGACCCGCAATTCGCTGGTGGTGCTTCCGCTGGCACTGGCGCTTCCCGAACCGCTGGCCCTCGCCGCGCTGGTGGTCGTGACGCAGACCCTGGTGGAACTCGTCGGCATGGTGGCCTATGTGCGCTTCCTGCCGGGGTTGGTGCCTGCGGGCGCTTCGGCGCATTAACGGAGCCAGGCTCCAGACCTGCCTCTGAGGAGGCCGTGCCTGGAGCCTGGCCGTGAACCGCGGAATCATGCTGTCCGCGGGTCCGGTTAGCAGGAGAGCGCCACCGAACCAGTCAGGTTGGTGCCGGACTTCGAGCAGCTGAAGATGATCGTTCCCACTGGCTGCTCGATAACGAGGGAAATACTCGTCACCGTGATCACCGGGTTGACGCCGGTCCAGTTGGGATTGGGGCATCCAGCTTCGGCCCCGGTTACTGTGGTCGGCGCCGTCAGGACCGCCGGATTCGTGACGAGCGTGAGGTTACCGTTCTTGATTGCACTGCCGGAAATGTCAGTTGGCGCGACGGCCGGACCAATGACGACCTTGTTCTGTCCAGGTGCAGTGTTTCCGCCGCCGTTCTGACACTGGTACACCGCAGCCCCGCTAACCGTTACGGTGGCACGGAGATCCGCGCCGCCAAGTCCGGTGATGACCGCCCTACAAGTTGTTGTCGCGGTGGACCCGCTAATGCTCACGGTGCAGACCGGCGAGCCGCCCTTCTTGAAATGCGGACTAGCCGCCTGGGCTGCCGACACCCCTGCCGTGAAAACAAACAGGACAACTGCGAAAAGCATGATGAGTCGTTTGATGATTCTGTTCATGGGATTGACCTCTGGGAAGGCGCTGGCTTAGACCAGCACGTAGTGGCACATCCACCCGGACACTGGCTTTACCGTTGTCCGAGAACAGTCCGTGGCCCCCCAGTAATACGGGCCAAAATCCGACGCGACATACAGGATGCGCGTCCTCAAGAACCGTTGCAACGGCCCCTGGGCCTCGCCAGGAACCGCCTGAAACTGTGCTACTCGTCAGGAGTTCAACTGTGGGAATCCCGACCCACCAAGGTGACACCCTGAGCGCCGCCACGACAAGGGCCTTTAGTATCTATTTCTGGAGTTCTTTTGTGGAGCTCTCGCAACGGTGGCGGAAGTAACGCGGGACAATGTCAGCGCGCAGGCTAATCCACGTGAGCTAAGGGCCGGCGGTGCCTGGGGAAGCCTCGGTCTCAGAAGGCTTATCACCGCCGGCCCAGCTCAACGTGATCCGGAACGTTGTCCGGGCCAAGCATCGGACTGGCGGGAGTTCCCAGGGGGACCAGGTCCTCCGCCGACCGACTCCTACAGACTATTTACCGCCAACATCCTGTGCGTGAGTGGCCACTACTTGTCTTTAAGTTGCAGAAGTGACACGGTGTGCAGGGCGCTACGCACGAAGAAAGCGGACCACTCTATCCCCCGGTAGCGAACGCGGGTGCCCGGAGCGGAATAGCTTTATATATTGAGTCAATGACCCAGACTCCAGTGCAGCACCCTGCCGACCACACTCCTGCGTCCGCCGCCCCCGTTGCCCGGAAGATCCCGAAGGAACGGACCCACCACGGCGACACCTTCGTGGACAACTACGAATGGCTGCGGGCCAAGGACTCCGAGGACGTGGTGGAGCACCTCAAGGCCGAAAACGCCTACCAGGAAAGCGTCACCGCCCATCAGGAACCGCTCCGGGAAGCGATCTTCCAGGAAATCAAGGGACGCACGCAGGAGACAGACTTGTCTGTCCCGAACCGCAAGGACGGCTGGTGGTACTACACCCGCTCCGTGGAGGGCAAGGAGTACGGCATCCAGTGCCGGGTCAAGGCCCGGAACACCGGGGACCCGGTGGCCGACTGGACGCCCCCGGCGGTGGAGGCCGGCGTCGAACTTCCCGGCGAAGAAGTCCTGCTGGACTGCAACGTGGAAGCCGAAGGCAAGCCGTTCTTCGCGGTGGGCGGCACCGCCGTGACCGTGGACGGCAACCTCTACGCCTACGCCGTGGACAACGCCGGCGACGAACGCTTCACGCTGCGCTTCAAGGACCTGCGCACCGGCGAAATGCTGCCGGACGTCATCGAGAACATCTTCTACGGCGTCTCCTTCTCCCCCGACGGCACGCGCCTGTTCTACACCGTGGTGGACGACGCCTGGCGCCCCTACCAGGTGAAGTCCCACGTGCTGGGCACGCCGGTCACCGACGATGAGGTGATTTACCAGGAGGACGACGTCGCCATGTGGCTGGGCTTCGACCTCTCCTCCGACAGGCGTCACCTCGTGCTGAGCATCGGCTGCTCCGAGTACAGCGAGACGCGGCTGCTCCGCTTTGACGATTACGACGCCGGACTCAGCACCGTGATTTCCCGCGACGAACGCGTCCTCTACGAGGCCGAGCCGTTCCTGCTGGATGGTGCCGAACGGATTCTGGTGACGCACAACCGGAACGCCATCAACTCCATGGTGTCGCTGGTGGACCCGGCCGAGCTCGCCAAGCCGCTGGCCGAGCAGGAGTGGACCACCGTCGTCGAACATTCCGACCAGGTGCGCGTCAACGGCGCGGGCGTCACGTCCACGCACGTGATTGTGTCCGTCCGCAAGGACACCATTGAGCGCGTGCAGGTACTGGCGCTCGCCGGTCTGGGCACGCCCGCGCAGGGCGATCCGGTGGAACCGGCGTTCGACGAGGAGCTGTACACCGCAGGTGTGGCGGGCTCCGACTACGAGGCGCCGGTGATCCGGATGGGCTACACGTCCTACTTCACGCCGTCGCGCGTGTACGACTTCGTGCTGCCCACCGCTTCCCAGCCCGCGGGCGAGCTGCTGCTGCGCAAGGAGAGCCCGGTGCTGGGCGGCTACTCGCCGTCGGACTACGTGGCCACCCGGGAATGGGCGACGGCGGCCGACGGCACCCGCGTTCCCCTGTCGGTGCTGCGGCACGCCTCGGTTTCCCGCGATTCTTCCGCGGCCGGGCTGGTGTACGGGTACGGCTCCTACGAACTGAGCATGGACCCGGGCTTCGGCATCCCGCGGCTGTCGCTGCTGGACCGCGGGATTGTGTTCGTGATCGCGCACATCCGCGGCGGCGGCGAGCTGGGCCGGCACTGGTACGAGGACGGCAAGAAGCTCCACAAGAAGAACACGTTCACGGACTTCATCGCGGCCACGGACTGGCTGGCAGGTTCCGGATGGGTCGCGCCTGACCGCATTGCCGCGATGGGCGGCTCCGCGGGCGGCCTGCTGATGGGCGCCGTGGCCAACCTGGCACCGGAAAAGTACGCCGCGATCGTGGCCGCCGTGCCGTTCGTGGATGCGCTGACCACCATCCTCGATCCGGAGCTGCCGCTCTCCGCCCTCGAGTGGGAGGAATGGGGCAACCCGATTATGGACCCTGACGTGTACGCGTACATGAAGTCCTACACGCCGTACGAGAACGTTGGTGCCCTGCCCTATCCGAAGATCGCCGCAGTGACCTCGTTCAACGACACGCGCGTCCTGTACGTGGAGCCGGCCAAGTGGGTGCAGGCCCTGCGTGCGGTTTCCACCGGGTCTGAGCCGATCGTCATGAAGATCGAGATGGACGGCGGCCACGGCGGGGCCTCCGGCCGGTATGTCCAGTGGCGCGAGCGGGCCTGGGACTACGCCTTCGTGGCCGACTCCGTGGGCGCCGTAGAGCTGCTGCCGGGGGCCGGGCTGAAGTAGGGTTCAACTCCCCATCGATTGCTCCGTAACGGCCGTTCTGAGCCCCCAAAACGGCAGTTACGGAGCAATCGATGGGGTATGTGGCGGGCTATCCGCCGTCGTGGTGTTCTGCCAATAAGTCCGCGAGGGTCTCGAGGTTCGCGCGGACCGTTCGGGTATGGGCCTTCTGCACGAACGGGTCGGCCAGTTTGCCGAAGACCCCGCCGAGCCCGGTGCCTGCATCGATGCGGTGGGTGAGGCGGGTCCCGTCGCCCTCGGACTCAAGGGTGTCTGTGATGGTGAAGTCGAACTTGCCTTCAACGGAACGGATCACCGTCTTGTTGGGCGGATCGAAATGGGTGTTTTCGCTGACCCAGTCGAAGTGCCGGCCCAATACCTTGCTGCTGCCTTTGGTCCGCGTGCCCACCCCAACGGGACCGTCGCCTACCTGTTCTGCCTGGACAACGGATGAATCCCAGACGGGGATGTTCTCGCTCTTGATCAGGAACTCGAAGACCTCCTGGGGCGGGCGGGCTATGAAGACACTTTCTTCGATCACGGGCATGGCGGGTACTCCTCGGACACGCCTGCTGACGGCACGGCTCGGCCGCCAGGTAGGTTTAGCGCCAGTGTGGTCCGGCCCTGGCTGTGGTGTCAACGCTGCTGCGACCCGGCGGAGGGGCCCGTAGAACCCGACGATAATCCGATGGTTGAGCCTGTCGAGACCCGGGTCCCGACAGGCTCCATCACCGGTGGTTGGCTCGAACTATGCGGTGACCTCGAACTATGCGGTGACTGGACCCGTCGGTGCCGCGGCGCTGGCGGCAGGTCCGCGGCGGCCGCTGGGCCACATTTGCACAGCCATGACGAACGCCCAGGCGGCCATGAGCACCAGAGCCACCAACCGGGGCGCCGAATCGAACAGGCCAACATAGGAAACCATCAGGCCGTGGATGATCCATGCGATTCCCGAAGCGGCGGCCAGCCATCCCGGCCAGCGGGCGAACGCGTAGCCGTACGCGATAGCCAGCCCATAGAAAATCAGCGCGAGTCCGAGCAGGATGTTGGAATAGCTCTGCAGCGCGTACTCAGTCCATCTCAACCCCATGGCGGCCGAGAGCGCTGACGACTCCTGATCGGCGGGAGCCACCGCCCAGGCATCCACCGCCCATTTGAGCGCCACACCATCCACCGCCTGGAGCATGGTGATGGCCGCCGCGGTCAGCACCACCGCGACCAGGCCGAACCGCGCCAGCGGTTTTGGCCCCTCCTTCTTGGCGGTCATGGCAAAGTACAGGGCCACGAGCCCGCCGAAGAACATCAGGGCGGCTAGCCACTGCGTGAAGTGGATGGCAATCCAGCCATCGGTCTGCGCGTACTCCCTAAAGACTGCAGTGTGGTTCATGGGGTCTTCCCTGGACGGGTGCACCGCCGTCGCGGCCACCAGCAGGATGACGCCGAGGGGAAGCGCAATCGCACCGATCCTCCCCCAGAATGCTCTTGGTTCCACGTCCGTTTCCATCGCCTTCTCCTCTCCAAGCCGGCTGCTTCCCAACGGTGCCCGTGATCCCCTGCGGGAGGCATGGCCAGGCTTTCCATTGCTTCAATGTGGCTGGAGCGGGCGAGATTAACTTCGCCCGTAGCAACAGATTAGGAGCATGAGGCTAGAAGAGGTAGGCCTTCTCGAAGAGCGCATCCTGGCCGCTTCAGAACACTGGGGGCCATAAACACTGCCACCGCATCTGCAGCCTGCGTACCGTGGTGGATGTGGACGAAAAGATGCAGTTCGTGACGGAGAGGTAACACACGATGAGACTGACGCTGATGCAGTTCTTAACCTTGGACGGCGTGTCGCAGGGTCCCGGCTCCCCGGATGAGGACACAAGCGACGGCTTCACCCAAGGAGGGTGGTTTGTCCCGCACTTGGATGAGGAGTTCGTGCAACAGGCTGTGGACTGGCTGGGCCAGGCGGACGCTTTGCTATTCGGCCGCCTCACCTACGACAACTTTTCGCGCGACTGGCCCCAGATCACGGACCCCGATGATCCGTTCTCCGAAAAGATGAACGGCCTCCCGAAGTACGTGGCCTCCCAGAGCTTGAAGCAGGCCACTTGGGCACCGACGACCATCCTCTCCGGGGACGTCGCCGCACAGGTCGCCGAGTTGAAGCGGCAGCCCGGACGGGAGCTGCAGATCCACGGGAGTTCCAGGCTGGCGCAGTCCCTGCTGGCCGCCGGGCTGATTGACGATGTGAGGCTGGTGATCGCCCCGGTGGTGGTGGGGAACGGGCGGCGGCTGTTTCCGGTGGGTGGCGCCCCGGCGGGCCTGCGTCTGGTCAGCAGCAGTACGACGCCGGGCGGACTCGCCATTCTTGTCTATGAGTCGGCAGGGCTTCCGGAGTACGGGACGTACGGGGCCGGCGCCTAGTTCCAGGCAGCTGGCGCGTCAGCTGCCCGCTTTCCGTGCTGTCCATTCGTCGCGCAGCATGGCGTAGACAACTTCCGTGGCCCACACGCCCTTGTACCGCCACTTGTCCACGTGCTTGCCCTCCAAGCGCATGCCCAGCCGCTCGCAGATCGAGGCCGACGCCGTGTTCAGCGCGTCCAGTTTGGCGTCGATCCGGTGGAAGTCCAGGCCCTCGAACCCTAGCTTCAGCATCGCCTCCGCAGCTTCGGTGGCGTAGCCCTTGCCGCGCGCTCCCGGGGCCAGGCTCCAGCCCACTTCCGCCTGGCCGAGGCCCGGCAGCCATTTCAGCACCACTTCGCCGATCAAGCCCGGCGAATCCGCGGCCTCAATGGCCAGCGCCACCCAGTCGCCCTCCTTCTTAAATACAAAGTTGGCGTAGTTGCCCACACGTTCCATGCACTGGGTGTAGCTCTTGGCTTCGCCCGGCAGGAACCGCGCGGTTGCGGGCAGCGAGTGGTAGGCGTAGAAGGCGTCGAGGTCGGCGGCCTCGAAACGGCGGAGGACCAGGCGGTCGGTGCGGATGGGCAGTCTGATGTCCGGCATGGTTTGAGCGTACCCTCCGCCGCTTCAGCACACTGGGGGTGTCCGATAGACACTGCCACCGGATCTGCGGCCTGCGTACCGTGGTGGATGTGGACAGAAAAGACGAAATCCGTGAGTTCCTGATGTCGCGTCGCGCGAAGATCAGCCCGGAGCAGGCCGGCATCCCGAACTACGGGGAGCTGCGGCGGGTGCCGGGCCTGCGCCGTGAGGAAGTGGCGCAGCTCGCCGGGGTAAGCACGGACTACTACACGCGGCTGGAACGCGGCAGTATCCGCGGCGTCTCTGACTCGGTGCTTGAGGCCGTGGCCTCCGCTCTTCAACTGGACGACGCCGAGCGGACTCACCTGATGGATCTGGCGCGGACTGCCAACTCTCCCTCGCGGGTGGAGTCGCGCAAGGCACCCCGCCGGCCGCCGCAGCAGCGGGTCCGTCCCGGCGTGCTGCGCCTGCTGGACGGTATGACCGGAGTGGTGGCCATGGTGCAGAACGGCCGGTCCGACGTGCTGGCAGCCAACCTGCTGGGCCGCGCGCTGTACTCGGAGGTGTTCGACTCCCCCGCATCATCCGGTCCGGACACTCCCGGCCGGCTGCCGAACCAGGCGCGCTACCTCTTCCTCGATCCGCGCGCGGCTGACCTGTACCCAGATTGGCGGGCGATCGCGGCCACCACAGTCGCGATGCTGCGGCTGGAAACGGGGCGGAACCCCCACGACCGGGCGCTGAATGAGCTGGTCGGTGAGCTGACCACCCGCAGCGGACTGTTTGCCGCGTTGTGGGCAGGGCACGACGTGCGGATCCACACCACCGGAACCAAGCGCTTCCACCACCCGGTGGCCGGGGAACTGTCCCTGCAGTTCGAAACGCTGCACCTCCCCGGCGACGAGGGACAGACCCTGTTCACCTTCACCGCGGAGCCGGGCTCCGCCTCCGAAAACGCGCTGGCATTCCTCGCCAGCTGGGCGGCACCGCCCGCCGACACAACCACCAAACCCGAAACATCCACACGGAAAGACAGCACAACACAATGACTGAACAGCACGACACCATCACCGCGAACACCCCCGCCGGGAACACCATCACCGGGAAAAAGGTCTGGTTCATCACCGGAGCCGGTCGCGGCATGGGCACCGACATCGCAAAAGCGGCCCTCGCCGCAGGCCACGCCGTGGTCGCCACCGGCCGCAACCCCGAAAAGGTCACACAGGCGGTCGGCGAAAACGAGCACCTGCTGGCCGTCAAGCTCGACGTCACCGACCCCGCCGACGCCGTGGCCGCAATCCAGGCAGCCGTGGACCACTTCGGCCGGATCGACGTCCTTGTGAACAACGCCGGCAACTTCTACGCCGGGTTCTTCGAGGAAATCACCCCGAAGGACTTCCGGGCACAGATCGAAACCACCATGTTCGGGCCCATGAACGTCACCCGCGCGGCCCTGCCGGTGATGCGGGCGCAGCGCTCGGGCCTGGTGGTCACCATCTCGTCGACGGCAGGCATCGCGGGCGGGGAGTTCCTGTCCGCATACGCTGCCTCGAAGTTCGGCGTCGAGGGCTGGGCGGAGTCCCTGGCGCCCGAGGTGGCGCCGTTCGGCATCCGCACCATGATCGTGGAACCCGGGTTCTTCCGCACCGAACTGCTCACCCCGGAATCGACAAGCTACGCCGAATCCACCATTGGGGATTACGCCGAGCGCACCGAACAGACCGTGGCCGCGTGGAAGGGCATGAACGGGCTGCAGGGCGGCGATCCGGCCAAGCTCGCCGACGCCCTGATCGAACTGGCCGAACAGGATGAACCGCCGCTGCGCTTCGCGGCGGGAGCCGACGCCGTCGGCGTGTTCGAGGCCCGGGCCAAGGCTCTCCAGGACCAGGCCGACGCCCACCGCGAACTGTCCAGCAACCTCGCCCACGCGTAGGAAGTGTGAGAGGGTCCCGGGAAAGGCGACCAGAAGTGAGAGAGCGTCCCGGTCAGGAAGCGGAATGCACGACGGCGGCGGTCGCCTCCGCGATGGCGCGCTCCTCGTCGGTGGGAACCACCAGGACGGGGATCAGCGACTCTGGCGTGGAAATCACGCGGGGTTCCTTGGACCGCTCACTGTTCAGCCCGGCGTCGAGCTCTATGCCCAGCGCCCCCAGCTTGTCCCCCACCAGCGTGCGGAACTGGTGTGAGTTCTCGCCGATGCCGGCGGTGAACACCAGCGCCTTCGCCCCGCCGACGGCCACGTGGTAGCCGCCGATGTACTTGGCCAGCCGGTAGGACGCGACGGCGAGCGCCGTGGCCGCGCGGGCATCGCCGGCTTCGGAGGCCTCCACCACGGAACGCATGTCGTTGTTTCCTGCGAGGCCCTTCAGCCCGGATTCGCGGTTGAGCAGGGAGTCGATGTCCTCCGTGGACCAGCCGGCCCGGCCCAGGAACACCAGGATGGACGGGTCCAGGTCGCCCGAGCGCGTGCCCATCACCAGGCCCTCCAGCGGGGTGAAGCCCATGGAGGTGTCCACGGACTTGCCGCCGCGGATGGCCGTGACGGAGGCGCCGTTCCCCAGGTGGGCGATCACGCCGTCGAACTCTTCCACCGGAAGGTCCAGCAGCGCCGCCGCCTGGTGCGAGACGTACTCGTGCGAGGTGCCGTGGAAGCCGTAGCGGCGGATTCCGTGGTTGGTGTACAGCGAGTCCGGCACCGCGTAGCGCCACGCGTGCTCGGGCAGGGTGCGGTGGAAGGCGGTGTCGAACACGGCAACCTGCGGCATGTCCGGCCATTTCTTGGCGATGGCGCGGATGCCCAGGACGTTGGCCGGGTTGTGGAGCGGAGCCAGCGGGTTGAGCCGCTCGATGGCGCGGGTGATCTCGTTGTCGATCAGCACCGGCTCGCCGAACCGCTCACCGCCGTGCACCACGCGGTGGCCGACGGCGTCCAGCTTCCGGTCCCCCAGCACCTCGTGGATGGCGGCGTCCACCTGCTCCAGCGCCTCGGCATGGTCCCGCGGGCCCTCGATCTCGCCGTCGCCTTCACCGCCGTTGCCCATGCCGATCTTTTCGATCAGCCCCTCGGTCAGGACGCTGTGGGATGCCACGTCCCGCACCTGGTACTTGAGCGAAGACGAACCGGAGTTGATGACGAGGACGAGCACTGGGCCTCCTAAGCCGTAGCTGCTGCGGTGGTCGGTGGAGGTTCGATCGTAGCGCCATTGCGTCAGCCGCGGCGGGCGCTTAGAGTCGGCGGACCAATGGGACAACGCACGGAGGGCTTTTCCATGACTGACAGCACCACCCAGCCGGACAGCACCACACCGGAGAGCGCGGGACCTGCGGGCACCGCGCCGGACACCGGGTCAAAAAAGAAGGATCCCACCGGCATTGAGGGCGCGAACCCGGCCCTGGACGATACAGGGAACGTCAAGGCCGCCGAGGTGGGCGAGTCCCCCGAGCCGCCCGAGAACGTGGAGGACCTGGACCTCACTCCCGCCGGCTTGGCCGATGAGCCGGCCAAGCAGGAAGGCCCGGACAGCCCGGCGGAACCGGAGAACAGCTGACCGGAGAACAGCTGACCGGACAACAGCTAGCTACGCGTGCGCGGCCGCGGCGGCCGGTTCGGCGGCCGGTTCCACTGACTGCGCCTGCACGGCCGTGATGGCCACCGTGTTCACGATGTCCTCCACTGTGCAGCCGCGGGAGAGGTCGTTCACCGGCTTGCGGAGCCCCTGCAGGACGGGCCCGACGGCGACCGCCCCCGAGGACTGCTGCACCGCCTTGTAGGTGTTGTTGCCGGTGTTGAGGTCCGGGAAGATGAACACGGTGGCCTGCCCTGCGACGGACGAGCCCGGCATCTTGGACTGCGCGATCGCGGCGTCCACGGCGGCGTCGTACTGGATGGGGCCTTCGACGGCGAGGTCCGGGCGGCGCGCCTTCACTACTTCGGTGGCCTGCCGGACTTTGTCCACCGCCTCGCCGGTCCCCGATCCGCCGGTGGAGTAGGACAGCATGGCCACGCGCGGTTCCACGCCGAACTGCGTGGCGGTCTCGGCTGAGGCCAGCGCGATGTCCGCGAGCTGTTCGGCGTTCGGGTCCGGGTTGACGGCACAGTCGCCGTACACCAGCACCCGGTCCGGCATCAGCATCAGGAAAACCGAGGAGACGATCTTCACGCCGTCGCGGGTCTTCACGAACTCGAGCGCCGGGCGGATGGTGTGGGCGGTGGTGTGCGCGGCGCCGGACACCATGCCGTCCACCACGCCCAGCTGGACCATCATGGTGCCGAAGTAGCTGCCGTCCAGCATGACCTCCAGTGCCCGGGCCAGGTCCACGCCCTTGTGCGCACGCAGCTCCGCGTATTTCTCGGCAAACTGCTGGCGCAGCTCGGAGGTGGCGGGATCCACGATCTTCATGCCCGACAGGTCGATGCCCTGCGTGGAAGCCAGTTCGCGGACGTCCGACTCGTTGCCCAGGATGGTGAGGTCGCAGACGTCCCGCCGGTGCAGGATTTCCGCGGCGCGCAGGATCCGCACGTCGTTCCCCTCGGGCAGCACGATGTGCCGGCGCTGCAGCCGGGCCCGTTCGATCAGGTCATGCAGGAACCGCAGCGGCGTCATCCGCTCCAGCCGCGGCAGGTGCAGGCGCTCCACCAGCTCGGCCTCGTCCACCCGTTTGGCCCACAGCCCGACGGCGGACGCCACCTTACGCCGGTGCCCGGACCAGATTTCGCTGCGGACCTCGGACACCCGCTTGGCGGTGGTGTAGGTATCGTCCGGGCTGGCGAACACGGGGAACGGCGCCTGAGCCAGCAGTGAGTAGATGTTGGGGTCCGGGGCCAGGCCGCCGGTGAGGATCAGCGCAGACGGCACCGGGAATTCGGGCGAGAACGACGACGCCAGGCACGCGACCATCACGTCCGCACGGTCACCCGGGACGATCACCAGGGCGCCGTCGTCGAGCACGTGCAAAAAGTTGGCCACACTCATGGCCGCCACTTTGATGGAGTGGACGTCGCGTTCCATGTCCTGCCGCCCGGCCACCTGGCGGATCCCCAGGGCAGTGGCCACCTCGCCGGTGGTGGGCCGGGCAATGTCCTCCAGCTCCGGGAAAACGTACACCGGACGGCCGGACGCACCGGGCTTCACGGCCGCGACGATCCCGTCCACGTCCTCCGGGTCCGCACGGTTCACCATGATTGCCAGCAGGCTGCAGCGTTCCGCCGCCAGTTCCTTGCGGGCAACCTCGACGGCGTCAGCCGCCTCCGCGACGGTGCGCCCCTTCGCGCCCACCACGGCCACGATCGAGGCGGCCAGGTTGTTGGCGAGGCGTGCGTTGAGGTCGAATTCGACGGCGGCATCCTGGCCGGTGAGGTCGGTGCCCTCCACGATCACCACATCGCAGTGGCGGGACATGTCGGCGAAGATCTCCACGCAGCGGGCGTCAATCTCCGCCCGGTTTCCTTCGGCCAGGAGGGCGCGGACCTCGGCGAACGTCAGGCCGCCGCGGCAGCGGTCGTCGTCGAGGTCGAACCGGGCTTTCATCAGGGCCACCATGGGGTCCGAGGCGGCGTCGGCGCCGTGGACCACGGGTTTGAAGAAGCCGATGCGGTCCGCGTGCCGGTGCAGCGTGTCCGCAAGCCCCAGCGCTATCAGCGACTTACCGGATCCCGGTGTGGTCGCGCTGACGTAAATCCCCTTGGCCATGATCCGCCCTTAGGTAGTGACGTGGTGGTGCTCCGTCCCTCCATACTTCCACGGTCAGGACCTCTGGACATCCCTGCTCTGGGGTTGTGGCTCGGAGGCTGTGCGGCCCGGCGCCGCGGGCTGCCCCTGGGCCGGCCCGACGGCGAGCTCCCGGATGTGTTCGGTGGCGGCCCAGCTGGCCAGCAGCCGCAGCCGTTCATCCGACGGCGATCCCGGCACGGCCGGGTAGACGGTCAGCCTGAAACCGGGGTCCTCGGCGAGATCCATGGCTTCGTACGTGAGCTCGAGCTCCCCCACGACCGGGTGGTGGAACATCTTGGTGCCGGCGTAGTGGCGGCGGACGTTGTGGGCTGCCCAGCGGGTGCGGAATTCTTCGCTGCGCGTGGACAGTTCCCCGACGAGGTCCGCCAGGCGTTTGTCGAAGGGATTCTGGCCGCTGTAGGTCCGCAGAAGGGCCACGTTGGTGTTGGCGGCCAGTTCCCAGTTGGGGTAGAAGTCCCGGGCTTTGGGATCAAGGAAGATGAACCGGGAGTGGTTGGCAGGCCGGGCGGGACTGCGGTACATCTCGGAGTACAGGGCATAGCCGAGCTGGTTGGCCGCCACGATGTCCATGTGCTGGTTGCCGATGAAGGCCGGCGCTGCCGTGATGGCGTCCAGCATGAACTGAAGGGGCGGGCGAACGGTCCCGCTCTGGAGGGGCCGCTGCTTGGTCCTGCCGGACGCGTTGGAAGCCCTGGCAAGGTTGTAAAGGTGGTCACGTTCCGCTTCGTCCAGCTTCAGGGCCCTGGCGATGGCGTCGAGGACACTTTCGGATGTGCCGGACAGGTTTCCGCGCTCGAGCTTCGTGTAATAGTCCACACTGACCCCGGCGAGCATGGCGACTTCTTCGCGGCGCAAGCCGGGAACCCGGCGTCGTCCGCCAAAAAGCGTGAGTCCGGCCATTTCCGGAGAGATCTTGGCGCGCCTTGAGGCGAGGAACTCCCTCACCGCCATCCTGTTATCCACTCGTTCACGCTACACCGGGGCGGCGGGTCCTAGGGAGGTACTGCCAGAACCCGGATAGGGAGAGCCGTGGCTAGGAAGGGCGCGGCCGGGTTGAATGGGAAACCAAGCCCATCACCACTGGAACGGAGCCAGCATGACCGCCACCGGCGCCCCTGCACACGCCACTGCACCCGGACCTGCTCCCGCACCCAGACAGGCCGTCGGCCGGCCGCTCGCGGTGGTACTCGGGCTGTTGACAATCTTCGGTCCGATTTCCATGGACCTCTACCTGCCGGTCCTCCCGGCCCTCACCGCGGAGCTCCGCAGCACAACGTCCGTGGCGCAGCTGACCATCACGGCGTGCCTGCTCGGCCTGGCCATCGGGCAGGTGGTGGCCGGGCCCATGTCGGACCGCTTCGGCCGCCGGAAGCCGCTGATCATCGGAGTGATCGCCTATACGGTCACCTCGGTGCTGTGCGCGCTCAGCCCCACGGTCGAAACCCTCATCCTCGCCCGGTTCGTCCAGGGCCTCGCCGGCGCTGTGGGCATTGTTATCGCGCAGGCCGCCGGCCGGGACGTCTACTCGGGCGGGAAGCTGATCCGCTACTACGGCCGCCTCACCGTGCTCGGCGGGCTGGCCGCCATCATCGGCCCCGTGATCGGCGGCCAGCTCGCGGCCGTCACGGACTGGCGCGGAGTGTTCCTTTTCCTCGCCGCAGTAGGTGTGGCCATCCTCGTCGCGTCCCTGCTGATCTTCCGGGAGACCCTCCCGCAGGACCGGCGCATCACCGGCGGCCTTTCCCACACCCTCAATGACTTCCGCCGGCTCCTGGCGGACCGGATGTTCGTCGGCGCCGTCCTGATCACGGGCTTCACCTACTCGGCGATCTTCGCCTACCTGAGCGGGGCAACGTACATCCTCCAGGGCATGTACGGGCTCTCCCCGCAGGGGTACTCGTTCGCCTTCGGACTGAACTCCCTGGGCTTCGTGATCTTCGGGTTCATCTCCGGCCGGCTGGCCGAGCACTGGTCCGAACGGGGAACCCTCGCCATAGGACTGGTCATGGCCCTCGCCGGCGCCCTGGGCCTGCTGGCCACGGCGCTCCTGCATCTGCCGCTGATCGCGATCATCCTGTCCCTGTTCACCATGGTCAGCGGTGTGGCCGTGACCAGCCCGCCGGCCACGTCGCTTGCGCTCAAGGAGTACCCCGACATCGCCGGCACGGCCTCCTCGCTCCTGGGCCTGGCCCGGTTTTCCTTCGGCGGCCTGGCAGCACCCCTGGTAGGCATCGGCGGGGGCAACGATCCGGTGCCTTTCGGCATCGTCGCGGCTGCCGCCGCAGCAGCGGCCGCACTCTGCCTGGGACTGGTCCGCCGCGGTCGAACGGTCAGCGGGGCGGGTGTCAGTTCGGTCAGCGGGGCGGGCGGGCTCGGCTGAGCTGCTGGATGAAGCGCCCCAGCGCGGTGGCCTCCGCAGGGTTGTCAGCAAGTGCCACGAGGCCGCATGCAACACTGGCGAGTTTGATGTTGCTGCTGTTGCTGTAGGCGGTCAGCAGTTGGAAGGCCTCATCCGATCCGATCCCGAGCCGGCCCATGAGGATGCCCTCGGCTTTCGCGATGGTGCTCCGGGTAGCCACTGCGCCGCGGACGGCTTCGCGCGCGGCCAGTTCCGTCTCCCGTTGGATTGTTGACGTCAGGTCCAGCATGACTCCCGAGATCGTCGACACCTTGCCGGCCTCGTCCAGCGCTGCCTCCCCCGCCGTCAGCACTTTGCGCTCGCGGGACGCGGCATCGATCAGGCGATGGTAGATGGCAACATGACCGCCATGTGCGAACAGTTCGTTGCTGACCTCTTGGATGCGCGGCAGGTCATCAGGGTGCTTGTGCGCCATCGTCAGCTCCATTGTTGGAACGACGTCACCGCGGCGGTAGCCGTGGATCCTGTAAACCTCGTCCGACCACGTCATGGCCCGGGATTTGGCATCAAAAACAAACGTCCCGGCCAACAAGTTTGACGCCCCCAAAGCACTCGAGTACGTCCGCGCCTGCCCCAAAATTCCGCTCATGGCGTCCCCTGTCATGGGTCGGCTTCCCCCGCCTCCGATCGTACGCCGATCGCGCCTGATTCCTAAGGTTCAGCCCTCACCGGCGGAAAACTGATATTCCCATTCCAGTTCGGGATCAGCGATTCTTCGCCTTTGTCGGCGGGATGTTCGTGTTCACGTCCTTGACCAGTTCCGAGATGTGGGGCAGCTAGCCGGACCGGGAAGCACCCACAAACACCCTCGCACGACCACCGGAAAAACCAGCGGCTCTTGACAGCATGCCCCAAAATGGGATTACCTAATGAACATTCGGTAAATAAAGCTGGAGGCAATGACGCATGGCTGAAGCAACGCTCTCCGGGGCCACCCACCCCATCCTTGAAAACGACTATGCCTCTGAATGGATGGGCATCGAAGTCCTCAAAGTGGACGACGGTCACGCCACCATCCGCATGACCCTCCGGCAGGAAATGCTCAACGGCTTCGGCATGGCCCACGGCGGAATGATCTTCGCCTTCGGCGATACCGCATTTGCCCTGGCCTGCAACCCGGCGGGCCCGCCTGCCGGCACGGCGGGAGCCGACGGCGACACAATCACCGTGGCGTCCGGCGTCGACATCAATTTCCTCAAGCCGGCCTTCACCGGCCAGGTGATCACCGCCGTCGCCAACCGACGCGCCCATGCCGGCCGCAGCGGACTCTACGACGTCCAGATTTACGCCGCAGACCCCCACACCGCCGCAGGCACCAACACCGCCGCCCCCGCAGGCACGAACGCCGGCACTGCCGACGGCAGCGCTAATGATGAAACCCCGGGCGAGCTCATCGCCGAGTTCCGCGGCCGCAGCCGCACCATCTCCAAGAAATAGAAACAGGGACCCCAGATGACCCTCCACGCCACTGAACCAGCAGCTGCCACCGACGCCGTGCTGGACCGCGAAGAAACGATATCCCGCGACGAGCTGGAGGCATTGCAGCTGAGCCGCCTCCAGCACACGGTCGCCTACGCCTATGACCGCGTTCCACTGTACAAGCGCAAGTTCGACGAGGCCGGCGTCCACCCCACCGACCTCCGCGAACTGGCCGACCTTGGCAAGTTCCCCTTCACCACCAAGGAAGACCTCCGCCTGGAGTACCCCTTCGGCATGTTCGCCGTGCCGCAGCACGAGGTGGCCCGCATCCACGCCAGCTCCGGCACCACCGGCCGCGCCACGGTGGTGGGCTACACCAAGAAGGACCTCGCCGACTGGGCCAAGCTGGTGGCACGTTCCCTCCGCGCTTCCGGCGTCCGGCCTGGCATGAAGGTCCACAACGCCTACGGCTACGGCCTGTTCACCGGCGGCATGGGTGCCCACGCCGGCGCCGAGGCCCTGGGCTGCACGGTCATCCCGATCTCGGGCGGCCAGACCGAACGCCAGATCACCCTGATCCAGGACTTCAAGCCCGACGCGATCCTGGCCACCCCCACCTACCTGCTGACCATCGCCGACGCGATGATGAAGCAGGGCATCGACCCGGCCTCCACCTCACTCAAGTACGCCGTTTTGGGTGCCGAGCCGTGGACCGAGGAAATGCGCCACGAGCTCGAAACCACCATGAACATCAAGGCCTGCGACATCTACGGCCTGTCCGAGGTCATGGGCCCCGGCGTGGCCGGTGAAGCCGTGGAAACCCAGGACGGCAGCCACATCTGGGAGGACCACTTCCGCCCCGAGATCATCGACGCATTCGACCCCACGAAGGTCCTGGGCGACGGCGAACACGGCGAACTGGTGTTCACCTCGCTCACCAAGGAAGCGCTGCCCATCATCCGGTACCGCACCAAGGACCTCACCCGCCTGCTCCCCGGCACCGCCCGCCCCGCGCACCGCCGCATGGGCCGCATCACCGGCCGCAGCGACGACATGATCATCCTGCGGGGCGTGAACCTGTTCCCCTCGCAGATCGAGGAAATCGCGCTGCGCATCCCCGAGCTCAGCCCGCACTTCCAGCTGGAACTCACCCGGCCCGAGGGGCAGCGGATGGACCAGCTCACGGTGAAGATCGAACGCCGGGAATCCGTCTCAGTAGAGGGCGTGGCCTCGGCCGCCAAGGTCCTGCAGCAGCAGATCAAGATCCACGTCGGGTCCTCCTGCACCGTGAACGTCGTCGAGCCCGGGTCGCTGGAGCGCTCAAACGGCAAACTCCGCCGGATCTACGACCTGCGCCCGAAGGCATAGCGCGAACGTACACTTGCGGCCCCACCGGGCAGCAGCCACGAAGGGTCCGGGTCCCCCCGGACCCTTTTGGCGTGCCTGGTATTCCACGCGGGCCGTCCGCAGGTTCGCCATTTTCGGCATATGTTGCCGCAACTTAGGCAATCGGTTGCCAAATGCGGCTTTCAACCCCTAGTCTGGAAAGCGCGCCCACGCAGTGGTGGGTGCTTTCTCCAGAACAGGAACAGCAATGACGCATACTCCCTTGCCTACGGGAACCCCGCCACATGGCGCCCTCCACCCGGTCGCCGTCAATAAGACCGAGCTCCGCCGCGCCGGCTGGGCAGGGTTCATCGGAACCGTTCTGGAAAACTACGACATGGTTGTCTACGGCGTGGGCACCGCCATCATCTTCAACACCCTGTTCTTCCCCAACGTCTCCCCCGCAGTCGGCTTCATCGCCAGCTTCGGCGCGTACGCCGTCGGCTTCATTGCCCGGCCCATGGGCGGACTGTTCTTCTCCCGTTACGGCGACAAAATCGGCCGGAAGTTCGTGCTCGTGGCCACCCTGGCCCTGATGGGCACCGCAACCTTTGCCATGGGCCTGCTGCCCACCTACGAATCCGTGGGCATCCTGGCCCCGATCCTCCTGACCGTGCTGCGGTTCATCCAGGGCTTCGGCGCCGGCGCGGAAATGGCCAGCGCGGTGGTGCTGCTGGCAGAGTTCGCCCCCAAGGGCAGGCGCGGCGCGATGACTTCGCTGGTATGGGCCGGTGCCGCCGTCGGCTCCGTCTTCGGCTCCGGCGCCTGGATCCTGGTGCAGCTGCTGCCGCGCGAAGACCTCGAATCGTGGGGCTGGCGCTTGGTGTTCCTTTCCAGCGCCCTCGTGACCGTGGCCGCATACCTGATCCGCCGCAACATGAAGGAATCACCGGTCTTCGCCGAACTCAAGAAGGAGCACGTCGAGGCAGCCTCGCCGGTCTCGGAGGTGATCAAGAAGGGCCGCCGCCCGCTCCGCCAGGTCTTCCTCATCAACATGGGCACCCACGCCCATTCCTACATTTACCAGGCGTTCCTGGGCACCTTCCTGATCTCCGTGGTCAACATCGACAAGGCACTCATCCCCCAGATGCTGGCCATGGGCGGCCTCTTCGCCATTCCCGCCGCGCTGATCGCCGGACGCGCCACCGACCGCTGGGGCCGCAAACCGGTGAACGTCTTCATCCTCGCCTTCCTCTTCCTGTTCTCCTTCCCCGCGTTCTGGCTCAGCAGCACCGGCAACGTCTGGCTGATCGCCCTCGTCTACGCAGTCGGCTTCACCTTCGCCGTGGAAGGCGGCATCGCGGCACAGTCGGCCATGTACGCCGAGCTGTTCGGCTCCAAGTACCGGTATGCCGGCGTGGCTATTGCCCGCGAGTTTTCGGCCATCTTCGGCGGCGGCATCGCGCCCATCATCTGCTCGGGGCTGCTCGCCTGGGCCACCGGCTCCTACTGGCCCATCGCCGTGTACATGATGGTCATCGTCGGCATCTCGCTGTTCCAGGCGATCAAGGCCCCGGAGACAAAGGACCGCGACCTCACCCTGGAGGAGAACGCCGGCTAGGGCGGCGCCCACCCTTCATAAAGCGCCCGACGTCGGAAGGTCACCGACATGGGGAAGGTCCCCGGCTGCTGCAGCCGGGGACCATCCTTTTACGGGAGGCATTCAGTGCACTACTGCCAATGCGCGACAGCGCTGTGACGTGCCGATGGCTAACCGCCAGCCGGGCAGCCCAACGTGCCTGATCCCGTCCCGATCCTTGAAACTTTTGAGTCAGAACCGGCGCCGTGCCGATAGTTCCTCTACAAGCTTTCTAGCACCGGGGCACGGCGCAGGCAAGGGATTTCTGGTCCATGACACCGATTGCGCCTAATAACCGAACGTTCATGAGAAAATAGCCGGTATGTCCACACCTGATGCACCCACCAAGCGCGGCCGCCCCGGATACGACCAGCAGTCGGTGCTGCAGATCGCAGTCGAGGTCTTCAACCGCCACGGCTACGACGCCACGTCCATGGGCATCCTCGCCGAAAACCTTGGTATTTCCAAGTCGGCCATCTACCATCACGTCCCGTCCAAGGGCGACCTCCTCAAGCTCGCCCTTGAAGAGGCGCTGGGCGGACTGGAGGCCATCCTCGAGCAGCCGCAGGCGCAGACCGGAACGGCCGAGGCCCGGCTGGAGTTCGTGCTCAGGCAGACGATCTCCGTGCTGGTGGAACGGCTTCCGTTCGTCACGCTGCTGCTGCGCCTGCGCGGCAACACGGACATCGAGCGTGACGCCATGGAACGCCGCCGCACCTTCGACCACAAAGTGGCTGCCCTGATCTCCGCCGCCCGCGATGAAGGTTCCCTCCGCGCGGACATCGATCCCCGTACGGTTACGCGCCTCCTGTTCGGCACCATCAACTCGATCGTCGAATGGTACAAGCCCGGCGGCTCGCTCTCCCCCGAAAAGCTGGCCGACGACGTCATCACAATGGCATTCAACGGGCTCCACGCGGCACGCTAAGTCCGTTCTTCCCGCACGTCCGCCGGAGGGCTCTCCGGGGGCACTCATTGACGGCCGGATATGTGGCGCCCACCCTGTAGTCATGGCCACGAAATTATCCGAAGTCCTCTTCGGCACATTCCCCCATTTGCGGTACCAGCCCACTCCCAAACGGGTCCGGGCCATGGTGGACGGGAACGCCGTCGTCGACACTTTGTATGCGCTCCTGGTGTGGGAGCCCAAGCGCGTTACTCCCATCTATGCCGTGCCCGAGGTGGACCTTCAAGCCGAACTCGCGCCACCGAAGCAGCAGCCGGGCCAGATTGCGGAACACGGTTTCAGGCTCGGCCTGGACGGACCGCATGCATTGGATCCGCGCACGGGTTTCGGCCGGCACACAGCGGACGGCGAGGAGTTCGACGTCGTGACTTCCGGGGCGAGACTGCCCCGCGCGGCCTTCCGGCCGGCCGACCCCGACCTCGCCGGCCACGTGGTGCTGGATTTCAACGCCTTCGACTGGCTGGAGGACGACGAGGAGATCATCGGCCACCCCCGTGATCCGTTCCACCGCGTGGACATCCGGGCCTCGTCCCTCACCGTTGAAGTGAGGCTCGACGACGTCACGCTGGCCACCACGAACGCCGCCCAATTGCTCTACGAGACCATGCTGCCGGTGCGCTACTACATCCCGCCCGCGGACGTCCTGCTGGACATCATGGAGCCCAGCCCCAAGAAGACGGTGTGTCCGTACAAGGGGACGGCGAGCTACTGGACCTATCCGCACTCCGAAACCGGGCGGAACATCGCGTGGATGTACGACCAGCGGTTCCGCGATGCCGCCCAAATCCACGGGCTGGTGAGTTTCTTCAACGAACGGGTGGACGTGACGGTGGACGGCGTCAGGCAGGAGCGGCCGGTTACACCGTGGTCCGCGACGCCGCCGGAATCGCCGTGAGGCCGAGTGGTCCTTGATCACCCTGAAGCAGGCAAAAAGATAGGGCGTCCCGCTGAGCCGGGACGCCGGTCCTCTTCGCCCTGGCCGGCTTGGTCACCGGCAGGGCCACCGGGCTAGAGCTGGTACTCCGCCTGCTGAATGCCGAGGGTTTCGTGAACGCAGAGAATATTGTTCTCGGTGTCCATGAACCATGCGCACTTTTCGGAATCGGTAGTACAAATGTGGTGTTCGCCAGTCTTCAGATCAGGGCGATCGTAATCCTGGAACCGGACGCCGCGGGCTTCCATTTCATCAACGGTCCGCTCGATGTCCCTGACCTCAAAGCTCAGCGTAGTGTGCTCGGAGTGCCTGCCATCCTTCACCGGCATCAGCTGCAGCATGGGGCCGTCGCCGCTGCCAAACAATTCGCTTCCGTCATCTGCCACGCCGCGATGAGGCAGTCCGAGTGTTTCCGCGTAAAAACGACGGGCGCGCTCTTTGTCATCCACGGGCAGGACGGTTGTGGCTGTGTTCAATACTAGGGTCATTTCGCCACCTCCTACGCAAAAAATTCTACGCCGGAGCAGGGCGGAAAGATCTTACGAAACCCTCTCTCACATCCTGCCGCCCAACCCCCGACGCTCCCTCACCGGTGAACTGGTCCCCGGAGGTTGGACTGGTTAAATGAGATCCTAAGCCGCGAGGGCCTGGGCACGGTATTGCGCCGGG
>NZ_JBWKYC010000019.1:0-52146 GCF_059423525.1 Arthrobacter sp. GW460-12-1-14-TSB2
GAACTAAACGAACGCATAAAACTGCTCCCCGGAAGTCGGAACTGAATTTCTCAGTCCAACTTCCGGGGAGCAGTTCAAAGTGAGAGAGCGTTTCGTCTTTTTGTCGCGGGAGCTGCTTAGAGCACCTTGCGGATGGTCTCTTCGAAGCTCGTGACGTGGTGCAGGGCCAGCTCGCCCGCTTTGTCGGCGTCGCCGGCGGCCACGGCCTTGAGCAGCTCGACGTGTTCGGTGACGTGGCCGCTCACCGAGGGCACCTTGTCCAGGACCAGGCACCAGATGCGGGTGGCCAGGTTGTCGTAGCGGATCAGGGTGTCTTCCAGGTGCGGGTTGGCTGCCGCCTTGTAGATCAGCCGGTGCACGGTCAGGTCGTAGCGCATGAGGTCGCGGGACTCGCTGGGATTCGGATCCAGCCCGGCAATGGTGTCGGCGACGTGCAGCAGCTCGCGGCGCATGGCGGCGTTTGCCCGGGTGGCCGCGCTGCGTGCAGCCAGGGGCTCCAGCAGCTCCCGGACCTCGGAGACGTCGGCCAGTTCGGTGAAGTCCACGTTGGTGGCGAACGTTCCCCGACGCGGATAGGACACCACCAGGTGGTCCACTTCCAGACGCTTGATCGCCTCGCGCACGGGGGTGCGGCCAAACCCGAGCTCGGCCGCCAGCTGTCCGTCATTGATGGGTTCGCCCGGCCGGATCTCCAGCATGATCAGCTTGTCGCGCAGCTGCCGGTAGGCGGCCTCCGCCTGGGACAGGACTTCGTCCTCGGCGGGTGGCAGGGCAGGAAGTGCATTCAAGGTGCCGCTCCGTTCATCGCTACTCAGTTCTTCACCGCTCAGCTTCACCACTGAGCGATCGGGTTACAACCGGAAGCTCAGTGCCACTTTGCTTCCCGCTATTGACTCTCTTGTGATCCCAATCATACCATTGACCTCACACTGATATATCAGTCATAGCAATAGTGGTATTTCAAAGGAGCATCCGTGGTTGAGCAGTTGAACGAGCGACTTTCCGTAGTCGATCCCGAGGTCCAGCAGGCCATTGCCAATGAGCTGGGCCGCCAGCAGTCCACCCTGGAAATGATCGCCTCGGAGAATTTCGCCCCCTCCGCAGTCATGGAGGCACAGGGTTCGGTCCTGACGAACAAGTACGCCGAGGGCTACCCGGGCAAGCGCTACTACGGCGGCTGCGAGCACGTTGACGTCGTCGAGCAGCTGGCCATCGACCGCGTGAAGGCCCTCTTCGGCGCCGAGTTCGCGAACGTCCAGCCGCACTCCGGCGCGCAGGCCAACGCCGCCGCCATGTTCGCGCTGCTGAACCCGGGCGACACCATCATGGGCCTTGACCTGGCCCACGGCGGCCACCTCACCCACGGCATGCGCATCAACTTCTCCGGCAAGCTTTACAACGTGGTCCCGTACCACGTCCGTGAATCCGACCTCCGCATAGATATGGCCGAAGTCGAAGCGCTGGCCCTTGAGCACCGCCCGCGGCTGATCGTCGCCGGCTGGTCCGCTTACTCCCGTCAGCTCGATTTCGCCGAGTTCCGCCGCATCGCCGACCTTGTAGGCGCCTACCTGATGGTGGACATGGCGCACTTCGCCGGCCTGGTGGCAGCAGGGCTGCACCCCAATCCGGTGCCGTACGCCGACGTCGTCACCACCACCACCCACAAAACCCTCGGCGGTCCCCGCGGCGGCGTCATCCTCGCCAAGGAGGAATACGCCCGCAAGATCAACAGCGCCGTGTTCCCGGGTCAGCAGGGCGGCCCGCTGGAGCACGTCATCGCAGCCAAGGCAGTGGCCTTCAAGCTAGCCGGCACCCCGGAATTCAAGGAACGCCAGGAACGCGTCCTGCAGGGATCCAAGCTGCTGGCCGAACGGCTGCTCCGCGACGACGTTGCAGCAGCCGGCATCTCGGTGGTCAACGGCGGCACGGACGTGCACCTGGTCCTGGTGGACCTCCGCAACTCCGAACTGGACGGACAGCAGGCCGAAGACGCCCTGCACCGGATCGGCATCACCGTCAACCGCAACGCGGTACCATTCGATCCCCGCCCGCCGATGGTGTCCTCCGGCCTCCGGATCGGAACCCCGGCCCTGGCCACCCGCGGCTTCGGCGCCGACGAATTCGCCGAAGTAGCGGACATCATCGCGACGGCGCTCATCGCCGCGGCGACCGGCGGCGAAACCGCCGGCTCATCGCTCAGCGAGGACACCGCCGTCGAACTCCGCGCCCGGGTGACCGCCCTTGCCGAACAGTTCCCCCTCTACCCCCACCTCAATAGCGGCACCGACACTGCCGCCTTCGAAGCAGACCTGATTGGAGCAGCCCAGTGAGCACCCAACAGCTTCCGGAGCACCCGGATTTCCTCTGGCGCAACCCGGAGCCTAAGTCCTCCTACGACGCCGTGATTGTGGGCGGCGGCGGGCACGGCCTGGCCACGGCCTACTTCCTCGCCAAGAACCACGGCATGACCAACATCGCCGTCCTGGAAAAGGGCTGGCTGGCCGGCGGCAACATGGCCCGGAACACCACGATCATCCGTTCCAACTACCTCTGGGACGAGAGCGCGGCCATCTACGAGCACGCCCTGAAGCTGTGGGAAATCCTGCCCGAGGAACTTGAATACGACTTCCTGTTCAGCCAGCGCGGCGTCATGAACCTCGCCCACACCCTGGGCGACGTCCGCGAGAGCATCCGCCGCGTCGGCGCGAACAAACTCAACGGCGTGGACGCTGAATGGCTGGAGCCGGACCAGGTCAAGGAACTCTGCCCCATCCTGAACATCAGCGACAACATCCGCTACCCCGTCATGGGCGCCACGTACCAGCCGCGTGCAGGCATCGCCAAGCACGACCACGTGGCCTGGGCCTTTGCCCGCAAGTGCGACGAACTGGGCGTGGACATCATCCAGAACTGCGAAGTCACCGGCTTCGTCAAGGACGGCAACCGCGTGGTAGGCGTCAAGACCAACCGCGGCACCATCAACACCGAAAAGGTGGGCCTCGCAGCGGCCGGCCACAGCTCGGTCCTCGCGGAAATGGCCGGCTTCCGGCTCCCCATCCAGTCCCACCCGCTCCAGGCCCTGGTGTCCGAACTGCACGAACCGGTCCACCCCACCGTGGTGATGTCCAACCACGTGCACGTCTACGTCTCCCAGGCCCACAAGGGCGAACTGGTGATGGGCGCCGGCGTCGACTCCTACAACGGCTACGGCCAGCGCGGGTCCTTCCACGTGATCGAGAACCAGATGGCTGCCGCCGTCGAGCTCTTCCCCATCTTTGCCCGGGCGCACGTGCTCCGGACCTGGGGCGGCATTGTGGACACCACCCTGGATGCCTCGCCGATCGTGGGCACCACCCCGGTGGAGAACATGTTCGTGAACTGTGGCTGGGGCACCGGCGGCTTCAAGGCCACGCCCGCTGCCGGCCTCACGTTCGCCCACACTATCGCCACGGGCACCCCCCACAAGCTGAACAAGCCGTTTGCGCTGGAACGCTTTGAAACCGGAGCCCTGATCGACGAACACGGCGCAGCCGCCGTGGCCCACTAGCCGCCGTCAGCGACCCTGCACTCATAGAAAGAAGACGCACATGCTGCTTATCTCATGCCCCAACTGCGGCTCGCGCGACGAGACCGAGTTCCACTACGGCGGCCAGGCCCACGTGGCCTACCCGGAGAACCCGAACGACCTGACCGACCGCGAGTGGGCCGAGTACCTGTTCTACCGCGACAACACCAAGGGGACCTTCGCCGAACGCTGGCTCCACAGCACCGGCTGCCGCCAGTGGTTCAACATGCTCCGCGACACGGTCACCTACGACATCCAGGCCGTCTACCCGATGGGCACGCCCCGTCCGGCAGCGGCCGGTGCTGCCGCCGTGGCGGCCCCGGACGCAGGAACTGCCAGCACCGCCGCTAACAGCACCACCACCGGCACCGCTGCGCCCAGCACCTCCGCAACCAGCATCTCGCCAACCAGCACCGCCTCCAGCACCACCGCCCCGGAAGGAGCAACCAAGTGACTTCCCAGAACGCCCGCCTCGCCGCCGGCGGACGCATCGACCGCAGCATTTCCTGGCGTTTCACCCTGGACGGCGAGGAATTCTTGGGCCACCCCGGCGACACGCTCGCCTCGGCCCTGCTCGCCAACGGCCGGATCGCCGCAGGCAACTCGCTCTACGAGGGCCGCGCCCGCGGCATCATGTCCGCCGGCGTGGAGGAATCCAACGCGCTGGTACGCGTCGAAGCACGCTTCCCGGGCCACGTGGCCGAGTCCATGCTCCCCGCCACCACCGTCACCCTGGTGGACGGCCTGAAGGCGGACCTGCTCAACGGACTGGGCCGCCTGGACCCCGAGGAGGACCGCGCCGAGTACGACAAGAAGTTCGTGCACACGGACGTCCTGGTGATCGGCGGCGGCCCCGCCGGCCTGGCCGCGGCCCGCGAAGCAGTCCGCACCGGCGCCCGCGTCATGCTCCTGGACGATCAGCCCGAACTGGGCGGCACGCTGCTGTCCGGCTCCACCGCCCCCGAGCTGGCCGAGGCCATCGAAGGCAAGCCGGCCCTGGAATGGGTGGCGGATGTGGAAGCCGAACTCGTCTCCGCAGCCGAATGCACCGTCCTGAACCGCACTACCGCCTTCGGCGCCTACGATGCCAACTACGTCGTCGCGGTCCAGAACCGCACCGACCACCTCTCCAGCCCGGCCGCGCCCGGCGTCTCCCGGCAGCGTATTTGGCACATCCGTGCCAACCAGGTGGTGCTGGCTCCCGGCGCCCACGAACGCCCGCTGGTGTTCGAGAACAACGACCGCCCCGGCATCATCCTCGCCTCGGCCGTCCGCACCTACCTCAACCGCTACGCCGTTGCCGCCGGGCAGCGCGTTGTCATCAGCACCACCAACGACAGCGCCTACGCGGTGGCCGCGGACCTCCGCGCCGCCGGCGTCAAGGTCGCCGCCGTCGTGGACGCCCGCCCCCGCCTCACCGGGGTGGCCGCCGCCGCCGTCGAATCCGGCACCCGCGTGCTGATCGGCAGCGCCGTAGCCAACACGTCGGCCGACGGGGCAGGCCGGCTGAGCAGCGTGACCGTCCGCAGCATCAACGACGACGGCGAACTCACCTCCGGCGTCGAAGAGATCGCCTGCGACCTGCTGGCCGTCTCCGGCGGCTGGAGCCCGCTGGTGCACCTGCACTCCCAGCGGCAGGGCAAGCTGCGCTGGGACGATGAGCTCGCCGCTTTCGTGCCGAGCACCGTTGTCCCGAACCAGCAGACCATCGGCTCGGGCCGCGGCAGCTTCGAACTGGAGGACTGCCTCGCCGAAGGCATCTCCGCCGGAGCCTCGGCGGCCATCGCCGCGGGCTTCGCATCCGAAACCAAGCCCGCCGTCATCGGTGAACCGAAGGCATCCGCCCCCACCCGCCAGCTGTGGCTGGTTCCGGGCCAGGAAGGCACACCGGATGACTGGCACCACCACTTCGTGGACTTCCAGCGCGACCAGTCCGTGGCTGACGTGCTGCGGTCCACCGGTGCCGGCATGCGGTCCGTGGAGCACATCAAGCGCTACACCTCCATCAGCACCGCCAACGACCAGGGCAAGACCTCCGGCGTCAACGCGATCGGCGTCATCGCCGCCGCACTCCGCACGGCAGGCGAAGCGTCCCGCGGCATCGGCGACATCGGCACCACCACCTACCGGGCACCGTTCACCCCGGTGGCGTTTGCAGCACTCGCCGGACGCCAGCGCGGCGAGCTGTTCGACCCTGCCCGCGTCACCTCGATCCAGCCGTGGCACGTTGCCAAGGGCGCACTGTTCGAGGACGTGGGGCAGTGGAAGCGCCCCTGGTACTACCCGCAGGCCGGGGAAGACATGGACACCGCCGTGCTGCGCGAGTGCGCTGCAGTCCGCGAATCCGTGGGCTTCATGGACGCCACCACGCTGGGCAAGATCGAAATCCGCGGCAAGGACGCCGGTGAGTTCCTCAACCGGATCTACACCAACGCGTTCAAGAAGCTCGCCCCTGGTTCCGCCCGCTACGGCGTCATGTGCGGCCCGGACGGCATGATTTTCGACGACGGCGTGACCCTGCGCCTCGACGAGGACCGGTTCTTCATGACCACCACCACCGGCGGCGCCGCGAAGGTGCTGGACTGGCTGGAGGAATGGCTGCAGACCGAATGGCCTGAGCTCGACGTGCACTGCACCTCGGTGACCGAACAGTGGAGCACCATTGCCGTCGTCGGGCCCAAGTCCCGCGCAGTGATCGCGAAGCTGGCGCCCGAACTGGCCGCTGACGGCGGCCTGGAAGCGGAAGCCTTCCCGTTCATGACGTTCCGCGAAACCACCCTGGCCTCCGGTGTTCAGGCCCGGATCTGCCGGATCTCGTTCTCCGGCGAACTGGCCTACGAAATCAACGTGCCGTCCTGGTACGGGCTCAACACCTGGGAAGCCGTGGCAGCCGCCGGGGCCGAATTCAGCATCACCCCCTACGGCACCGAAACCATGCACGTGCTCCGCGCCGAAAAGGGCTACCCGATCGTCGGCCAGGACACCGACGGCACCGTCACCCCGCAGGACGCGGGAATGGAATGGGTGGTCTCCAAGGCCAAGGAGTTCATCGGCAAGCGCTCCTACTCGCGGACCGACGCCAGCCGCGAGGACCGCAAGCACCTGGTCAGCGTCCTTCCCGTGGATGGAACGCTGCGGCTGCCGGAAGGCACCCAGCTCGTGGAAAAGGGCATCACCGTCAACCCTGCCTACGGACCCGTCCCCATGCAGGGCTTCGTGACCTCGAGCTACCACAGCGCCGCCCTGGGCCGGTCGTTTGGCCTGGCCCTGATCAAGAACGGCCGCAACCGCATCGGCGAGACCCTCGTGGCCGCAGCCGGAGACCAGCTGGTTGATGTCGTCATCGCCGAAACCGTACTTTTTGACCCCGAAGGGACCCGCAAAGATGGCTAACACCGCAGCACTCGAAGGCATCAATGGACTCCGGGACATCCGCCGCAGCCCGGCCTCCCACCTGGCCTCCGCACTGGAAGCCGGCTCCGTAGAGGGAACGGTCGTCCTGAAGGAAGGCCCGTTCCAGACCATGGCCGGGATCCGCGTGGACCCCCGCTCCGAGCAGGGCTCACGGATCGCTTCAGTTGCCGGCGGTCTGCCGGCGCGGTGCGGTGAAGTGGGCGGCACGGGCAGCGTCAGCGTCCTGTGGCTCGGACCGGCGGAATTCCTGGTGGTGGCACCGGAAGAAGCCCACGACTCCCTGGGCGGAGACCTGATCGGTTCCCTCACGGCGGCCCTGGGCGACGCCCCGGGCCAGGTGGTGGACCTCTCCGCCAACCGCACCACGTTCGAACTCTCCGGCCCGCGTGCCCGCGCCGTCCTGGAGAAGGGCTGCGCAGTTGACCTGCACCCCCGCAGCATCAAGCCGGGGACAGCCCTGAACACCGAGGTGGGCAACATCCCGGTGGTCCTGCTGAAGTCCGGCGAGGAGAGCTTCCGGCTCTTCCCGCGGGCTTCGTTCGCGGACTTCCTGGGCCGCTGGCTCCTGGACGCCATGAGGGAATACGCCTCCCCCGAGGTGCCCTGATGGCGCTGAGCGCCCTGGACCTCTTCTCCGTTGGCATCGGGCCGTCGTCGTCACACACGGTCGGCCCGATGCGGGCGGCGAAGCTGTTCGCCGAAGGGCTCAAAGGTGACGGCCACCTGAGCGCCACCACGCGGGTCCAGGCCGAACTGTTCGGATCGCTCGGCGCCACCGGCCGGGGCCACGGCTCCGATAAAGCCGTGGTGCTCGGGCTCCAGGGCCTGGACCCGGAAACGGTGGACACCTCCACCGCGGACGACCAGGTGGCTGCCGCCGCGCTCGACGCCGAACTCCGGATCGGCGGGGACCACCGGGTGGACTTCAACTGGGACGAGGACGTGGTGCTGCACCGCCGCAAGTCCCTGCCCGCACACCCCAACGGCATGACCTTCCGGGCGCTGGACCACAAGGGCGCCGTCCTCAGCGAACGGAGCTTCTATTCGATTGGGGGTGGCTTCGTTGTTGACGGTGACGCCGATGCCGGAGACAAAGTGGTGGCGGACGACACCCCGCTGCCGTACCCCTTCACCACGGCCGACGAACTCCTCGAGATCTGCCGCCGCGAAGGGATGTCCATCTCCGACGTCATGCTCGCCAACGAACTGGTGTGGCGCAGCGAAGCCGAGCTCCGCGCGGAGCTGCTGAAGCTCTGGGCCGTCATGCGCGAATGCGTGGACAACGGCTGCGCCGCGGAAGGAATCCTTCCCGGCGGGCTGAACGTCAGGCGCCGGGCGCCGTCGTTGTTCAAAACCCTGACGGCGGACACCGGCGTGACCGATCCGCTCCGGGCGATGGAATGGGTGAACCTCTTCGCGCTGGCCGTGAACGAGGAAAACGCCGCCGGCGGGCGCATCGTCACTGCCCCCACCAACGGTGCCGCCGGGATTGTGCCGGCGGTGCTGCACTACTACACCAAGTTTGTTCCCGGAGCCGACGACGACGGGGTGGTCCGCTTCCTGCTGGCCGCGGCCGCGGTCGGGATCCTGTTCAAGATCAACGCCTCCATTTCCGGTGCGGAAGTGGGCTGCCAGGGCGAAGTGGGCTCGGCCTGCTCCATGGCGGCGGCAGGGCTGTGCGAGGTCCTCGGCGGCACGCCCGAACAGGTGGAAAACGCCGCCGAAGTGGGCATCGAACACAACCTCGGGCTGACCTGCGACCCCGTGGGCGGCCTGGTGCAGATTCCCTGCATCGAACGCAACGCCATTGCCAGTGTGAAAGCCATCAACGCCGCCCGCCTTGCCCTGCACGGCGACGGCAGCCACAAGGTATCCCTCGACAAAGCCATCAAAACGATGCGCGAAACAGGAGCCGACATGAAAACCAAGTACAAGGAGACCTCCCGCGGAGGCCTCGCCGTCAACGTGATTGAGTGCTGAGCCATGACTGCCATTGAGACTGAAACTTCCCTGCCGTCAACCGGTGCGCCGGCCACCACCGTTGAGCACGTCCTGACGCTGGACTGCAGCGAGTCGCCGGGCATCGTCCATGCCGTGTCCGGCTTCCTGCTGGAACACGGCTGTGACATCATCGACAACCAGCAGTTCGGCGAACGGTCCGAGGGGCACTTCTTCATGCGGGTGCACTTTGCGTCCGACGGCGATGCCTCCACCGCGGACACGCTGCGGACCGCTTTTGGCCCGGTGGCTGAACGCTTCGGGATGAGCTGGCGGCTGGAGCCGCACGGCTCCAAGCGCAAGGTGCTGATCATGGTGTCCAAGTTCGGGCACTGCCTCAACGACCTGCTGTTCCGTGCCCGGATCGGCGAACTCCCGGTGGACGTGGTGGCCGTGGTTTCCAACCATACGGACCACCAGGCGCTGGTGGAATGGCACGGCATCCCGTTCTTCCACGTGCCCGTCACCGCCGCCACCAAGCCCGAAGCCGAAGCGCGGCTGCTGGAACTGGTGGACGAGTACGACGTGGAGCTGGTGGTGCTGGCCCGCTACATGCAGGTGCTCAGCGACGGCCTCACCCGCAAGCTGGACGGCAAGGCGATCAACATCCACCACTCGTTCCTGCCCAGCTTCAAGGGCGCCAAGCCGTACCACCAGGCCTACGCCCGCGGCGTGAAGACCGTGGGCGCCACCGCGCACTACGTTAACGGCGAACTGGACGAGGGACCCATCATCGCCCAGCAGGTGGTTGAGGTGGACCACACCTACGGCCCGGAAGACCTGGTGGCCGCCGGCCGCGACACGGAGTGCAAGGCTTTGTCCAACGCAGTGCGCTGGCACTGCGAGGGCCGGGTCATCCTGCAGGGCAACCGGACTGTGGTGCTCCGCTAGGTCCTGTCGGTTTTGCCGGGAGCCGGGACGCTCTCTCACTTCCTGTCGGTTTTGCCGGGACGCTCTATCACTTCCTTGGGGGAAGTGAGAGAGCGTCCCGGCTTTTCCTGCGTTAAGTGAGAGAGCGTCCCGAGGGGCTACGGCGCTTTGGGCGGTCCCGTCCGGGCCGGGCTACGGCGCGGCCAGCCGGGTGGCCAGGTGGAGCGCGGCGAGCCGGCCGGTTCCGCGCGGATCCCCGCCGCACAGCTCAAAGATCCGCTGCAGCCGGTGGTGCATCGACTGCCGCTCCACGTGCAGCTCCCGTGCGGCCTGCGCCGTGTTGCAGCCGGAGTCGAGCCACGTTGCCAGCGTTTCCAGCAGCTGCGAGTTCCGCCGGGTATCGTGATCCAGCACGGGCCCCAGCTGCTGGCGGACAAAATCCTGCCGCGCACGTTGGTCCAGGTGTTGTGCCGCCAGACGTTCCACGGCGAGATTTTCGACGTCGAGCACCACGCCGCCGGTGTCCGACGTCGGCCGCGCCGCAGCGCGGAGTGAACTGTTTACCGCAAGATCCAGTGCGACTTTCGCCTCCGACAGCGACCACGGCGCGTTCTCGATCCCGGCTGCCAGCGGGCCCACCGCCGTCATGGTTCCGGCCTCAACCGGGAGCTCCTCCAGCGCGGCAACGAGTTCGGCCCGCGCCGACGCGGCCCCGTCGAACGGAAGGGCGGCAAGCGCCAGGACCTCCGCATTGTCCACGTAGCTGGCACTCTGCTGGGCCGACTTCTTGAGGATCTTGTCCATGGCCACCCGCAATTGCTGCGACGTGGATGTCCGGACGACGATGGCGACCATCGTCGCCGAGGGCGGAATGCCGGCGGCCGGCGAGAGCTGTTGGAGCCGCCACGGCTGGCTGCCGGAACTGACGGCGCGCAGCAGTGCAGTCCCTGCCACTTCCTTCAACCCGGGCGGCATCCGCTGCAGCAGGGCCAGCGAGAGGATGTCCACGCAGCGGCCGCCGGCAACGCGCGCGAGGTTGATGTCGCCGTCGGCCGGGACGGTGATGATCAGCCTCGCTGACGGCACACCGCGGACCGGCACATCGATGTTGATGACGGTGCCGTCAGTGCCCGTGCCGGCCGTGTGTCCGGGCTCCTCGTCACTGCCGGCGCCGTCGGTCGGAGAGCCGGTGCCCTCCGGCCGGGTGCCGGCGCCGTTGGGGCCGGCATTGCCCAGCGTCACACCGGACACGGACGAGAGCTCGAGTGTCGCGTCAATGATTCCGGCCAGGACGGCAAGGATCTGGTCCAGGCTGCTCCCGTGGGCCAGCTCAACAGCCATCTCATGGCTGGCCTCGTCCGCACGGCGCAGGTGGGCCACGGATTCGCTGACCAGCATCGAATTGATGGCCTGCATGATGCCCACGAACGGCACCACTTTGCGGAATTCGATTAGCGGTAGTCCGGCTTCCTCCGCCGCCCGGACCATGGAGGAGGGAAGCGACGCGAGCCGCTGGCCCGTTTCCACCGCCAGCGCACCGACGCCGCGCTCAGCCAACTGGCGGATGTACTCCACGCGGCGCGCGTCCGAGGCTGTGACCAGGGCGTCGCCGCCGGTGAGGAGCAGTTCGCCGCCGCTAAGTAACGGTGCAATGTCCAGAACCTCACTGGAGTGGACCCAGCGCAGCTGCGTATCGGCCGCTGCGGCCGCGCCGGCGCGGAGCACCGGATCCGCGGCAGTGAAGGTGGCGTGGTTCATGACATCGCTGAGCTTGATCGGCATGACGCTCCGTAATGCAAAGGGTCGTTTTGATGTACACATCGTATCTTGTTGGGTGTGGCCTGCAACACATAATCTGGATATACCCCTTTCCCCCTACGGAGGCCCCCCATGCAACACAACTCCACTGCAGTCCCGGCCGGCCAAACGCCCGTAGCCGGCGAAGACGTCGAAGCCTGGCTTCAGCCCATTCCCGAATCCCAGCGGACCCGGAAGGTATCCGGCCAGTTCTGGATCTGGGCCGGCGCAAACCTCGCACCCATCAACTGGGTGCTCGGCGCCCTGGGCATCCACCTCGGGCTTGGTTTTGCCGACACCGTCACCGTTCTGGTCCTGGGGAACCTGATCGGGATGCTCCTCTTCGGCTGCTTCGTCCTGCTCGGCCAGAAGACCGGGGCAACAGGCATGGTGCTGGCCCGTGCGGCATTCGGCAGGCGCGGAAATTACCTGCCCGCCGCCATCCAGGCGCTGCTGGTCATTGGCTGGTGTGCGGTGAACACATGGATCATCCTGGACCTGGTCATGGCGCTGTTCGGAACCCTCGGCTGGGTTGACCCGACTGCCCAGAACTACGCGTGGAAGATCGGCGTCGCCACCACCATCATGGCTGCACAGGTTGCCATCGCCTGGTTCGGCTACAAGGCCATCGCAGCATTTGAGAAGTGGACAGTGCCGCCCACTATCATCATCCTTGCGGTCATGTCCGCCGTCGCCTGGTTCGGCATGAAGATCAACTGGTCCTACGCCGGACCTGCCGGCAACATCCTTGAAGGCTCGGAGCGGATCGCCGCGATGAGCGCTGTCATGACGGCAATCGGCATCGGCTGGGGAATCACCTGGTTCACCTACGCCGCCGACTATTCCCGCTTCGTCAGCACCGAAGTGCCCAAGCGCAAGGTCTACCTGGCCTCAGTCCTGGGCCAGTTCATCCCCGTCGTCTGGCTCGGAATCCTGGGCGCCAGCCTCGCCACCAACAGCGGCGAGATCGATCCCGGAAAGCTGATTGTCCAGAACTTCGGCGTCCTCGCACTTCCCGTGCTCCTGATGGTCCTGCACGGGCCCATCGCCACCAACATCCTGAACATCTACACCTTCTCGGTCGCCACGCAGGCGCTCGACATCACCATCAGCCGCCGCAAGCTCAACCTATTCGTCGGCGTGTTCTCGCTGGCCGCCGTCGTGTTCTTCATCTTCCAGGAAGACTTCGCCGCAGTGCTGGATGCCTGGCTGATCGGACTCGTGGCATGGGTGGCCGCCTGGGGCGGCGTCATGCTGGTGCACTACTTCTGGGTCGAGAAGCGCTGGCCCAGTGACGCCTCGCGGCTGTTCGACCGCGTGGGTACCAAGCGGCTCCCCGGAGTCAACTGGGCCGGCGTCGTATCCCTCCTGGTCGGCATCTTCGCCACCTGGCTGTTCATGTACGGGCTTGTCCCCGCAATGCAGGGCCCCATCGCCGTGGCCCTGGGCGGCTGGGACCTGTCCTGGCTGGCCGGCGGACTCAGCAGTGCTGCAAGCTACGCAGTACTTGGTCCCCGGGTTCACCGCAAGTTTCTGGCCAGTGCCGCAGCTCAGCAGGTAACCGTCCCGGAAGACACTGCAACCGAAACGTCAGTCCGCCCGGCAACCACGACCGCAGTCTCACTGTAGAAAGGAACCGGACCATGGAATTCCCCGCTTTCCCCGACTCCGCCCATCCCATCACCTGGCCCGAAGGCTACCGGGCGGCCGCGTCCTTCACGTTCGATGTGGACGCGGAGTCCTGCACCATCGCCCACGATCCCACCAGCACGCGCCGGATGTCGCTCATGACCCACCAGTCATACGGACCCAAGGTTGCTGTGCCGCGGCTGTTGCAGATCCTGCAGCGCCAGGATATCCAGGCCACCTTCTTCATCCCCGGCTTCACGGCCGAGAGCTACCCCGACGTGGTGCGGCGGATCGTGGACGCGGGCCACGAGATCGCCCACCACGGCTACCTGCACGAACCCATGCAGGGAATCGACGCCGCCACCGAGGCGCGGTACATCGACCGTGGACTGGAAGCACTGGCCAAGGTGGCGGGCGTCCGGCCCGTGGGCTACCGCGCCCCCTGGTGGGAGCTCAACTGGCACTCGCCGGCCCTCCTTGCAGACCGCGGCTTCCTCTACGATTCAAGCCTGCTCGACGGCGATGCACCGTACCGATTCAGCGTCGCCGAGGGTGACTCCAGGGACCTGGTCGAGATCCCGGTCGACTGGGCATTGGACGACTGGGAGCAGTACGCGTTCTATCCCGGAGTGACCGGCAGCGGCGTCATCGAAAGCCCCGCCAAGGTGCTCGAGATGTGGACGCTGGAAGCCGAGGCGCACCACGCTGCCGGGAGCTGTTTCGTGCTGACCAACCACCCGTTCATCTCGGGCCGGCCCTCCAAGGCCGTGGCACTCGAGCAGCTGATCAGCCGGGTCAAGGCCATGGACGGCATGTGGGTCACCACGATGGCAAAGATCGCCGAGCACACGCGGGACACGGTTTCTGAAGTCCACAGCCACGCGCGGATCGAGGTTCCCGGCTTCCCCGACGCCGGCGCCCGCTTCACTCCGGCGCAGGTCCGCCAGCCAGCGCTGGCTTCCGACCGGCTCCACCGCTAACCCCGGCCAGCCGAACCACCGGACCCTCTCTCACTATCTACCGGAAAAGCCGGAACCCTCTCTCACTATCTTCAAGACAGTGAGAGAGGGTTCCGGCTTTTGGCGCAACAAGTAAGAGAGCGTTGGGGCAAAACGTGCAGGAAGTGAGAGAGCGTCCTGGTAGTGGGCGGGGGCTAGACGCCCAGGGTTTCCTTCAGCGCCGCGACGTGGCCCTGGGCCTTGACCTGGTACTGGGCCAGCTTCACTTTGCCTTCGGGGTCGAGCACCACGGTGGAGCGGACGATTCCTTCAGTCACCTCGCCGTCGCGCAGCTTTTCGCCCCAGGCGCCGTAGGCCAGTGCAACAGCGTGGTCCTCGTCGGCCAGGAGCGGGAAGGTCAGCGCGAAGTCGCCGGTGAAGTGTGCCAGCTTCTCGGGGGCGTCGGGGGAAACTCCGAGCACCTCGTAGCCGGAACCCTGCAGGGACTCGAGGCTGTCGCGGAAATCGCACGCCTCGGTGGTGCAGCCCGGGGTGGCCGCTTCCGGGTAGAAGTACACAATGACGTTCTTGCCGCGGTAATCGGCCAGCGACGTCGGCTTGCCCTCAGCGTCCGGCAGGGTGAAGTCCGGTGCCTGGGTTCCGGGCTGGAGCTTGGTGGTCAGAGTGGGGGTCATGATGATCCTTCGGGAGTCTGATTACTGACAAAGCTTGCGTACTGAACGGGCTGGCTGCGCTGGTTTCTACTGGCACAACCACCGTTTCAGATGCAGTATTCCGCGGGGCCGCGAACTTTTGTGTGCGGGCCCGGGACGAACTGGTAGCCACCGCCGCGCACCGTGGCGATCGCATGCCGGCCGCGGCGCAGCTTCCGCCGCACCCGGCCCACATACACATCGATGGAACGGGAGGCCGCCGCGGGGGAATCGAACGATTCCAGGAAGAGCCGCAGCTCTTCACGGCTGATGGCCCGCGAACAGTTTTCCACGAGGTAGCGCAGCAGCTTGAATTCGACGCCGGTCAGCGCCACCAGCTTGCCGTCCAGCAGAACCTCGCCGGCGGCAAGATCCACTGACACCAGGCTCGCGGGACCGGCCGACGGCGGCAGGAGAGTGGCGCCGTCGTCGTCCACTTCCGGGGAGTCCTCCGGAAGGGCAGACGACGGCACCCGGGTTCCGCTGCCGGCTGCCCCGTGCGGTCCCCCCGGCAGGGCAGCCTCGGCAGCGGAAGTTGCAGCTCCGGCGGCGGGCCAGACGTGGACTTCCGCCTCCGGAGCAATCTTCAGGGCACGCGCCAGCAACAGTTCCGCGGCGCGCGCCATCACGGCGTCGTCAATGTCCTGCCCGCCGTCCGGCGTCACCCAGACGGCCAGGCCGTGGGCCTTGAGCTGCGGACCCCGCGCCGCTGCCCCGGCCTTCGCCGGAGCAGTGCTCGCCGGAGCGGACGCACATATGCCGCGCGGGGAATGTACCTGGACAGCCACGGCGTGGTTCCTCAGACGCCGCCGCGGCGGATGAGCTTGCCGCTGGGGGTCTGGCCGTCGATCTCATGTCCGCGCAGGAATGTCTTCCGGACCACGCCGGAGAGCGCCTTGCCGTCGTACGGCGTGATGGGGTTCTTGTGCTTGAGCTTGGAAACATCCACCACGAAGGCCTCGTCCGGGGCGAAGACCGAGAAATCGGCGTCGAACCCGAGCGCCAGCTGGCCCTTGTTGGACAGGCGTGCCAGGGCGGCCGGCTTCTCGGCCATCCAGGACACAACCTGCTCCAGCGGGATGCCGCGGTGCCGGGCTTCGGTCCAGATGAGCGAGAGGCCCAGCTGCAGCGAGGAGACACCGCCCCAGGCCACGGCGAAGTCGCCGTTCTCCAGGTCCTTCAGATCCAGCGTCGACGGGGAGTGGTCGGACACGATGCAGTCGATGGTGCCGTCCTGCAGGCCCTTCCAGAGCAGCTCGCGGTTGGAGGCCTCGCGGATCGGCGGGCAGCACTTGTAAGCAGTCGCGCCGTCGGGGATCTCCTCGGCCATGAGCGTGAGGTAGTGCGGGCATGTCTCCACGGTGAGGTGGACGCCGTCGCGCTTTGCGGAGGCGATCATCGGGAGCGCGTCCGAGGAGGAGAGGTGCAGGATGTGGGCGCGGGCACCGGTCCACCGGGCACGTTCGATCACCTCGGCGATGGCCTTGTTTTCGGCGCCTCGGGGGCGGGACGCCAGGAAGGTGGAGTAGTGGTCGCCGCCGGGATGGGGTGCGCGGTCAATGGCGTGCGAGTCCTCGGCGTGCACGATCATGAGCGAGTCGAAGGACTTGAGCTCGGCCATGTCCTCTTCCATCTCGTCCGCTTCCAGGTGCGGGAACTCGTCCACGCCGGAGTGCAGCAGGAAGCACTTGAAACCGAACACGCCCTCGTCGTGCAGCGGGCGCAGGTCCGCCTTGTTGCCGGGAACCGCGCCGCCCCAGAAGCCGACGTCCACGAACGCCTGGTCCTCGGCCACTTCACGCTTGAGCTTGAGACCTTCCACGGTGGTGGTGGGCGGAATGGAGTTCAGCGGCATGTCGATCATGGTGGTGACACCGCCGGCCGCTGCGGCGCGGGTGGCGGACGCGAAGCCCTCCCACTCGGTGCGGCCGGGCTCGTTGACGTGGACGTGGGTGTCCACCAGGCCGGGAATCAGGGTTTCGTCGTCGGCGAGCTGGACCACTTCGGTGCCGGCCAGGCCGTTGCCGAGCGGTTCGATGGCCACGATCTTGCCGCCGCGCACGCCCACTTCACGGGGCGCGATGCCGGCCGTGGTGAGGATGCGCTGGCCCCGGATAACGAGGTCAAAGCGTTCTTCAGACATTGAGGGGCTCCTTAGTGCGGGCGCTGTTCACCGGCGTGGTGGGACCGGCCGGGGCGGGGGCCTGGGTCAGGTCCGCCAGTTCCGCGCCGATGTGCTTTCCCAATTGTTCAAGCAGGGGTCCTGCTTCGGCTATACATATTTCTACCTTGGCCTCCAGCGCGGTCAGCGGGTAGACCTGCCGGAATCCGGAATCCTTTTGTTGTTCCGGTGTCAGGGTGGTCCGGCCGCAGACGGCCACCGCCGGAACGCCGGCCTGTTCAGCAGCACGCGCCACGCCCATGGGCGTCTTGCCGAGCAGGCTCTGTTCGTCCAGGCTGCCTTCGCCGGTGATCACCAGGTCGGCGCCGGCCAGCCGGTCGGCCAGCCCGGTGAATTCAAGCACGACGTCGATGCCGGGCCTGCGCGTTGCGGCCAGGACCGCGATGGCGGCGTAGCCCACGCCGCCTGCCGCTCCGGCGCCCGGTGCTTCCGCGGCCTTCAGTGCGCGGGGCCCGATCTCGGCGGCGAGGACGTCCACGAAATGCTGCAACGCCGCGTCGAGGGTTCCGACGTCGTCCGCCGTGGCGCCCTTCTGCGGGCCGAAGATCGCGGGAGCGCCCTCCGCCCCGAGCAAGGGGTTGTCCACGTCGCTGGCCAGGACAAAGCGCGTCTCGTCCAGGCGGGAATCGAAGCCCGAGAAGTCGATCCGGTCCAGCCTGGCGAGGGCCGCGCCGCCCGGCGGCAGTTCGTTGCCGTCGGCGTCGAGGAGTTGCGCGCCGAGTCCCTGCAGGACGCCGGCGCCGCCGTCGGTGTTGGCGCTCCCGCCGACGCCGAGAATGATCTGCCGGCATCCGGCGTCGAGCGCTGCCCGGATCAGTTCACCGGTGCCCAGGCTGGTGGCGCCCTTGGCATCCAGGGTGCCGCCGGGGAGGACGGCGAGGCCGGAAGCCGCTGCCATTTCGATGACCGCTTCGCGGCCGCGGACGGCAAAGTCCGCACGGAGCGGCTGCCCGGTAGGGCCGCTGACCGTGGCGCTCCGGCGGGAGAAGCCGGAGCCGACGGCGGCATCGAGGGTGCCCTCGCCGCCGTCGGCCACCGGAATCCGGAGTACCTCAAGGTTGTGGCCCGTGGCGGACTGCAGCCCGGCAGCCAGGTGCCGGGCCACGTCCGGGGCGGACAGCGAGCCCTTGAACTTGTCCGGGGCGATCACGATCCGCATGGTTAGGCCTGCATCGCCAGGATGGCGGTGGGGGCGTCGGCGCTGGTCTCGGCCAGTTCCTCGAACTCGTTGACCGCGTTGATTTCCAGGCCCATGGAGATGTTGGTGATCTTCTCCAGGATCACTTCCACCACCACGGGAACCTTGAACTCGCCCATGAGCGCCTTGGCCTTGTCGAACGCGGAACCCAGGTCGCTGGGGTCCTCCACGCGGATGGCCTTGCAGCCCAGGCCCTCTGCCACCTTGATGTGGTCCACGCCGTAGCCGTTTGTTTCCGGGGAGTTGATGTTCTCGAAGGCCAGGGACACGTTCTGTTCCATGTTGAAGCCGCGCTGGGACTGGCGGATCAGGCCCAGGTAGGAGTTGTTGACCACCACGTGGATGTACGGCAGGTTGAACTGCGCACCCACGGCCAGTTCCTCGATCATGAACTGGAAATCGTAGTCACCGGACAGGGCAACAACGGTCTCGTCCGGCTTGCCGCGGACAACGCCCAGGGCGGCCGGAGCGGTCCATCCCAGGGGACCTGCCTGGCCGGCGTTGATCCACTTGCGCGGGCCGAACACGTGCAGCATCTGGGCGCCGGCGATCTGGGACAGTCCGATGGTGGAAACGTAGGTGGTGTCCTTGCCGAAGGACTTGTTCATCTCCTCGTACACGCGCTGCGGCTTGATGGGGATGTTCTCGAAGTGCGTCTTGCGGTGCATCGTTGCCTTGCGCTCCGCGCATTCGGCGGCCCAGCCGGAGTAGTCCGGCAGGGATCCGGCGGCCCGGCGCTCACGGGCCAGCTCAATCAGCCCGGCCAGCGCTGCACCGGCGTCGGACGCGATGCCGAAGTCCGGGGAGAACACGCGGCCGATCTGCGTGGGCTCGATGTCGATGTGCACGAAGGTGCGGCCGGCCGTGTAGGTGTCCAGCCCGCCGGTGTGGCGGTTGGCCCAGCGGTTGCCGATGCCGATCACGAAGTCGCTGCGCAGGTAGTTCTCGTTACCGTAGCGGTGCGAGGTCTGCAGGCCCACCATGCCGGCCATCAGCGGGTGGTCATCGGAGATTGCGCCCCAGCCCATCAGGGTGGGGATGACCGGAACGCCCAGCAGCTCGGCCAGTTCCACCAGCTGCTCGGAGGCGCCGGCGTTGATGATGCCGCCGCCGGCCACGATCAGCGGGCGCTCACCTGCGGTCAGCATGTCCAGGGCCTTTTCCAGCTGCTTGCGGCTGGCTTTGGGCTTCTCAACGGGCAGGGGCTCGTAGGTGTCGATGTCGAACTCGATCTCGGCCATCTGCACGTCGATCGGCAGGTCCAGCAGGACGGGGCCGGGGCGGCCGGAGCGCATCAGCTGGAAGGCCTTCTGGAAGGCGCCGGGAACCTGGCCGGGCTCCAGGATGGTCATGGCCATCTTCGTGACGGGCTTGGCGATGGACTCGATGTCCACGGCCTGGAAGTCTTCCTTGTGCAGCTTGGCCACGGGGGCCTGGCCGGTGATGCACAGCATGGGGATGGAATCGGCCCACGCCGCGTACAGGCCGGTGATCATGTCGGTGCCTGCCGGGCCGGAGGTGCCGATGCAGATGCCGATGTTGCCGTCCTTGGCGCGGCTGAAGCCGTCCGCCATGTGGCTGGCGCCCTCAACATGGCGGGCCAGCGTGTGGCGGATCCCGCCGTGGGCCCGCATGGCCGAATAGAAGGGGTTGATTGCCGCACCTGGCAGGCCGAACGCCTCGGTGGCGCCCTCCTTTTCCAGGATCGCGACGGCAGCGTCTACGGTGCGCATCTTGGTCATGGTGTACTCCTAGGGAAACTTTGGGGCCCTCTCGGGCTGTTTTTGGGTGTGGTGGGGGAGCCGCCGTCGTTGATGTACGACGGCGGTTGCCCGGTTTTGCTTGTTGTCCGGCTACTGCCGGAGGTGCTTTACTTCCGGCCGCTGAGCTGGAGGACCTGCTTGAAGAGGCCCGAGTGGTCCAGTGCGCCGTCGCCCTGGTTGACGGTGGCGGCGACGAGTTGTGCGACGACGGCGCCGAGGGGGACGGCGACGTTGGCTTCGCGGGCGGCGGAGGTGACGATGCCGAGGTCCTTGTGGTGCAGGGCCAGGCGGAAGCCGGGGTCGAAGTTGCGGTCCAGCATCTTCTGGCCCTTCTGGTCCAGGACCTTGGAGCCGGCGAGGCCGCCGCCGAGGACCTTGAGGGCTGCGTCGGTGTCCACGCCGTAGGCCTCAAGGAAGGCGATGGCTTCGGCCAGGACCTCGATGTTGACGGCGACGATCAGCTGGTTGGCTGCCTTGACGGTCTGGCCGGAGCCTGCGGGGCCGACGTGGACGATGGTCTTGCCGACGGCGTTGAGGACGTCCTGGGCTGCCTCGAAGTCTGCCGCTTCGCCGCCGACCATGATGGAGAGGGCGGCGTCGATGGCACCCTGTTCGCCGCCGGAGACCGGCGCGTCGAGCGGGCGGATGCCTGCTGCGACTGCGTCCTCGGCCAGGCGCTTGGCGACGTCCGGGCGGATGCTGCTGGCGTCAATCCACAAGGTGCCCTTCTTCGCATTGGCGAAGACGCCCTCGGGACCGCTGACTACGCCCTCAACGTCGGGGGAGTCCGGGACCATGGTGATCACGACGTCGGCGTCCTTGACGGCGTCCGCGATGCTCGTAGCGCCCTTGCCGCCTTCGGAGACCAGCTTGTCGATCTTGTCCTGGCTGCGGTTGAAACCGGTGACGGTGTGGCCGGCCTTGACGAGGTTGATGGCCATGGGCAGGCCCATGATTCCGAGTCCGATGACTGAAACGTTGCTCATTGTGGTTCTCTTTCTGAAGTCTGTGGTGGTGCCGGTGGTTGAGCTCGTCGAAACCGCTACTGGCTGACGCGCTGGCGGATGGCCCAGCTGAAGGCGGTTTCCTGCGGTTCCTTGTATTCGAGGCCGATGTAGCCCTCGTAGCCGAGTTCGCGGCTGCGGGCGATCCATTCGCCGAGGGGAAGCTCTCCGGTTCCGGGAGCCCCGCGGCCGGGGTTGTCGGCGATCTGGATGTGGCCGAAGTCCTTCGCGTGCTTTTCGATGACGGCGGCGACGTCGTCTCCGTTGACGGCCAGGTGGTAGAAGTCGGCGAGGAGCTTGATGTTCTCCGCGCCGGATTCCTCCTTGACCCGGGCAATGACGTCAAGTGCGTCCTGGGCTTTGAGGAGCGGGTACCTGGGGGCGCCGCTGACCGGTTCCAGCAGGACGGTGCCGCCGATGCGGGCCACTCCTTCGGCTGCGGCGGCCAGGTTCCGGGCGCCCAGTTCGTCCTGCTCCTCCGGGGTGAATTCGTCCTGCCGGTTGCCGTACAGGGCGTTGAAGGCTTTGCAGCCGAGGCGCCCGCCGATGCCGGCGACGACGTCGATGTTGTCCTTGAACTCGGAGCAGCGTCCCTTCCAGGAGACCAGTCCGCGGTCGCCGCCGGGCATGTTGCCGGCGTTGAAGTTCAGGCCGGTGAGCTGCACGCCGGCGTCGGTGATGGCGCGCTCGAAGGCCGTGGTCTCGGCGTCGGTGGGGACGGAAGTTTCAAAAGGCCACCAGAACTCGACGGCGTCAAAGCCGGCGGCCTTCGCGGCGGCGGGCCGCTCGAGCAGGGGCAGCTCTGTCAGCAGGATGGAGCAGTTCACTGTGTACGTCATCGTAGGTCCTTCCGAGGAGGGGGCTTTGATCTAGCTTCCTAAGCTTCTCGCCGCTTCGCGATTCCGCTAGGCGATTCTGCGAGATATTTTCACTTGGTGGAAATTAGATTCTGCTTTATGAAAAGTGTAGGGAAGGATGGGGGCGGGAGTCAAGGGCTGACGATGCTGGCACTTTTCGTGGAATCCGGCTACCGTCCCCGACCCGAAAGCCTTAAGCTGTAAATCGTAAGCATGCTTCGTATCTTGAAGGAGTGGTTCAAGTGGGCAAAGTACCGGTTCTCGGATTGGCAGCAGCGGTCCTCGCATTAGCGGCGTGCACGGGTGGTGGAGGCGGCACCGCGAGCCCCGCGGCGACGACCGCCACCACCGAGGCGGCCCAGGACAAGGTGTATACCGAGGACGAGCTCCGCGAATTGATCTCCGGCATAAAGGACGCCGAAGGCAACGAGCTCAAGCTCTATTCCAAGGACCAGGTGGACCAGGGCGGGCGCATTGCAAGCCTGCTCATGAGTGCGGCGAAGACGGACCCCGAGGGCTGCAAATCCATCGCCACCGCCGGCCTGCTGGACACGGTGGACAAGGGGGAGGTGGCAGTCGCCATTTCAGAGAGCAAAGAGCCGCGTACTGTCTCAGCCCAGTCCGGCAGCGAAGGGCCCGACGCGGTCGGACTGCTCCAGGAGCTCAGCGGCAAGATGGATCAGTGCGACAAGTTCTCCCTTGACGTGCTGGGCCAGAAATACGAAGTCTCCAGCAAGGAACTGCAGGCCGAGACGGACGCCGAGGAAACTTTCGCCACCGTCAGCACGCGCGGAACCGGCACCGCGGACATGCTGATGCAGGTCTCCGCCGCCGAGGGCAGGCTCCTGGTTGTTGCCACGAAGGGCGGCGCGGACCTTGGGAGCAGTGATCAGAAGGAGCTGGAAGAGGTAATCAACCGGGTCCTGCAAAAGGCTGAAGGCGGAACGGCGAGTGCCAGCCCGACCTCAACCGGCACCGCCTCGTCCACGGGCACGGCCACGGTCACCGTGACTCCTTCGGAATCGTCGACGCCGACGGAAACGGAGTCAGGGGACGGCGCCACTTCCTCGCCGTCGCCTACGTCCACCGTGACCCCGTAGCGTCGCAAGCCGCCGCCATCGGTCAGCCGGCGGCGGACACATCAAGGGCTGGCTCCTTACGGAGCCAGCCCTTGATCCAGCCGGATACTAGTGCCGCTTGAAGGCATGCCTGAACTTTTCGCCGGCCTGCTTGAGGTCGGCCCTGATGGCGCGGCCTTTGCCTTCGGCCCTCATGCGGCGGTCGCCGCTGGCTTCCCCGGCGGCTTTCTTTCCCTTGCCGTGTAGTCGCTCCGCGGCGTTGTGGATCCTGTCACCCAAACTCATTGCGGTCCTCCTTGTGGTGCGGCCGATGCGGCTGGTTGCCGCAATTCCCGCCACTTAAATTGTAGGAACTCTGGCTGCTACTTCGCGATGGCCTGATGCCGAAATCCTGGCGGCACCCGACACGGCGGAGACCGGGACGTCCTGAGTCTGCAGCGGAATCCGGATGATGAAGGAGGATCCAAGGCCGACGTCGGAGTGCACCGTTACCGCTCCGCCGTGGGCCTGGGCGATGGCGGATACGATGGCCAGCCCGAGCCCGGATCCGTGGTCTCCGCGGCCGTGGGCCGCACGGCCGAAACGTTCGAAGATCCGCTGCTGGTCCTCGGCGGCTATGCCGGTGCCGGTGTCCCGCACCCAGATCAGCAGGGTGCCGGATTCCGGGGCGTAGTTCTCCTCGGATTGCGCGGTGTGGTCGATCCTGCTGCCCAGGGCGATGGTGGACGTGCTGTCGGTGTACCTGACGGCGTTGGCGGCCAGCTGCGCCACCGCCTGCGTCAGCCGCTGGGGGTCCGCCTCGATGGTGCAGTCCGCGGTTTCGTCTATGACCCACGTGCGGTCCGCCAGCACGTGGACCTTCTCCATAACGTGGCGCAGGAATTCCGGCACCCTGACGGGCTCATTCCGGACAAAGTCCGGGTGGCTGGCATTGGCGAGCATGAGAAGGTCGTCCACCAGCCGCTGCATGCGGTCCACCTCTTCGAGCAGCACATCCCTGGTGGTGGCGACGTCTTCCGGGTCATCGATGGAGACCAGTTCCAGGTGCCCGCGCAGAATCGTCAGTGGTGTGCGCAACTCGTGCCCGGCGTCGTCCAGGAACTGCTGCTGTTGCCTCGCGCCCTCATCCAGCCGTTCGAGCATAGTGTTGAACGTCTTGGCGAGCAGGGTCACGTCGTCGGATCCGTCTCGCACTTCAACGCGCTGGGTGAGGTCCTCGTGGCTGACCACCTGGGTGGCTTCGCGGAGGCGGCGGAGCGGGTTCAGGAGGCGGCCGGCCACCAGGCTTCCCAGTGCTGCAGCGCCCAGGAGCGTGCCGGCCGCAACCAGGGTGTACGTGTGCACGGAAGAGACGGTGTGCTCGCGCTGGTCGGCGGTCTCCTTGCCCACCAGGAAGTAGGTCAGGGTGGGTTCGTTGGCTGCCGGAACGGGCAGGACCACAGTCCGGAGCCGTCGTCCTTCAAAGTTCAGGTCGCCGAAGGCGGTTCCGGAGGCATTCGCGAGCGCGGCGGCCGCCGGGTACATGTCCTTGGCCAGCAGTCTTTCGTCCGATGCGCCTTCGAGGGTCCACGTAACCTTCCCGTCCCGGATGGTTCCCATGACTTCATTGCTGCGGGGCTCGATGTCGTCCGCGGCATCGCGTAGCTGCTTCGTGAAGGTCTTTGTAGCTGCAGCGTCACTCGTCCTTGCGAGCTTGATGACAGCCTCTGCCTTGTCCAGGAGCGCCTGATCCACCCGGGCGTCCGCCTCCTGGAACTGGACGGCAAAGGTAATCAAGCCGGCAACGCACAGCCCGGCGGCCATCATGGCCAGCATGGCGGCCACAACGCGGAACCTCACGGAGGAGATCTTGGCCTTCCAGCTGGAAGTGCCTGGGTCGTTCACTGTGGCGCTTTCGCCCGGTTTCCGGGCCGTTGGATCGCTCATGGCGCTGGATCCTTCATGACGTTGCCAGCCGGTAACCAGCACCGCGGGCGGTCACAATTCGTTCGGCCCCGATCTTCTGGCGGAGCTGGCGCACGTACACATCCACCACGTTGGAAGTGCCGTCGAAGTCGTAACCCCACACCTGGCTGAGGAGCTGTTGGCGGCTCAGGATCTGGCCGGGGTGGTGCAGGAACATTTCCACCAGGGCGAACTCGCGGGCCGAAAGTTCCACTGTCTTGTCGCCCACCCGGAGCGTGTGGGTGTGGAGGTTCAACTCCAGGGATCCGTAGCGCATGGTGTTGCCCGCCAGTGCGTCGGTGGTGTCGGACGGGCGCAGGCGCAACCTGATGCGGGCCAGGAGCTCATCGAACCCGAACGGCTTGGCCATGTAATCATCCGCGCCGCCCTCCAAGCCTGCCACCGTGTCCGCGGCCGAGTCCCGCGCGGTCAGGAAGATGACCGGAATGCTCAGGTGGTCCCGCCGCAGCACACTGAGCACGGTGAAACCATCCAGGCGGGGAAGTCCGACGTCGAGAAGCAGGAGGTCGTACTCTCCGCTGGAGGCGTAGTCGATGGCGGTGACCCCGTCCGAAACCACGGTGGGGGCGTAGCCGGCCGCGCGCAGGCCCTTTTCGATGAACCTGGCGATGCGCTCTTCGTCTTCGGCAACCAGTATGCGGATCACGGCTCACCTTCGGAGACGTGGCATCCGGGCCTGCGCCGGCTCGTGGAATCGCATGTGTACGCTCCTGGCGACATTCCGGGGAATTCGACGTCCAAGAATCCCTGGGGGTCTCCTGGGTGATTCTTGGAGGGGTCCGGGGGAGCAGTGGTGGCCGATCCGCCGAGACAGCGAGCATGTTACGGACCCCCGTATATAACCACTTGTCGGCAAAAAATACACGAGTGGTGATTACTTGTTTAGGGAGGGCGACCAGTGCCGGAGTACTCAGATGTACTTAGATTCACGCCGGATCCGTGGGCGAAAGCGGACGACGGCGGCGGGCTGGTTAAGTTCGACCCACCCTGCCAGCGCTCCCGGCAAACGTCAATCCCCTAAAACATTCCTGCCGTTGGACGGAGAAGCCGCCGGACGGAAGAGCCAGGGGCTGCTTCGCCCCTGGCTCGTGGAACTGCTGAACGGTCAGCGGATAACGGCTACGTCGCTCTTCTCCCAGCGGGTCCAGTCAGACCAGTTGTTGCCGGACCTCACGCGGAAGGAAACTTCCTGGAACACCCTGTCGCGAGAAGGGTCCCTCTTCACGTTGTCCCTGCTGTGGATAATGACGCGGCCATCGTGCCTGTCGAAACGCTCGGTGAACGTGCTGCGGCCCAGGAACGTGTCATGGCGGCGTGAATCCTGCTCAAAGCGCCGCTGGCGGACTTCCACGGTCTTGTTGCCGTTGCAGTCGACGCTGATCCTGAAGTCCGCCCGGTTGTAGCGCAGGTCCGTGGGCTTCAGCGGATCAACGGTACAACCGCGGAGGGACGTCGAGGCGTCCGCAGGCGCAGCCAGCGCGACAGGTCCGCCGACAAGCCCCAGGGAAACAGCCGAAATCAAGGCAAAGCGGGTTCCGAAGGGGCGGGTTTTGGTTGAGGGGATGATGGACATTTCTCTTGCTCCTACAAAAAGGATGCGAGTGATTATTTTCGGACAAGGCTAGCCAGCCGCGTGATCACTCCCCTGTGAAGCGGTAACCAGTTCCGTCCGCTTTCAAACAGCACACCCGGCCTCCGCGGGGGCTTGACTCCGGGCTTGTCCCACGTAAATTCGTGGCCCAGTAGTACAATCGTCCGCCTGCTTTTGCCGCGGCGCCAGAGCCCTTGCGCACCTTTTTTCCGCGAATTGACGGGGAAATATCGGGTTTATTCCGGATGTTCGGCATCCGGATATGTCGGCCCTCTGGGCATGGAACCACCCACCGTGGGAGTTTCCATCTTGCGGTTAAACAATTCCGCAGTATGGATTTAGCATTCCGGAAACACGAGGTCCCTAGCGTTGCCCGTGACCTGAAGGCGTCCAGCGCCTTATCCCCGTTGATTGGCAGCCCTGATGAAACTCGCCTCGCCCCTACCGTCCGACACCAGCAGCACGCCCCCGAAGAAGCCGCTCTACAAGTCGCTCTTCTTCCAGATCCTCGTGGCCGTGTGCCTGGGTATAGGGATCGGCCACTTCTGGCCTGATCTCGGCTCGGCCCTGCGGCCGCTGGGCGACGGTTTCATCCAACTGATCAAGATGATCATCGCGCCACTGATCTTCCTGGTGATCGTCACGGGCATCTCCGCCGTGGGTGACGTGAAGGCCGTGGGCCGGGTGGGCGTGAAGGCGCTGGTGTACTTTACCGGGGCTACGCTCTTCGCCCTGGTGTTCGGGCTGGTGGTGGGCAACATTGTCCAGCCCGGCGCCGGCCTGAACATCGATCCCAGTACCCTGTCCCAGGATGCCCTCAACGCCAAGACCGGCACGGCACCCCCGAAGGACGCCGGCGCGTTCCTGCTCGGCATCATTCCCACCAGTGTGGTGGGGGCCTTCGCCTCCAACAGCCTGCTGCAGGTGCTCTGCTTCTCGGTGTTCTTCGGAGCTGCCATCGTGGTGGTGGGGCGGGAACGCTGCCTGCCTGTGGTGACCCTTCTGGAGACGGTACTGGAGCTGTTCTTCAAGATCATGGGCTGGGTGATGCGGGTTGCCCCGGTGGGAGCATTCGGTGCCATGGCGTTCATCATCGGCCAGTACGGGCTCGGCTCGCTGAGCACCTACGCGCTGCTGATCGCGGCCTGCTACGGGGCGGCCATCATCTTCATCGGGCTGCTGTTCGTGGTGGCCTGGGTGTATCCGCGGGTCCCGCTGTGGCAGTTCATCAAGTACAGCCGCGAAGAATTCCTGCTGGCTCTGGGCACGGCGTCCACTGAGTCCGTGCTGCCGCGCATCATGACCAAGCTGACCAACGCCGGATGCTCGCGGGCCACCACGGGACTGGTGGTGCCCACCGGATACTCCTTCAACCTTGACGGCGCCGCGCTGTACCTTTCCATTTCCCTGCTGTTCCTGGCCCAGGCCTTCGGGCACAACCTCGACCTTGGCCAGCAACTCGCCGCCCTGGGCATCCTGATGCTGACCTCCAAGGGCATGGCGGGCGTCCCCGGTTCGGCCTTCCTGGCGCTCTCGGCAACCGCAGCCGCGTTGGGCATCTTCCCGGTCGCCGGCGTGGCCCTGCTCCTGGGCGCCGACCGCCTGATGGACTCCATGCGTGTCTCCGTGAACCTGTTGGGCAACTGCGTGGCCACGTTCGTGGTGGCCAAATGGGAGGGCCAGTTCGACCGTGATGCCATGCTGCGCGCCTTCAGCGGGGAGCTCCCGGAAGTAGCGGTAAACGCTGAAGGCACGATGGCGGACCTTACGGTTGCGCCTGCACCGGCAAGGTAAGGATTTCGGCGCCGTCCTCGGTGATGGCGATGGTGTGCTCGCTGTGTGCTGTCCGGCAGCCTGTCGCACTCCGGAGCGTCCACCCGTCGGCATCTGTGACGAGCTTGGCGGTGTCCGCCATGACCCACGGCTCCAGTGCCAGCAGCAGCCCGGGGCGCAGCTGGAATCCGCGGCCGGGGCGTCCGGTGTTCGGGACGTGCGGGTCCTGGTGCATCGTTGATCCGATGCCATGGCCCCCGAACTCGGTGTTGATCGGGTAGCCTGCCTCGCTGAGGACGGCGCCGATGGCATGGGAGATGTCGCCGATGCGGGCTCCGGGGCGGGCGACGGCTATCCCTGCGCTCAATGCGCGTTCGGTCGCGCTGATCATCGCGACACTCTCCGCAGGTTTTGAGTCGCCCACGATGAAGCTGATGGCGGAATCTGCGGCGACTCCGTCTTTGGAGACGGCGAGGTCGAGTGTCAGCAGGTCGCCGTCGGAAAGCGTGTAGCGGTGCGGCAGTCCATGAAGCACGGCGTCGTTGACGGCCGTGCAGATGTAGTGGCCGAACGGGCCGCGCCCGAAGGACGGCTCGTAGTCGACGTAGCAGGACTGCGCGCCGGCTTCGGCGATCATGGCCTTGGCCCACCGGTCGATGTCCAGGAGGTTTGTGCCCACCGTGCTGCGGCTTTTGAGCGTCTGGAGGATGTGGGCGACCAGGGCGCCGGCCTCCTTCGCCCGGTGCAGTTCGGTAGGGTTCAGGATCTCGATCATGCGGCGCCTTTCTCTGGAAACCAATAACTATACCGGCCATATTATCCCGGTATTAGAATTGGAGCCATGGTCAGGTTGCCCCTCACACCCGTCGAAGTCGAGCGCGGACAGCGTCTCGGCGCCCTGCTGCGCCTCGCCAGGGGAGAGCGCTCGATGCTCGATGTCGCGCTCGATGCCCGCGTCTCGCCGGAGACACTCCGGAAGATCGAGACGGGCCGCATAGCCACTCCGGCATTCCCCACCATCGCGGCGATCGCCGATGTCCTGGGCCTCTCTCTCGATGCGGTCTGGGCCGAGATCAACCAGCCCGAACGTGGCATTGAACCGGCCCGCCCCGGTCACAGGGAACGGGAGCGGTTGGCCTCGTAAGCTCTCAACCCCGGCCGCTCAGCGGACCCGCTGGAGCGCCGGGAGATGCTCCCCGATCAGTGCCAGGTTCTGGATCACCGCCAGGCCGAACTGGGCGGTGTCGTTGGTGGACACCGTAGGGGCTTCGTCCACGGCTGTGAGGACGTAGGGAGGTTCGATCCTCTGCAGCGTGAAGGCTTCCGCGTGGTTGAGGTGTTCCCCACCTTCCGCGAAGCTGGTCCAGGCCCTGCGTGCCAGTTCAGCGTCCCCCAGCCGCGACGCTGCATAGGCGCTGAGCCGGCTGTGGGCCTGCGTCAGGTGGATTCCGTCCAGCGGCTGGCCCACCTCGGCAACCTGTTCTTCAGGTGATGCCAGGAAAAGGCGGCAGTACTGCAGCCACGCCCGCTCAAAGCCGGCGTCCGGCACCAGATCGATGAGCTCGCTGCAGATTTCCACCAGCCCGAACACCGCGGAAAGGTGAGAAACCAGGATCATGTCGCGTCCGGCGTCGAACCGTCCGGTGTCCAGGTTGTACAGCGCCTCGCCCGTGAGGAAGCCGTATTTCAGCGCGCCGATGTCCGCCATGGTGCCCAGCAGCCTGTCCCGCGACCGCGGGTTACCGGTGCGTTCCCAGTCGGTGAGCCAGGTGGCGGCCAGCGATCCCCAGTCCGTCCCCAGTCCCACGGCAAGGGCGCTGCGGTCCGGACGGTAGGTGGCGCTGTCCGTGCGGACTTTCCGGGTGGGGTCCAGGCCGAGGAAATTGCGGTCGCTGTCCACCAGTTCCGACAACAGGTCGCCGGTGCGTTCGTCCGCCGTCAGGTAGTAGTAGAAGCGCCGGTAGGCCGGGGTGCTGATCCGCAGCTGCTTCGCGCTGCAGCCCCAGTGCTGGACGTTGTGCCGGGAACCCAGGCCGCGCCACTCGCCCAGGTGGTAGACATCCACCTCGCCGGTGTGCCGCGTCATGGCCTCGGCAAGGCGGAACACGTCGCTGCGGCCGGTGCGAAGGTACGTGTACCAGAGCCACAGGTCGGGGGATAGCTCCGAGTTGTCCCAGGCGTAGCCGCCCACGTCGTACCGCCACGCGTGCCGGTCGAAGTCGTAGGTGTGCATCACGTCGCCGTAGTTCCAGAACCCGTACCAGCGGCGCTGTTCCACCTGGCCCTGGTAGAAGTCGACCAGGAAATCCAGCTTGTCCTCGAGTGCGGCCCGCTCCGGGGTGCTGCGGTCCACGGGCGCCCAGTCGCCGAACACGCCGGCCGAGTGCAGGTGCCAGGGCGTGGCCTGCAGCATCGCGGGGGTCGACGCGGCGCCGGCATCGGCGGCGAGGGACGCGGTGTCCGGCGTGGAATCGTAGGCAAAGAGCGTCAGTTCGTGGGTGCGGGCGATGCCGTGCGGATTGCCAAAGCCGGGCTCGTAGTCCTCGTAGGTTATTTCCAGGCCCTCGAGCTGGTCCTCGAAAGTGTCCTGCCCCAGGCCGTCGTGGTAGAACCGCAGGTCCATGGGCTTCGCCTCGGGGGAGTAGAGCCAGGCCGTCACCGAGGCCCGGGCCGTGGCGGCGCCGCGGATGTCCAGCTGGCCCGGGTGGGACTGCCAGAAGTCACGGATGCCGATGCCGAAGCCGCCGCGCGGATCGCTGAGGGAGCAGAAACCGGAGGCCCGCGTACCGCCGGAGATTCCCACCCAGCCGTGGCCCTCGCCGGTCCGCTTGCGGAGCTCGAAGCCGTCAGCGCTGAGCTGGGTGAGCGTGTAGTCGTTCCATGCCGGGATCAGGCGCAGCCGCCCGGACACCAGCTCGCTCCACTCCTCCAGGGGCGGCGTCGGCCGTCCGTCGATCTGGGCGCGCCGGACCTCCTCGCCGGGGTCGCGGCGCAGGCCGGTCAGCCCGCGCACCGCTTCGGTGAGGAAACCGCCGTCGGCCCCTGCGATGCGCACATGCCGGTCGTGCAGCTGGCCCTCCAGCGGCACCGTGAAACGGACGCCCAGGCCGGCCAGGAAGTCACGGTCCGCGTCGCCGTCCCAGATGAACGAGTGGACCATGCGCACGCTGCGGGCACCGGCGTGGAAGTAGAACCGGACCACGAACGGCAGCCAGCTTCGCCGCTTCCCGTCCGCGTCCGCGTGGTCCGGCCGGTGGGTGCCCTCCAGCCGCACCACTGCGCGGACCGGGCCATGTTGTTCAAGCACGACGGCGGTTACCTCGCCGGTGAACGACTGCCGGCTCACGCTGCCGGGGCCGTCCGGGACGCAGCCCTGGAGGAGGCTGACCAGCCGGGCGTCTTCTGCCACGACGGCGCCGCCGCGGGACAGGGAGGTGAACAGGGTGTCACCGCGGCGGTTGATGACCATGGCCAGAATGCCCGTGGAGACTGTGAGGCTATCTTCCGACTCCGTCACCGTAATCAGTGGTGACGGTTCAGGCGCCGGCGGGGCGCCGCCGTCGGACGTCACGCGGTAATGCGCCGAGGGCGAATCGATTGCCGGCAGCGCGATGCCGGCCCATTTCAGCGATCCGTCCGGCCAGGTGGCGAGGGGCCAGGCCTGCGAGGGGACAGGCCGCCCGTCCGCGTCCGAAACGGTGATCCCGTCGACGCCGGTGAGAGACCCCCGGGTGAACGGCATGCCCCAGGTGGTGCCGCCGGGAAGCTCCGCGGGGGCCTCTACGTCGAGCCAGTTGAGTATGGCGTCGGTCATCGTTGTCCGTCTCCTTCGACCTGCATTTGTATCGTTTCAATCGTGCCGCCGAACCCACCCCTCGGAAGATGAGGGGCGGGGTTTGGTGGGAATAAGAAAACGCTTTCCCATTATGTCTAACAGTCAACGGAGGTACAAGTCAACGGTTGCAGGCGGTTGCAGCCGGTGCAGTCGAGTCGGTCACCGTCGTCGTGCCACCGGCGTCAGTTCGTTCGCACCGTAACTGTTGTCGTCGGGGTTGACGGTGACGCCGGGGGCCACGAGCTGGTCGATGCGGTCCAGCACGTCGGTGCCCAGTGTGATGTCCGCGGCGGGCAGGTAGGACTCGAGCTGTTCCATGGTGCGCGGTCCGACGATCGCTGCCGTGACGCCTGGGTGGTTGATCACGAACGCGATGGCCAACTCGATGAACGTCAGCCCGGTTTGTTCGGCGAGCCGGGCCAGTTCTTCGACGATGTCGAGTTTTCGCTGGTTGGCCGGGCTGGTCATGTCGAACCGGGCGCTCGGACGTGCGGACGAGGTGGGCGCGGATGCTGAGTCTTTGCGCCAGCGCCCGGAGAGCCAGCCGCCGCTGAGCGGGCTGTAGGTGAGGGTGCCCATGCCGTGGCGCTGCGCCGCGGGGAGGATGTCTTCCTCGATGCCGCGGACCAGGATCGAGTAGGGCGGCTGCTCGGTGACGAACCGCTCGAGGTTGCGTTCCCGGGATGCCCACTGGGCTTCGACGATCTGGGATCCGGAGTACGAGGAGGAGCCGATGTAGCGGATTTTTCCTTGGCGGACGAGGTCGGTGAGGGCGCCTAGGGTTTCCTCAACGTCCGTGTCGGGGCTGGGCCGGTGGACCTGGTAAAGGTCGATGTAGTCGGTGTTCAGGCGGCGGAGGGAGTTTTCGACTTCGCGGATGATCCAGCGCCGGGATCCACCGCGCTGGTTCGGGTCTTCGCTCATGGGCATGAAGAACTTGGTGGCCAGGAAGACGTCATCGCGCCGGCCTTCGAGCGCCTGCCCGACGATTTCTTCGGATGCCCCGCCGGAGTAAACGTCGGCGGTGTCGATGAAGTTGATGCCCGCGTCGAGGGCGTGGTGGATGATGCGGATGGAGTCGGCGGTGTCCTTGTTGCCCCAGGGGCCGAACATCATCGCACCCAGGCACAAGGGACTGACCTGCACGCCTGTGCGGCCGAGGGGACGGTATTCCATGGTGGTTCCTGCTCTCTGTCTTAGGTTGCTTTCACGGTATTCAGGCGTTCGGGATTGTGGGAGGGCACGCCGTTACCTCCTTGTTGTGGATTGCTTGTGCTGGTCAACGGACCTGTTGGAGCTGGGGCGCAGTGGCGGGCCCGGACAGTTTCATCGTCCGGCGGGCGGCAAGATCGGCGGGCAGGATGAGGGCCGCGGTCACGGCCAGGGCAAGGAACAGGAGGACAGTGCCTGCGGTGAGGGCGGTGCTGACCTCGGCGGCCAGGTGGTCTACAGCAGAACCCGTGGCCGGGACGGTCGCCGCGGCTGCGACAGCGATGCCAAGCCCGAGGCAGGTGCCCACCTGGTGGAAGGTGTTCACCAGGCCCGATGCCGCGCCGGCGTCTGCCGCGGGGGCGCCGATGATGCCGAACGAGGTCAGGGGCGCAAAGGCCAGGCCTTGACCGGCGCCGATGAGGATCATCGGCAGGGCCACCGCAGTCAGGTATGCGGAGTCGACTCCGACCCGGCTGAGCCAGAACATCCCTGCAAGAGTGACCAGGATGCCTGCCGCGAGTGGAATGGAACCCGGCAGCCGCCCTAGCAGCCGCGGGATGCTCATGGCGACGGCGAAATTGACCGCCGTCATGGGGAGGAACCCGAGGCCGGCCTGCAGCGGGTCGAAGCCCAGCACTTCCTGCAGGAACTGGGTGGTGAAGAAGAAGAACCCGATCATCGCGCCCAGGTACAGGAAGCGGGCGACGTAGGCGCCGGTGCGCCGGCGGCTCCTGAAAAGGCGCAGGGGCATGATGGGCTGGGCCGCCCTGCGTTCGATCAGGACGAACACGGCGAGGAGTACGACGCCGGCACCGACGGCTGTGACCGTGACCGGCGAAGTCCATCCCGCATCCACCGTGTTGATGATGCCGAACACGAGAGCGCCGACACCGAGTGTGGCGCTGAGCGCGCCGAATACGTCGAAGCGGCCGCTGGCCCGGCCTGTTTCCGGGATGAACCGGGGAGCGAGAAGGATCATCGCGGCGCCAATGGGTACGTTGACGAAGAACCCGGCCCGCCAGGAGATCCAGTGGGCCAGCGCCCCGCCGATGACCAGCCCCAGGCTGGCACCAATCCCTGCGGTGGCGCCGAACAATGCGACGGCCCGGGTGCGCTCACGGCCCTCCGGGAAGCTCGCCGTGAGCAGGGACAGCGAGGCGGGCGCGACGATCGCAGCCCCGATGCCCTGAACGGCGCGGCCTGCGATCGCCCACCAGCCCGCCGGGGCCAGCCCGATGAGCAGCGACGCGATCGAGAACACCACCAGCCCGAACACGAAAACCCGCCGGCGTCCCAGCAGGTCTCCGGCCCGGGAGCCGAGGAGCAGCAGGCCGCCGAAGACCAGAGTGTACGCATCCTGAACCCAGGAGAGCTCGCCGGTGGTCAGCCGCAGGTCAGCCTGCAGGCTCGGCAGGGCAGTGAAGATCACCGAGTTGTCCAGCAGGATCATGAAGTAGCTGGCGAGGATGATCGCCAGGATCGCTGCCGGGTGGGGAGCGGGTGTGGGTTCAGGTTTCATGCCTTCAATGCAACCTTGGTTCCTTACGGGCCGGGAGTCACTGTCCTTCCGGGTAATGACAGTCCCTCCCTCGTTCCCGGGCCGCCGCGTAGCGTGGTTGCCATGACACACAGCGACGACGTGCGGAAGTTCCTGACCTCCCGCCGTGCAAGGATCACGCCCGAGGAGGCCGGTCTGCCGGTCTATGGGGGCAACCGGCGTGTTGCCGGGCTGCGCCGCGAGGAAGTCGCGATGCTCGCCGGGATGAGCATCGATTACTACATCCGCCTGGAGCGGGGAAACCTCTCCGGCGCCTCGGACAGTGTCCTTGAAGCGCTCGCCCGCGCTCTCAAGCTCGACGACGCCGAAACAGCCCACCTTTTCGATCTGGCCCGCGCCGCCACCGCTTCCCCGCGGGTGCGGCGTAAGCGCAGCCCGCAAACGGTGCGGCCGAGTGTGCAGCGCGTCATCGATGCGATCACGACGGCGCCGGCCTGGGTCCGCAACGACCGCGGGGATGTCCTGGCCGCCAACGAACTCGGCCGCGCGCTGTATCTGGACTTGATGGCCGAACAAACCACTCCGCCGAACAGCGCACGGTTCACCTTCCTGAACCCGAAGGCCAGGGAGTTTTTCGCTGATTGGGAACGCGCTGCCGATGACATCGTCGCGGTCCTGCGGTCTACCGCCGGGAAAAACCCGTACGACAAGGACCTCACGGACCTGATCGGTGAACTCTCGACCCGCAGCGAGGAGTTCCGCACCCGGTGGGCCCGGCATGACGTGAAGTACCACCGCGCCGGCCGGAAGCGGCTCCACCACCCGATCGTCGGGGATCTTGACCTGAGCTTCGAAGCGCTGGAACTGCCCGCAGACCCGGGACTGCGCATCAACGTCTACACAGCCGATCCCGAGACACCCTCCGAGGACGCACTGAAGGTCCTCGCCAGCTGGGCCGCCACCCAGCGTGAAACGCCAAAGCCGTCGGTCAAGGAGACTAAATGAACCAGCGTCCCTCCACCGTGCTCATCCTGGGTGCCTCCGGCAGCATGGGCCGCTTGGCCGTGGCTCAGGCGGTGCAACAGGGCTACGCGGGCCGGGCGCTCGTCCGATACGACCTCGCCGCAATCACAGCAGGGAGCCTCAACGCCCGACGCTAAATCGGGGCTCCTACGTCGTATGACTAGTCCGTCTGACGGCGGCCGGCCGTGTCGATAACGCAGAAGCGGTTGCCTTCGGGATCTGCCATGATCACGTAGTCCGCGTCCGCGGGACGTTTGCTCCACTCGACGCGGGTGGCGCCGAGCCCGAGTAGCCGCTGCACTTCACCGCTCTGGTCCTCCGTGTAGAGGTCGAGGTGGATGCGGGGCGGCAACTGGACCGACGACCGGACACGGTCCAGCGAGATGCAGGTGCCCTTGCCGCCCGGTGGCTGCAGGATGACGAAGTCGTCCTCGGGTTCATGCCGCGGCTCGAAGCCGAGGGCGGCCTGCCAGAAGGCCATCTGGGCCTGGAGGTCGTTAACGCGGATCACGATCGAGCCAATGCTCAGCATCCGGCCAACCTCCTCTAGCCTTGGGGGCGCAGGAGCCGCCATAGCCATGAGCGACGCGGGGCGGCGGTAGCAGGCGAAGAGTCGACCACGGGCGCTCCCCACCCGTCATAGTCGCCACCGAACCGATGGAAGATGGTGAGCACCTCTTCGGTGAACTTGTGAACAGCTTCCGCGTCGACAGCGGAGACCTTCTGGGCTTCCAGGAGGACATATCCCTGATCGTCACTAATGTGGGTGCCGTACCCCGAGCTGACCAGCTCACGGCTGGCTTCAGAGGCTGATTTCCTGTCTGGAAATACTCCGCTGTGGTCGACAGGACGGGGCACGCCCAGTTGGTCTGACATGCTGCGTCGCTGTTCCAACTGTTGCATTGCGAGCTGCCTCTGATGGGCCAACTGCTCGGGAAGGGTCGTCATGCGTCCAAGACTAGTTGTCTGTAGGAGCCATTGATTCGCCGTTCGGCCGGAGGCTGCGGCTCGAATCACCTCGCGTCCCTCCACTAGGCTGGCAGCAAAGACCCCCTTTCCGGCAGGCCGCACCGCACCGCATCAGCCTGCCCCGAGCCGACGGAGCAGTTGGAGAACCATGACCCGGAAGATCACTGTCAGCCTGCCCGATGACGTACTTCGCCAATACCTGACGCCGCACCCGGACGTCACTGTCCTGGAGTGGGACTTCACGGGCGAGCCTCCGCAGCCGCAGATCGACATCGTGGTCCCGCCGTACATGGGCGGCACGCGGGTCCTCCGGAATCTTGAGGCCGTAGAGACCGCCTTGGTGCAGAGCCAGTCGATCGGGTACGACGGCGTGGCGGACTCGCTTCCGGCGGACCGGGTGTTCGCCAACGCAGCAGGCGTGCACGAGACCTCGACTGCAGAACTGACGCTGGCGATGATCCTGGCAAGCCAGCGGGAGTTCCCCCGGCTCATGAAGAGCCAGCGGGACGGTGTCTGGGATGCCCGGCCCACCGCCAGCCTGGCCGACCGCCGCGTCCTCATTGTGGGCTACGGCGGCGTGGGCAAAGCGATCGAGCAGCGGCTCATCCCGTTCGAAACAAGCGTCACCAGGGTTGCCAGCCGGCAGCGGACGGATGAGAGCGGCGTCATCCACGGAATCGATGAGCTGCCGGAGTTGCTGCCGGAGCACGACATTGTGGTGGTGGGCGTTCCGCTCAGCGACGCCACCCGCCACCTCATTGACGACGATTTCCTTGCGGCAATGCCCGACGGCGCGTTGCTGGTCAACGTGGCCCGGGGCCCCGTTGCGGACACGGAGGCACTGGTCCGCCACACGGCATCCGGCCGGATCCGCGCCGCGCTGGACGTCACCGATCCCGAGCCGCTGCCGCAGGACCATCCGCTGTGGGGCACGCCCGGCGTGATCATCACCCCGCACGTGGGCGGAGCAAGTTCCGCGATGCGTCCGAGGATGGGCCGGCTCCTGCAGCGCCAGATCGACCTGATGCTGGCAGGGGAGCCGCCGGTCAACGTGGTGCTGGGCGGCTGAGCAGTCCATGGGTGTCGGGGCCGGTTCCTCACCCTGGCCTACCCCCGACCGCGCTGCAGACCCGTCAGTAAGGCCTTGCCGGTCTGCCTCCAGATGCCCTGACCGGTCTTGTCCGTGGAATGTTCGGCCGCATCTTGAGCCACGAGCCAGTCCCCGAAGTGCGTGATGTCCCTGCCGTGGGACGCCGCCACGGCATCGCAGGCGAAACCCACGGCCGTTGAACCGTCATTGAGCAGCACCGACCCCAGCAGCATGGGTTCGGGGAGCTCCGCGAGGAAGGACCCCAGCGCAGCCTCGGACAGCAGCCAGCGCTCCGCCGCCAGTTCGCCGCCGTCATCGGAGCGAACGACGCCGGGTTTGGGCGGCTGCGTGTCCAGCGCCACCATCCGGTAGCGGGGTGCCAGGGTGACGGGACCGTCCCAGAACGCGCCCCGCTTTTCCAGTTCGTCCGCCAGCGGCTGTCCCTTGCGGTGCGCGCCCACCACTACAAGCGGCACTGCCGCGGCGCCGGCGGCCACGGGCCAGGGCAGCCGTTCGCCTGGGGCACGGCTCGGCGCTGCCCCGGCGGCAAACAGGGCCGGGAGGCCGGGTGTCGCCTCAATCCTGCGGGCGATGTCCGCCACCACGCCGTCGTCGAACGTCCTGCCCACAACGGTGAGGCCGAACTGTGCGACTCCACCGCCGTCGGACTCCTCGACGCTGCCGGCCGGAACCGCGACTGCGCACATATCGAAGAGGTTGCAGAAGTTGGTGTAGGTGCCCATTCGCGAGTTGATCCCCACTGGGTCCGCCGCGACCTCGGCCAGCGTGGGGTGGAAGGGCGTGGTGGGCACGATCAAGGCATCAAATCCCTCAAGCCGGTCCATGGCTTCGCGTCTCAGCTCGTTCAGCGCCGCAGTGTCGCGGACATACTGATGGGCGGGAACGCGGCCTGCCGCGGTGATGATGCCGGTGACCGTCGGGTCCAGCCCGATGGCCGTGCCGTTTCCGGACTCGTCGCCGGCCATCGCGGCGTCGATGAACGATCCGACGGCGGCGTGGCGCTCGGCCACGAGGGCGCCGTCGTACAGTAGCCGGGCCGCCTGCAGGAAGACGTCCAGTTCGATCGGCTCGGCGTCCACACCGGTGGAACGCAGCCGTTCGAGCTGGGAGCCGAACTCCGCAGCCCAGGCATCCGGCAGTGCCGGGAGCGACGCCGGATAGGCCACCCGCGGCCGCGACGGTGCCGCCAGGCGTACGTCCGCAGGCCAGGTCCGCGATTCCCCTGCCATGATCCCCATGGCCAGCTCGGCGGTGTCGAGGTCGCGGGCCAGGATGGTGGCGGTGTCCCACGAACGGCAGGCAGGCACCATTCCCGCCGTGGACACCACATTGAGGGTCGGCTTGATGCCAACGAGTCCCTGCAGCCCCGCCGGAACCCGGCCCGAACCGGCTGTGTCCGTTCCGATGGCAATGTCCGCCAGCCCCAGGGCCACAGCCACGGCGGACCCTGAACTGGACCCGCCCGAGATCCGGTCCGGCCGCCGCGCATCGCGGACTGCGCCGTACGGGCTGCGGGTTCCCACGAGCCCGGTGGCAAACTGGTCCAGGTTGGTCGAGCCCAGCACCAGGGCGCCGGCGGCTCGCAGCCGCGCCACTGCCACGGCGTCTTCGGCGGGCTTGTAGCCGAAACCGGGGCACGCCGCCGTCGTGGTGACCCCGGCGACGTCCACGTTGTTCTTGACCGCCAGCAGGAGTCCGGCCAAGGGGAGTTCACTGCCGGACGCCGCGTCGGCGTCGATGCGGGCGGCCTCGGCCAGCAGGTCCTCACGGCCCCGGACCTGGATCCAGATTTCGGGACGGTCGACGGCGTCGATCGCGGCGAGTGCCGCCGTCACCCGGGCCGTGGCTGATCTGCTGATGCCGCTCATGCCGCGCTGCCTTCGAGGACGAGCTCTTTTTCGTTCAGTTCCGCCGCTTCGAGGATCACCAGCGGCTCACCTGCCACCACCTGGGACCCTGCGCTGGGCAGCACCCGGTGCACGATCCCGTCGCTGGGCGCGGTGAGGACGGTTTCCATTTTCATGGCTTCGATGGAGACCAGCGGCTGGCCCGCCACCACCTTGTCCCCGGGTGCCACGTCCACCTTCCAGACGCTCGCCGCGAAGGGCGAGCTCACCAGGGTTCCGCCGTCGGGAACCACCACGTCCTCTGAGGGCGGCGCGATGGCGACGGCCTTTTCCGCGCGGTCGAACTCGCCGGCGTCTTCCCAGGCCTGGCGTTCGATGGCGAAGGCTTTCTCCTGCCGTGCCCGGAAAGCGGCGATCGAATCGCTGTTCTCATCGAGGAAGTCCTCGTGTTCGGCCAGGGAGAAGGTTCCGTCCTCGATGTCCACGCCCCGGCCCCGGCCGGCCGCCATGTCCGCCCGCAGGTCCAGGAGTTCCTCCGGGCTGACGGGGTACCAGGAGATCCGGTCGAAGAACCTCAGCAGCCACGGCGAGCCCGGCTCGAACGGGGCGGCGGTGGCGTGCCGGGACCAGACCTGCGTGGTGCGGCCGACGAACTGGTAGCCGCCCGGACCCTCCATGCCGTAGATGCACATGTACGCGCCGCCGATGCCCACGGCGTTTTCCGGGGTCCAGGTCCTGGCGGGGTTGTATTTCGTCGTGACCAGGCGGTGCCGCGGGTCCAGCGGCGTTGCCACGGGAGCACCGAGGTAGACGTCGCCCAGCCCAAGCACGAGGTAGTCCGCGTTGAAAACGGTGTCGAAGACGTCGTTCACGGAGTCCAGCCCGTTGATCCGGCGGATGAACTCGATGTTCCACGGGCACCACGGAGCGTCGTCCCGGACGCCCGCCATGTACCGCTCGATTGCCTCACGCGTGGCAGGATCGTCCCAGGACAGCGGAAGCCTGACGGTGCGGCTCGGAACCACCAGTTCGGAACTGGCGGGCAGGGCGGCGTCGATTTCACGAACTATCCCGAGCAGGCGGGAGGCGGGGAGGACGGACGGATCGGCCTTGACCTGGAGCGAGCGGATGCCGGGTGTCAGGTCCACAATGCCGGGAATCCGCAGCTTCTCGAGCTCCTGGTGCAGGGCGTGGACCCGGGCGCGGAGGCCGAGGTCAAGCACCATGTCGCCGTATTCCACCAGGAGGTTGTCGTCGCCGGAGCGGCGGTACGTCACGGCCGGGCGACCGTCGCCTTCCGGCACGCGGCCCAGCACGCCGTCGTCGCCGTCGCCCTTGGAGCCGTCGCCCTTTGAACCGGGGAGGATCAGGTGCTGCCGGGCCGGTCCGAGTTCTTTCGCGGACGGCGCCTGGACGGTCTTCACCGGAACGAAGCGGACCGTGTCGCCGGGCCGGAGCTGGCCGAGCTTCCAGCGCTCGCCGGTCACCACAGTGACCGGGCAGACGAAGCCGCCCAGGCTGGGACCATCGGGGCCGAGCAGGATGGGGGTGTCCCCGGTGAAGTCCAGGGCGCCCACCGAGTAGGCGGTGTCGTGGATGTTGGAGGGGTGCAGGCCGGCCTCGCCGCCGTCGTTCCGTGCCCAGCGCGGCTTGGGGCCGATCAGCCGGACGCCGGTCCTGGCCGAGTTGAAGTGCACCTCGTAGGAGGCTGCGAAAAGTTCGTTGATGTCCTCGCGCTGGAAGAACTCCGGGGCCCCGTGCGGTCCTTCCACCACCATGAGCTCCCACTGCCTGGTCAAGGCGGGGCGGCTTTCGGCCGGGACCGGGGCGGGCACCGTGTCAGGTGCCGTTCCGCCTACGGTGCGGAGCACGTCGCCGGCGCGGAGCACGCGGCCGCCGTGGCCGCCGAACTGGCCCAGGGTGAAGGTGGAGGCGCTGCCGAGGTACTGGGGAATGTCGAGGCCGCCCTCGAAAAGGATGTAGCCGCGCAGCCCGGCACCCTCGGCCGATCCGACGTCGAGCACGCCGCCGGCGGGAACTGTGACCGGTTCCCAGACAGGGACGGCTTCGCCGTTGACGGTCACGGCCACCTCGGCGCCGGTGACGCAGACGGTGGTGGCGTGGGTGACGCGCAGCGCCGGTCCGGCCATGGTGAATTCGAGGCCGGGCGCACCTTCCGGATTGCCCAGCGCCACGTTGCCCAGCCGGAAGGAGAGATCATCCATGGGGCCGCTCGGCGGCACGCCCACCTGCCAGAGACCGGTCCGTCCGGGCCAATCCTGCACGCTCGTTTGCAGGCCAGGGCGCTCCACGGTGAGGCGGGGTTCGGGGTCGCCCACGCTGTCCAGCGTGCTGGTGGAGTGCGCGGCGGCACGGACCACGTCCAGGCCCGTGACGGAGCGCAGCATGCCGAGGTTGGTTTCGATGCCGTCCATGCGGGTTTGCGCCAGGGCGTCCGCCAGGGAGTCGAGGGCTTCGTCCCGGCTGGCGCCGAAGGAGATGACCTTGCCCAGGAGCGGGTCGTAGTTGGTGGACACTTCGCTGCCGGTTTCCACCCACGCGTCAACACGCACGACGTCGGAGCCCGGGTACTGGGCGTTGGTGACGGTTCCGGCGCTGGGCTGGAAGTTGCGGGCCGGGTCTTCGGCGTAGATCCGTGCTTCCACGGCGTGCCCGGTCACCGGAAGGCTGTCCGGGAGGCCGTCCAGCACGGGCTGCTGCTGCGCCAGGTTGAGCATCCATTCCACCAGGTCGACGCCGGTGACGGCTTCCGTGACCGGGTGCTCCACCTGCAGGCGGGCGTTCACTTCGAGGAAGGACGCTACCTGCCGGACGGGGTCGTAGACGAACTCCACGGTACCGGCGGAGCGGTACCCCACCGAGGCGCAGAGCGCACGGGAGCTGCGGTGCAGTTCCTCGCGCAATCGGGCCGGAAGGTCCGGAGCCGGCGCTTCTTCGAGAACCTTCTGGTGCCGGCGCTGCAATGAGCAGTCCCGGTCCCCGAGGCTGACCACGCGGCCTTCGCCGTCGCCGAAGATCTGAACCTCCACGTGGCGGGCGTGTTCTATGTAGCGCTCGGCAAAGACGCCGGCGGTGCCGAAGCTTGAGCTGGCGAGCCTGGCCACCCTTGCGTAGCTATCCGTCAGTTCGGCCTCGTTGCGGCAGACGGCCATGCCGATGCCGCCGCCTCCGCCGGTTGCCTTGAGCATCAGCGGGAAGCCGATCGTGGCGGAGGCGGCGAAGGCTGCGTCGAGGTCCTCAAGCAGTCCGGAGCCGGCGATCATGGGCACTCCGGCGCGCTGGGCGGCGTCCCGGGCGGTGTGCTTGGTGCCGAAGATCCGCAGCTGGTCCGGAGTGGGGCCCACGAAGACCAGCCCGGCGGCCTCCACGGCTTCAGCGAATCCTGCGTCCTCGGAAAGGAATCCGTAGCCGGGGTGGATGGCCCCGGCGCCGGTAGCTGCCGCGGCGGCCAGGATGGCGTCGACCCGGAGGTAGGACTCCTTGGCAGGGGCCGGTCCCAGCAGGACGGCTTCGTCGGCGAGGCGCACGTGCTTGGCGCCGCGGTCCGCCTCGGAGAAGACGGCCACGGTGCGCAGCCCGATCTTCCGGGCGGACTCGATGATGCGGCAGGCGATTTCGCCGCGGTTGGCGACGAGCAGGGTGTCGAAGCGGTTCATCGGGAGACCTCCGGGCGGGTGACGATCATGCGCACGGGCGTGGGGTTGAAGCCGTTGCAGGGGTTGTTGATCTGGGGGCAGTTGGAAACCAGGACCAGGGTGTCGGCCTCGGCGCGGAGTGCCACGCGTTTGCCGGGGGCGGAGAGCCCGTCCACGATGCCGAGGGCACCGTCCGGGTCCACGGGTACATTCATGAACCAGTTGATGTTGGAGACCAGGTCCGGCTTGCCGAGGCCCCATTTAGAGCCTTCGATGAGGAAGTTTTCCACGCAGGCGTGCTGTTCGTGGGTGTGCTGGCCGTAGCGCAGGGTGTTGGATTCCTGCGAGCAGGCGCCGCCGATGGTGTCGTGGACACCCACTTCATCGGCCACGACGGTCATGAGCGCTTCGCCGCTGTCAGCCCTGAGCACGGATCCGGTGGTGAGGAAGATGGAGCCCTGCGCGGCGATAGTTGCGGCGGCGGAGTATCGGGCGGCGGTGTCTCCGTCTGCGTAGAGAAGGCAGTCCACGGCCTGGTTGCCCTCAAGGTCCACGATGGTGAGGACGTCCCCGGCTTCCACCACGGCGGACCACGGACCGCGGGCTTCCACATATTCGTCCAGGACGACGAGCCCCGGGACCAGGGCGGCAGTAGCGGGGTCCGGCTGGATTGTCTGCGGCTGGATTGTCTGCGGCTGGACGGTCAGTGTGGTGGTGTTCATGCGGAAGTCCTTGCGGTGAAGTCGTGTTCGGTGTTCTGGAGGGCGAGCAGGTGCTCGGGGCCGGGCGTGAATCCCAGGTTTCCGGCGGCAAGGGCTGCGAGGTCTTCGGGCGCCTGCCATGCAACGATGTCCACGGTGCTGCCGGTGAAGACCGGTCGCGGGTCCAGCGGGTGGGCCGTGTTGGCCAGCACCAGGACCGCGTCCATGTGGAGGAGAAGTTCGACGGCGGTGCCGGCACCGGCGCTGCCGGTGAACCTGATGCCACCGTCCGGGTCCACGGCGGTGCCTTTGAAGAAGGAAATCGACGGCGGCACTTCGCGCTGGCTGATGCCGTGCTTGAGGGCGCCGAGGGTGAGCAGTTCGCGGCCTGCGGGTGACGCGCTGTGCGCGGAGCCTGCACCGTATTTGGCCTGGTTGCCTGCGAGGCTGGTGGTTCCGGTGAGGGCGTCGTGCCGGCCGGAGGAGTCTGCGACGAGGGTGGCCATCAGCCGGCCGGCGTCGGAGAGCAGCGGATGCCCGGTTCCGAGGTAGGCCTGCCACGGGACTTTGACGGTATCGGCGACGTTGATCCGCTCGTAGCTTGCTCCGGCCCGGAAGAGCACGGCATGGACGCAGGCGTCGCCGTCAGTATCGGTGAGCCTGATCCTGGTCCCGCGGGCCAGTTCCAGGTGGGTGTAGCGCCCGAACGCGAGCGATTCTGCCCAGGTGAGCGAGGCGGCGGCTCCCGCCGGCAGTCCGGCGGTCAGGCGTTGGGGTGCTGCGCTCGCGGGCACATGGATCATGGTGTCCGCGGTCCGTCCGTGCTGGGCGCGGGCATGGTCGCGCGCACCCGCTGTGGTGGCGGTTCCGGCGGCGTCGGTTCGGGCGGCGGGCTGTGCGGATTCGAGGGTCTGTGTCATGTCAGTCATTCCTTGGCGGTGTTGGCTGTGGTGATGGTCATCAGTCGCGGGTGCCTACGCTGCGGGCACGTCGGAGGTCTTGCGGCTGCGCACCCAGATCCCCAGGAGCAGCACGGCCCCCACCATGAGCGGTGCGGAGAATAGCAGGAGTCCGTTTTCGCCGCTGGGGTCGTAGACCTCGGGGCGCGGCCAGGCGAGGTTTACCACCATCACGGCGCCGTAGAGGACGGCCAGGATGTTGACGGGAAGCCCCCAGCGTCCCAGCGAGAACAGCCCGGCCGGCATGGTCTGGCCCACCCGGTCCCAGTCTCCGCGCAGCCGGCTGAGCAGTTGTGGAACAGTGACCAGGAGGTATGCGAGGTACACCATGACGATGCAGACGCTGCAGAGCGTGGTGAAGAGGGCGGCGTTGCCGATATTGATGGCAAGGACTCCGACGGCGAGGCCGCCGATGGCGATGGACGGCCACATCGGGGTGCCGCGTTCCGGGTGGACGGAGGAGAGCAGCGCCGATGCGGGGAGTTTGCCGTCGCGGGCCATCGAGAACACCAGGCGGGATCCCGCGGTCTGGATGGCCAATGTGCAGACGAAGATCGCGACGGCGACGTCCACCAAAAGGACCTTGCCCCAGAAGGTTCCCAGGACGGCGGTCAGTACGTAGGGCAGGCCCTCGGTAGCGAGGCGCCCGTCGTCGAGGCTGGGTGCGGCCATGAGTGCGGTAATGATCATGAGCCCGCCGCCGATACCGGAGATGATCAGGGCCGAAAGGATGGTGCGGGGTGCTGTCTTCCGCGGGTTCTTCGTCTCTTCCGAGAGCTCCCCGGCGGAGTTGAAACCGACCATGACGTAGGCGGCCATGAGGCCGGAGACGAGGAACGCGCCTACGGCACCGAGGTCCGAGCCGGCCACCACGCTGACGTCCGCCACTACGTCGGGTCCGCGCTGGGCGGCGGAAATCAGGGCGAGGATGACGGCGGCCACACCAACGATTTCGCACGTCACGCCGATGGAGTTGACGTGGGACATGAGCTTCACGCCCAGGCAGTTGATCACTGTTGTGACCACCAGGAGTGCAGCGCCGAGGACTACCGCGTTGGCGGCGCCGGTGACGGTGGCCAGCGCAGGGTCACCGCCCACCACCTGGAAGCCGTCCCACAGCTGCGGGAGGACCACTTGGAGCGCGATGGCGGCGGCGGCCGCAGTGACGACCTGGGCGATGGCCATGAACCAGCCGGCGAACCAGCCCACCACTTCGCCGCCCATGCGGCGGGCCCACTGGTAAACAGCGCCGGAGAGGGGGTAGCGGGCGGCGAGTTCAGCGAAATTCAGGGCAACGAGCAGTTGGCCGATAAGTACCACCGGCCAGGTCCAGAAGAACGCCGGTCCGGCAAAGGAATACCCGAACGCAAAGAGCTGGAAGATAGTAGTCAGGATGGAAACGAACGAGAATCCTGCGGCAAAGGAGGCGTAGCGGCCAAGTTTGCGGTGCAGTGACGGCTGATAGCCGAGCGAGGTCAGGTCTGCATCGTCTGCGTGGGCGGACGCCGTCGAAATGGTGGAAGTCATCGGTTTCTCCGTGTCTGGAACGGGGGCTGGTGACCACATCTGGGTAGCCGCTGGATGGCCCCTCCCGAAATACCGGTCACTTGATAGTTTTCCAGTGCCGTGTCCCGGTTCCGTTTCACCCGTGTAAAAGCTGGATTTCGAGGTGTTTCAGTTCTGTGAACAAAAACTCACCAGCACTCGGACCTGCTCGGGCGGCGCATTCTGCACTCGCAGGCGGTGTAAGAATGTGGGGTGACTTCAGCCGGACCGGGACGACCCCGCAAGCAGCAGCCAGTGCGCCCGGGGGCCACCGCCCGGGACGAAATCCTCGATGCGGCCGCCGAACTCTTCACGAGCCAAGGCTTCGCGAACACGTCCACGCGGGCGATCGCCGATGCGGTGGGCATGCGCCAGTCGTCGCTCTACCATCACTTCGGCACGAAGGATGACATCCTCGGCGAGTTGCTGAAAGGGACCGTGGCCGGTGGCTTGGACTTCGCAAGGGCTGTCTGCGCAGCTCCGCGGCCGGTCGGCGCAGTGGCGGCGGCCGCGGCTCTCCATTCGGTGGCGCTCTATGACGGTGGTTTGCTGTGCAGTGCGCGATGGAACCTCGGCGTCCTGTACCACCTGCCGGAAGCACGCGCCGAGCGTTTCGAGCCGTTCATGGCGGACAGGCGCGAGCTGCGGCAGCTGTACCGGGACCTGGGCCAGAGGGTCGTGGAACTGGTCCCGGCACCCGGCGGCGCCGGCAGCGCGCCCCTCGGTGAGCTCGCGTTCCGGATGGTTGAGTCACTGATCAACCTGCGTGCCGACGGGCTCGCGGACGATCACTCAGCTTCGCAGACTGCCGATGCAACCATTGTGCTGGCAGGCCTCTCGGCCGAACTGGATGAGGTTCGCGCACTCAGCCGGAACCTGATCTCGGAACATGGTTGTGAGCCCATAGGGCCGCAACCCCTCCCTTGAAAATGGGCTGAGGAAAGAAGTGTCCCGTTCCTAATACACGTTTGTGTGAATACATCCCTGGATGTACTTTGGTCGTATGGAAACGCTCGCCCAGGCTCCCGTGCTGGCCCGGTTCGGCTACGCGGTCTCGGACCCTACCCGCGCCCGGGTCCTCCTGGCCCTCTCAGGCGCCCCGTCCTATCCTTCGGATCTGGCCGACTCCCTGGGGGTGTCCCGGCAAAGCATGTCCAACCATCTGACCTGTCTGCGCGGCTGCGGACTCGTGGTCGCTGTCCCGGACGGTCGTCGCAGTCGGTACGAACTCGCTGACGCCCGGCTGGGTCACGCGATCAGGGACCTGATCGGTGTCGTCCTCGCGGTGGATCCCGATTGCTGCGCTCCGGACGGGGAATGCTTCGCATGACGACTCTGCTACACACTCCAACCCCGGAACGCCGTGCGGTACTCAGCCTCAGGATCCGACTATTCGCGGGAGCGACAATTACCTACAACCTCGTCGAGGCGGTGGTGGCCCTCTGGGCCGGCGGCGTAGCGGACTCCTCAGCCCTGATCGGCTTCGGACTGGATTCGGTGATTGAGGTCGCGTCCGCGCTGGCGTTGTCCTGGCAGTTTTCAGCCAAGGACCCGGAACGGCGCGAGCATCTGACGCTGCGGATCATCGCTGTGTCCTTCTTCGCCCTCGCGGCATTCGTCACCCTCGACGCGGTCAGATCCCTCACCGGAGGGGGAGAGGCCCAGCACTCCACGCCCGGTATCGTGATTGCGGCCCTGAGCCTGGCCGTGATGCCGGTCCTTTCCTGGGCCCAGCGCCGCGCGGGCCGGGAACTTGGATCCAAGACGGCGGTCGCTGACTCTAAGCAGACATTGCTTTGTACATATCTGTCCGCGGTGCTGCTCGTCGGCCTGGTCCTGAACAGCACGCTGGGCTGGTGGTGGGCGGACGCCGGCGCCGCACTGGTGATCGCGGGTATCGCCATCCGGGAAGGCATCAGCGCCTGGCGCGGCGATGTCTGCTGCACCGTCCCGAACGCCGCCGCTGCCCACGGCACCGACACGGACGACTGTTGCGCACCGCCGCCTGCATCGGCAGAAAATGCACCTGAGGTACAAGCGCATTCGGTAGAAGCCCGGGACGGTCGCGACGATGCTGCATCCCAGCCGGGCTGCTGTGCCGGGTGTGAATCCGAGAACCGGCCGCAGGCCCTGACGCTGAACACCCGCCGGGAGGACTGACCCCAAGGCCGTCGTGTCCCTGCTGATCGGCGCGTGATCATTCGCCGCTCCCTGACCTTCCAGATCGAACCCGCTGCCCACCGCGACCAGGAAAGCATGCCGCACTAATCTCCCTGGGTGTGCACGCAGCGGACGCCCTGTGGGTCGTGCCCTGCCACGTGCAGCGCTGACAGAAACCGGACAGGCGCGGGTATGGTGCCTGGTTAGGACTGCCCGGTGATCGTCAGGACGATCAGGACACAGTTCAGGCCGACGATAAGCGTCGCACTGGTCCACCCGGCGAGTTTCAGCGCCAGGGAGTCGGTGTGGATGCCCATGACGTCCCGTTTTCCGGTCAACCGGATCAGCGGAATCAGGGCGAACGGTATCCCGAAGCTGAGCAGAACCTGACTCAGCACCAGAGCCAGGGTCGGCTCAATTCCCGCGCCGAGAATGATAAGAGCCGGTATCAGCGTAATCACCCGCCGGGTCAGCAGTGGCACCCGGATCTTGAGCAGACCGCCCATGATCGTCGCCCCCGCGTAGCAGCCAACCGAGGTGGAAGCCAGACCTGAGGCCAGCAGCCCGATCGCGAACACCACGCCGATAACGGGGCCGAGTGCTGACGTCACGGCGGCGTGGGCGCCGGCAATGGTGTCTGTTCCCGCGATGCCCCGCAGGCTGGACGCGGCCAGCAGGAGCATCGCGATGTTCACGACACCGGCCAGCATCAGGGCCCCGGCCACATCGAAACGCGTGGCACGGATCAGCCGGGTTCGTACCGCAGGGTCCTCGGAGAAGCCGTGCCTGTCCCGGGCCAGAGCCGAGTGCAGGTAGATCGCGTGCGGCATCACCGTTGCGCCGAGCATGCTAGCCGCGAGCAGGACCGTGTCTGTCCCCTCAAAACGGGGCACAAGACCTGACAGGGCACCTCCAGCGTCCGGGGGATTGACGAATAGCCCGGAGACGAATCCGACGGCGATGACACCGAGCAAAATCAGGATCGCGTATTCGAAGGATTTCTGGCCGCGGGCGGACTGCAGTGCCAGCAGTAGCATGGACGCGAGTCCGATAATGAGACCGCCGGCCAGCAGGGGAAGCCCGAAGAGCAGGTTCAGGGCCACGGCCCCGCCGATGACTTCCGCCATGTCCGTGGCCCCGGCGACAACCTCCGCCTGGACCCAGTACAGCCGGCGCCGGCGGGTGCCCAGGCGCTTGCCGAGAATTTCCGGGAGGCTGAGCCCTGTCGCCAGACCCAACTTGGCCGACTGGTACTGCACCAGGACCGCCATGGCATTCGCTGCCACCAGCACCCAGACCAGCAGGTAGCCGTAGTTCGCCCCGGCGGTGAGATTTGCCGCGACGTTACCCGGATCAACATACGCAATGGCGGCCACAAAGGCCGGTCCCATCAGCAGCAGCCGCGACCAGCGCCGGTTCGTGGCCGGGCGGGCCGGGGCAGTTGTGGTGGTCATCGTTGTTCCTCGCCTTCGGGGTCCTGTTAGGACGAGGATAGCGTTAATTTAGGCGTGCCGAAAAGATACATTTCGGTAGGCCACACGGACCGGACCTAAGCTTCTGCGACCACCGGGCCGGCAGCCCTGACGGAGGCGCCGGCCGGCCATTTTCGAGCTCCACCCATCCGCCGCCCTTGCGGCGTCGAATGGTTTGTAAGTCCTGCGGTAATCGATGACGTCCGGCCACGATCGGGAGGTGAAGCAATGCGCGAAAATGCATCATGGCTTCCCTCCGCCCTGCGGTCCCTCGTCCTGGCAACACTGCTCGCGGCTGCCTGGCTTATCTTCGGAGCCGTTTCGGCTCAAGCTTCCAGCCTGTTGCCGCCCGTCACGGACACCATTGCCTCTGACACCGGCACCTCTGACACTGCCACGGCTGATGAAGGTCCTCTGGCCGCGCTGACTGGACCCGTTGCCACTGTGGCTGCGCCGCTGGCGACGCAGGTTCAGGCCATCGCCGAACCGGTTGTCGCGCCGGTGGACACCGCCGTGGCTCCCGTTTCGGCGCCGGTGACCGCCGTTGTCGAGCAGGTCACCACCGCGGTGGCGCCGGTAACGGCGCTCGCTTCCGGCGCCGTCGCACCCGTCACCGAAACCGTCTCCGGAATCACGGCGCCGGTCACCGGTCTGGTCGCTGATGTCACGGCGCCCGTGCTGGCTCCGGTGGGTTCCGTTGCCGGCAACGTCGCCGACGCCGTCCCCGCGCTTGGCGACGTTCGCGCCCTTCCGTCCACGGCAGAGTCCGTCCCGCAGGAATCTGCACCGGCCGACGCCGCAGAGTCGCTTGCCGCTGCACCTTCTGCGGGCATGGCCCGGACCGTCCTGACAGTCACGCCGGACCGGGGATTCGGGCCGGCGGCAATGTCCGACGGCGGCAGCCCCGTCGTCGTATCAGCGGGAACACCCGCTCCGGAACGTCCGGCAACACCCGCTCCCGACTTGCCGGCTACGGCGCCGGCGGGCTCCGGTTCGCTGCTTCGGACGGGCGGAGACGGCGGATCCGGCGTGGCAGCCGACGTTCCGGCCTTCCAGTTTTCCTTGGCGCAGATCTCGCTCAAGGATGTCAGCAACCCCTCCGACGAGCTGCCCGGTTCGGTCAGCCTGGAGCACGGCTTTTCCCCCGACTAGCGACGCCGGCACCGCGCCTTTCTGCGCGGACGGCACCTAGCCACGCACCAACCCTGCCTGGCTCAACTCACTAGTAAGGAACTAATTGTCATGAAATCTTTCGTACGCACCACCCTGTGCAGCGCCGTGTTCGCCGGCGGAGTGCTCATCCTCGGCGCCGGCGCAGCCTCCGCCTCCGATTCCACCACCACGACGTCGGACCTGGGCCTCGGCTCGGGAAGCCACATCAGCCTGAACCTTGGCGCCAACCTGGACGCTGCGGCTTCCGCCGTGTCTGAGGGTTCGGTAGTGAACGACTCGGTAGTAAACGACGGCGGGTCCTCCACCTTGGGGCACGGCACCGGCAACTCGACGGACACCAGCGCCGTCACCGACCTTGCCGTTGGCCTGGGTGTGAACCTGGACGCCGACGCCAGCCTTGATGCTGCGGCCTCCGCGGTGTCTGAGGGTTCGGTTGTGAACGACGGCGGCAGCTCCTGGACCGAGGGTTCCACTGAGGGCAGTGTTGTTTCGGACCTGAATGCGGGTCTGAACCTGGATGCCGACGCCAGCCTGGATGCTGCGGCCTCCGCGGTGTCTGAGAGTTCAGTTGTGAACGACGGCGGCAGCTCCTGGACCGAGGGTTCCACTGAGGGCAGTGTTGTTTCGGACCTGAATGCGGGTCTGAACC
>NZ_JBWKYC010000019.1:52243-52550 GCF_059423525.1 Arthrobacter sp. GW460-12-1-14-TSB2
ACCTGGATGCCGACGCCAGCCTGGATGCTGCGGCCTCCGCGGTGTCTGAGAGTTCAGTTGTGAACGACGGCCACGGCACCTGGAGTGAGGGTTCCACTGAGGACAGTGTTGTTTCGGACCTGAACGCAGGCCTGGGCCTGAACTTGGATGCCGACGCCAGCTTGGATGCTGCGGCTTCGGCGGTGTCTGAGGGTTCGGTTGTGAACGACGGCGGAAGCGGCCTCCTGTAACCATGCAAGTGTGTCTCCAGCCGTGAACATGGCTGACTAACGGAGTCGGGGGGGGGGGGGGGGGGGGGGGGGGGGGG
>NZ_JBWKYC010000019.1:52560-109464 GCF_059423525.1 Arthrobacter sp. GW460-12-1-14-TSB2
GTGCTGTCCCAGGACAGCACCCCGACTTCCTGTTTTAACGGGTCGCGTGACTGCTGGAATTGAGGTTCCGTTGAGAAATAACTTTCCTGACGGAAGATTGCGGATTCCTTGTCGAATATTTTCCTGCTGCTTGCGTTCCAGTTGAAAAACTCTAGTCAACAAACAAATTGACTAATTCGGGTTGGAGCAACAAGCCAGTGTGTGACTATTCGAATTCTGAGCCTGGAACCGCGGGTGCCGGACTTCTGTGATAACAGTCCTTATTCCTGCGCATAATGAAGCCGCAGGTATTTCTGACACGCTTGAATCCCTTAAATCGCAGACTCTCCCGCCGGACAGGGTGCTGGTTGTTGCTGACAACTGCACTGATGCCACAGAGGATATTGCCCTTGCGCTTGGCGCGGAGGTCATCCGCACTGTCGGAAACACGGACAAGAAGGCGGGTGCCTTGAATTTCGCGCTGGAGGGACTGCTTCCCGGCGCGCGACCGGAAGACATGATCCTCGTCCAGGACGCGGATTCGCAGCTGAGCCGTGACTTCCTCGAGCGGGCAACCGCCCATCTGAGCGCCGACAGGCGGCTGGGAGCCGTGGGAGGCGTCTTCCGCGGTGCGAAGGGCGGCGGCTTCGTGGGCCACCTGCAGCGGAACGAGTACGCACGGTACGCGCGGGATGTGAAGCGGCTGCACGGCAAATGCCTGGTGGTTACGGGAACGGCCGCGCTGTTCCGGGTCCGCACCCTGGTGGACGTTATCGAGGCCCGGCGTGATGGCACCCTGCCTCCCGGCAACGGCAGGGCGGGCGTTTACGACACCTCCGTTCTGACCGAGGACAACGAGTTGTCCTTCGCCCTGCTGACCCTGAACTACCGCATCAAATCGCCGGCTGACTGCACGCTGGTCACGGAGATCATGCCCACTTGGCGCGAACTCTGGGCCCAGCGGCTGAGGTGGAAGCGGGGAGCGGTGGAGAACTGTGTCCAGTACGGCTGGACCAGGGTCACCCGGCCGTACTGGGGCAGGCAGGCCCTCTCCGTGACAGGCATCCTGGTGTCGTTGGCCTACTTCGGAACGGTGGCTTTTGCACTGGGCACGGGAGAAGGGCTGCACATTCAGCCCTTCTGGATGGCCGTGACCGGTGTCTTCGTGATCGAACGGGTAGTGACCGTGCGGCTGCGTGGCTGGAAGTACATGCTGGCGGCCGCAACGATGTACGAACTTCTGATCGACCTGTTCCTTCAGGTGGTCCACGCGAAGGCCTACGTGGATGCAGCACTCAACAAAAAGAAAGCTTGGTAACACTATGTACAGCAATCCAGCAGCTCCCGCAGCGGCCGGTGTCGGGGCCGGAACCCTCGCGGCAACCGGGGCCGGTGACCTCTTCTGGTTCGCCCTGGCAGCCTTCGCGCTCGTGGCGCTCGGTCTGGCCGTCAAACGCATCGTGCCGGTTCGGGCCAAATAACTTCAGCCTTATGGGGCGGGCGGCCCGGATTCGCGACGAATCCGGGCCACCCGTTCGTGTCCGGCTCAGGTGACCACGCTGACGGCCTCGGAACAGGCAGCAGCATCGCAAACCTTGTAGCTTGTGGTTGTACCGCCCTTGAACTTGTTCACGTAGCTTCCCGTGTTGGGGACGGTCTTCGGGGTGCCGTTCATCCAGAGTGTGACGCTGGACCCGGTGGCCCCGGTCCACTTCAGCGTGGTGGAATTGACGCCTTTGACCTTGCTGTTGGCCGCGGTGAGTTTGATGGGTGAGCCGGCGGCTGGAGTTGTGGTGGCAGCCGGCGTGAACGAGAAGTCTCGGATCACCACGGACTCCGGTTTCACATGTTCGGGGTCGCCGCCACCCCCGCCTGTGACCCAAAGGTTGAAGTGGATGGCTTCTTTGGCCGGCACGGGGACGGTTGTTCCCTGCAGGACCGTGCGTTTGAGCAGGGTGCCTCCGGACCCCTCGCCGGCGAAGGTTTCGAACGTGAGCTTTCCGGGTTCCCAGACCATTTTGTGGGTGAGGACCAGGTCATTCGTCGTGTTGAAGACGACCGTGTTGTTGCCCTGCCCCGGCGGCTTGGTGGCATCGAACCAGTAGCCGTGGGCCTGGGTCACGGGCCAGGACTCCCCGTAGCTTGCGCCTCCGCCCCAGGCGGATGCCTCGCACAGATCGATCTCGTTGTAGCCGGGAGTCGCCAGGGGATCATAGGTAAACAGGCATCCCCACACCACTTCCTTCTGGAGGGTGCTTACATCTTTCGCCACCGTGGTGCTGTACGTGCCGTAGCCGAATCCCTGCCGGGTGGACTGGAACTCAGCCCCGACAGGAGCGCTGCCTGTCGGGTTGGTGAGGGACAGCGTGACGTATCCGCCGGCGTCGGGATTGCTGACGTTCGCCGCGTCGAAGGCCTTGTTGTACTGCGGCGCACCGGCCCAGAACCGTTTTTCCCAGTTGAACCCCTTCCAGGCAAAGCTGCCGACGGGCCCGGGGTTCGGGTCCATGGGGGTGGTGTCGGCGGCCTGCGCCGACGTTGTTGCGGACAACATGACCAGGCTGGCAGCTGCCAGCATTGCCACCGGCCTGTTTAGCCAAACCGCTTTTGCGACGCGAGACCTCAAGGAAACCATTTAACGCCCCCTACATTTGCGCCGAACACCGCAGCGCCGCGCCCCCAGTGAGCACAAGATGATCATCATTCAGTGCGGATTGGTTGGCAATAGAGGGCCCGCGATATTTATTTTTACATTACTCAATAAATGCACAATTTTTCCGCAATTCGTTGTTGAGGAATTGGTGATAGTTACTAAAGCTGAATACGCACGAGAATTTCTTGGGGGTTTGATGGTTACGCGCGGCATAGCTGTGGTTATTGACGGCGACGGTCGTAGCAGGGCATCGCTGGAGGAGCTGCTGGTCCAGTCCGGGTTCGAAGTGGTGGCCGCGGCGTCCGGTGCCGAGGGAGTGGCTGCCGTGCGGCGGCATGATCCGGTCCTGGTCACCGTGGAGCTCGGGCTTCCCGACTTTGACGGCATCGAAGCCTCCCGCCGGATCCGTACCTTCAGCCATGCCTACGTGATCCTGGTCGGCGCCCTGGCGAACGAAGCCGATGCGTTGCTGGGCCTCGAAGCCGGTGCTGACGATTATCTGGCCAAGCCGTTCCGTCCGCGCGAGCTCCGGGCAAGGATCGCTGCCTTGCTGCGCCGGCCCAGGCGTCACGCGCTGGTGGAAGCTGCGCAATGCGCGGCAGGACACTTCGTCGCCAAGCCTGTAGGCGCGGAACTGACCGCTCCCGCTGCCGCCGCTCCCCGCGACGTTGCCGCGGCCGAGGAACCCGAGGCCGGAACCGGGTGGGATTTTGAACACCGCGGCCTTGCCCTGATGGACAGCACCCGTGCAGTATCGGCGGACGGACAAGCCATTGATCTCACCCGCACCCAGTTCGAACTGCTCCGCGTACTGCTTCAAAACAAGGGGGCGGTGCTGACCAAGGCGGACCTGGCCCGGCATTTGCGGCACGAAGCCCCCGTTCCCGGGTCTGCCGTGACGGCCCGGGACGAACGCGTGCTGGAAGTGCACATGGGCAACCTGCGTAAGCGGCTGGGTGACAGTCCACGTTCGCCGCGGTGGGTGCAGACCGTGCGGGGAGTGGGCTACCGGCTGACCCCGCAGTAGATCCATCCCCGCAAGGCGTCGCCACCGCACGGGGGGCCACCGCACAAGAGCCCGCCGCGCAAGGCAGGTCTTTTGCCCCTGCCCGGCCCATGGGCGCAGGCGTGTACTTGAAGTGTCAGCCCGCTTCGGGCATTACACCGCAACGCACGGGAGGTACCGTCGTCATGTCTGATCTGTTCAGGTGGTCACCGTTCCATACCAACCGCTGGCTGGATACATTCCGCAGCAGCCCGTTCGATCTGCTCCGCCGGTCCCCGTCCGAAATGATGGACGCCATGGACAGGGTCTTCCAGCAAGGCAACCAGCCGATGCCGATCCGCGTCGAGGAGTACCTCGACGGCAACACCCTCGTCGTCCGGGCCGAAGCGCCGGGGCTGGATCCGGACAAAGACATCGACGTCTCTGTTGTTAACGGTTCCCTGCAGATCCGCGCCGAACGCCGGGAAGAGACGGAGGAGAAGGAAAAGGGCAGCTACCGGTCGGAGTTCCGCTACGGCTCATTCTTCCGCTCCCTCCCTCTGCCGCCGGACGTAAAAGAGGAAGACATCAAGGCGACTTACAAGGACGGCGTCCTCGAAGTACGCACACCCGTTCCGGAACAAGAGTTGTCCGAGCCAAAGGGCAAGAAACTCCCTATCACCCGCGAATAGCCGACGTCATACCCGCGCATCGGCCCGGCCGGCTGTTCCTGTGCACCGTGGGCCGGGGCATGTTCCGCGGCGCCGGGCAGGCGTATTGTCTGGGGTAGGAGGCGCTACGCGCACACGATTTCTCCGGACGGTCTCCCCCTCCGATTGTCCGGTGACTGGCCGGAGGACAATCCATGGCAAAGAAACTTCCACTGGATGAGCTGTCCGGCGCGATCGGCAGGATCCGCCGGCTGCTTCTGACCGAGGAAAAAGTCAGCACCGCCGTCGAACTCCTGGCGAGGGCCATCAAGGACTCCGTACCTGGCACCATCGGTGCGGGGGTGTCCGTCCTGGACCCGCAGGGCCGCCGGACCAGTCACGGATCAACCGACAGGGTGGTTGATGAGGCGGATGCACTGCAGTACGAGCTCGGGGAAGGGCCGTGCCTCACGGCGTGGGCCGCGGAGGAAACCATACTCGTGGACGATATCCGAACGGACAGTCGCTGGCCACGCTGGAGTGAGGCGGTGAGGGGGCTTCCCGTCCGATCGGTGGTGAGTGCAGCCCTCGGCGCGAACAAGGAATGCATTGGCGCCATCAAGGTTTACGCTGCGCTTCCGTCCGCCTACACCACGGCCACGACACGGCTGCTGGAGCTGTTCGCCGCCCCGGCCGCGACCCTGCTTTCCCACGTGCAAGCCAACGAATTGCCGCAGCAGATCAGCGAGGAGCTGCATGCAGCCCTGGAGAGCAGGGACGTGGTGAACCGGGCCTGCGGGATCCTGATGCAGCGGCACGGGGCCGGGTACGAGCGTGCTTTGGAGGACCTGATGCACCATGCCAGGCAGCGCAGGACCACCCTCGCCGAGGCCGGCGCGGAAATCATTGCCGCGTTACAGGCCGGCAGGAACTAGAGGCGCCACTATGGGCTTCGACCTGAACGAACCCGAGCAACGGCGGAAGCTCCGGGCGGCCCTGAAAGCGTCTGACGTCACGCCCGGGGAACTCTGGTTGAACTATTTCAGCATCGGCGGCGGCGTGGGCGAATACGAAGTTGAAGCGTATCTGCAGGGGTTGCTCTCCCTGCCGACGATCCAGCGGGACCTGCTGGCGATGGCTGCCAACGAACTCATCGAGACCGTACCCCGCCTGTATGCACCGTATTCTGATAACCCCGACCTTGCAGACCGCCGTCCGGAGTCCGGTCAGGAATCTGAGCCTGAATCGGGCCAGGACGCCGACGAGGACCACGACACGCACAGCAGGCAGGGGCCGGATGAGCAGACGGACCTGCCCGGAGACGAATAGCTGCCCCGCCGGACGGCCGCTGGCCAGCTGCGGGCTGACAGACGCGCGGGGCCGAAAGTAAGCTGGAAGCCTAGGCGATGAAGCAGACGAGCGGAGGCTGACGACGATGTCCGGACACTTCGAATTGATAAGCGCGCCCGGCGGCGGATACAGGTTTAGGCTGCTGGACAAGTCCGGGGACCTCGTGGCGATTTCAGTAAAATTCCCGACGAAGCGGAGCGCCGCCGCCGGGATCTACCGTGTTCGCGAGATTGCCGGGACCGGCCTGATCCATGATTTGAGCACCAGCCGCCGGAGCGAACCATCCCACCGGTTCAGGCCCACGCAGCCGGCACAGGTCCACAGCGGCACCCATGCGTTCCAGGCCCGGGGAGCCCACGCCCTGCACCCTGAGCGGGAGCGGGCGCACATGAGCAGCACGGGCCGCTGACGCGGGGCCACGGCCGGGGCGGCGGCGGGGCGGCGGCCCGAGGAAACGCGGCGGCGCCTACAGCGACACCCTGCCGCTCACCACGGAGCGGCTGACCCCGCCGATCCAGATGCCGTCATCGTCCACCGTGACAGTCAGCAGGCCGCCGCGTCCCAGGACAGTGCCTTGCTGGACGGTGTAGCCGCCGTCCACCACGCCCTCGCCCAGGAGCCATTGCGCCAGTCCGGCGTTGAGGCTGCCGGTTACGGGGTCCTCGGGAACGCTCAAGCCGGGAACGAACGCCCGGACTTCAAAGTCGGCAGGTCCACCCTCCCGGTAGCTGCCGATGACGCCGACACAGAGCTGGTCCATCAAGGCGAAATCGGGCTCCAGCCGGAGCACTGTTTCCGCTGATTGCAGCCGGATCCCCAGCCAGCCCGGGCCGTTGTCCACCCAGTTGCTGCCCAGGACTTCGCTGGCATCGATGCCCAGGCTGGCGAGGGCCTGTTCCAGCACCGCCGGTTCAACCGGACCCGAGCGGACCAGGAGCGGCGCCGCAAAGGCGAGGTCCGTGCCCGAGCGGCGGATTTTCACGAGCCCCGCCTCGCATTCCTGCACCAGTTCGCCGTCACGGCGGGGCTGCCCGCCGTTTTCCAGCCACGCGTGCGCCGAGCCCAGGGTGGGGTGCCCGGCGAACGGCAGTTCGGCGGCGGGCGTGAAAATACGCAGCCTGTAGTCCGCCTCGGGGTGCGACGGCTCCAGGAGGAACGTGGTCTCCGAGAGGTTGGTCCAGTTAGCGAAGCTTTGCATCTGTTCGGTGGACAGGCCATGGGATTGATGTACGACGGCGACCGGGTTGCCTGCCTTGGGCCCCGGGGCAAAGACGTCAACCTGGGAGAAGGGATATTCGTTTACTGCGGTGGTCATGCTGGTCATAGCAACCAACCGTAGGGGGCCGCCGTGCCGCGGCACCATAGCCAATTCCGGAAAGTGGCCTTGTTCAGTCCTGCCCCACCAGCCCGTCCCAGGACCATTGCGGGATGCGGAGCCCGTCGGGCACGTCGTCCGCGGACCGCTCGTACAGGGACATCGTGGTGGTCGTCGCCCACGCGAAGTAGTCGTGCAGCACCTTGCGGAGGGTGTTGTCTCCGGTGAGCCCCACGTCGGTCAGTGCCTGGTCGAAGCAGGCGATGGCCCTGCGGTCCATCTCCTCGTGAGGCCCGTTGCCGCTGTGGATCCGCACCACCGATGTCTCGTCGCCGTACGAGGCCGAATAGCTCGGCGGCCCGCCCAAAGCCTCCGCCCAATACGCGGCGAGCCGCTGGCTGTGCTCGGGGTGGAACCCGTGGCTGAACGCATGGCTGACCACGTCGTCGGCTATGACACGGGCATGCCAGGCGTTGGCCAGCGTCAGGAAGAAGCCGGCGCCGCCGGCAGCCTCATAAACCGTTTGCATGCTGCAACGATGGCACGGCCCGGCAGTACACGGAAGGGGCTTCCCGGCCACCGGCCATGAATCGCACGTGACACGCTTCGCCCTGAGAGGAACCCGGCCCGCTCGCAGCTTCCGGTCGTAAACTGGCCTTCGAATCTGATTGCGCGGGCTCCGGAAGGAACCCTCGCGGCGTGAAGTGGAGTCCGGATGCTCTGGAAACTGCTCGTTGAGTACCTGCGACCGCAGCGGCGGCTGCTGATCGCCGTCGTGATTTTCCAGCTGGCGCAGTCCATTGCGTCCCTGTACCTGCCCACGCTGAACGCGGACATCATCGATGAAGGCGTGGCCAAGGGGGATACCGGGTATATCCTCCGCGTGGGCAGCCTCATGCTGTTCATCACCCTGTTGCAGATCGCCTGCGCGGTGGTGGCTGTGTATTTCGGGGCGAAGGCGGCCATGGCGCTGGGCCGGGATCTCCGCGGGGCGATCTTCACCCGGGTGGGGGAGTTCTCCGAGCAGGAGGTCACGCGGTTCGGGGCGCCGAGCCTGATCACCCGCTCCACCAACGACGTCCAGCAGGTCCAGCAGCTGGTGCTGATGTCCGCCACGATGATGGTGGCTGCACCCATGCTCAGCATCGGCGGGGTGATCATGGCGGTCCGGCAGGATGCGCAGCTGTCCTGGCTGATCGCCGTCAGCGTCCCGGTGCTGCTGGTCGCCGTCGCGCTCATCATCACCCGCATGGTGCCGCTGTTCCGGAAGATGCAGGTGCGGATCGACACCGTCAACCGGGTGCTCCGCGAGCAGCTCACCGGCATCCGGGTGGTGCGGGCGTTCGTGCGGGAGGACATCGAGACCGCCCGGTTTGCCCGCGCCAACGAGGACGTCACGGACACCGCGCTGCGGGCCGGCCGGCTGATGGCGCTCGCGTTTCCCGTGGTGATGCTGGTGCTGAACGTCTCCAGCGTGGCGGTGATCTGGTTCGGCTCGTTCCGGATCGAGGACGGTTCCATGCAGGTGGGCACGCTGATCGCCTTCCTCAGCTACCTGCTGCAGATCCTGATGTCCGTCATGATGGCCACGTTTATGGCGGTGATGATCCCGCGCGCGGCGGTTTCGGCGGACCGGATCGGCGAGGTGCTTACAACGGAGTCGAGCGTGCGGCCGCCGGAGCATCCGGTCACCGCTGCCGCCGGCCGGGGCGGTGCGGGCAGCGGCGAGATGGAGATGCACGACGTCGGGTTTGCCTACCCGGGTGCCGAGCAGCCGGTTCTGTCCGGGATCAGTTTCACTGCCCGTTCGGGGCAGACGACGGCGATCATCGGCAGCACCGGGTCCGGCAAGACCACGCTGGTGAACCTGCTGCCGCGGCTTTCCGATGCCACCAGCGGGTCGGTGAAGTTCGACGGCGTGGACGTCCGCGAGCTGCACCCGGACCAGCTGTGGGGGCACATCGGCCTGGTGCCGCAGCGGCCGTACCTGTTCTCCGGCACGGTGCGCAGCAACCTGCTCTACGGCAAGCCCGATGCCACCGAGGATGAGATGTGGCGGGCACTCACCACCGCGCAGGCGCAGGACTTCGTCAGGGAGATGGAGGGCGGGCTGGATGCGCCCATCTCGCAGGGCGGCACCAACGTGTCCGGCGGGCAGCGGCAGCGGATCGCGATCGCCCGGGCGCTGGTGAAACAGCCCGAGCTCTACATCTTCGACGACTCGTTCTCTTCGCTGGACACCGCCACTGACGCCCGGCTGAGACAGGCGCTCAAGCACAACACCTCCGGCGCCACCTTGGTGATCATCGCCCAGCGGGTGTCCAGCATTGCCGACGCGGACCAGATCCTGGTGCTCGACGACGGCAGGATCGTGGGGCACGGAACGCACGATGAGCTGCTCGAGACGTCGGAAACGTACCGCGAGATCGTGTCCTCGCAGCTGGCAGCGGAGGAGGCGGTATGAGCGGGCGAAGCACCCCCACCCGGCCGGGACCGGCCCCGGAAACCGGGAGCACCGCCGTCGTACGCCCGCCGCGTCCGCCCATGGGTCCGGGACGCGGGGGACCGTTCGCGGGGATGAACATCCCTGCGGAGAAGGCGATGAACTTCTGGCCGTCGGCCAGGCGGCTGCTGGGAACTCTGCGGCCGGAGCGCCTGTGGCTGGTGCTGGTGATCGCGCTGAGCGTCGCCGGGGTGACGTTGTCCGTGATCGGCCCGCGGCTGCTGGGCGAGGGCACCAACATCATCTTCGCCGGCGTCGTGTCCAAGCAGCTCCCGGCGGGGATGACCAAGGCGCAACTGATTGCGCAGCTGCGGGCCGCGGGGGAGAACCAGAAGGCGGACATGCTCAGTGCCATGGCGCTGACGCCCGGGACGGGGATCGACTTCACGGCGCTGGCCAATGTGCTGCTGTGGGCGCTGGTGCTGTATGTGCTGGCGTCCGCGTTCATGTGGGTGCAGGCGTACGTGCTCAACGGGGTGGTGCAGCGGACGGTGTTCCGGCTGCGCGAGCGGATCGAGGCGAAGATCAACCGGCTGCCGCTGCGGTATTTCGATTCAATCCAGCGCGGCGAACTGCTCAGCCGGGTGACGAACGACGTCGACAACATCTCCCAAAGCCTGCAGCAGACCATCAGCCAGGCGGTGATGTCGCTGCTGACCGTGGCGGGCGTGCTGCTGATGATGTTCCTGCTCTCGCCCACGCTGGCGATCATTGCGCTGGTGACCATTCCGCTGACGCTGGTGACGACGGCGGTGATCGCCAAGCGCTCGCAGAAGCTGTTCGTGGCGCAGTGGAAGCACACCGGCGAGCTCAACGGCCAGATCGAGGAGACCTACACCGGGCATGCGCTGGTGAAGGTGTTCGGCCGGCAGCAGGAGGTGGGGGAGCGGTTCCGGCAGAAGAACGCGGAGCTGTATGAGGCGAGCTTCGGCGCGCAGTTCATTTCCGGCCTGATCATGCCGGCCATGACGTTCATCGGGAACCTGGTGTACGTGGGGATCGCCGTGGTGGGCGGCCTGCAGGTGGCGTCCGGGGCGATGCAGCTGGGCGATGTGCAGGCATTCATCCAGTACTCGCGGCAGTTCACGCAGCCGCTGGCGCAGCTGGGGTCCATGGCCAACCTGCTGCAGTCCGGGGTAGCGTCGGCCGAGCGGGTGTTCTCGTTGCTGGATGAGCCGGAGGAGTCGCCGGAAGCGGCCGGTTCTGTTCCTGCCGGCGGGCGCGGGCGGCTGGTGTTCGAGAACGTCTCGTTCTCCTATTCACCGGACAAGCCGCTGATCTCTAACCTTTCGTTGGTGGCGGAGCCGGGGCAGACCGTGGCGATCGTCGGCCCCACGGGGGCCGGGAAGACGACGCTGGTGAACCTGATGATGCGGTTCTACGAGATTGATGCGGGCCGGATAACGCTCGACGGCGTGGACATCACCTCGGTCTCCCGGCGCGAGCTGCGCTCGCGGATGGGCATGGTGCTGCAGGACACATGGCTGTTCGGCGGGACGATCCGGGACAACATTGCGTATGGCCGGCCCTCGGCGTCGGAGGCCGAGATTCTGGAGGCGGCGAAGGCGACGTACGTGGACCGGTTCGTGCACTCCCTGCCGGAGGGTTACGACACCGTGCTGGAGGACGAGGGCGGAAACGTGTCCGCGGGGGAGAAGCAGCTGCTGACGATTGCCCGGGCGTTCCTGGCCCGGCCGTCTGTGCTGATCCTGGACGAGGCGACTTCTTCCGTGGACACCCGGACCGAGGTGCTGGTGCAGAAGGCGATGAGTGCGCTGCGGAGCGACCGGACGAGCTTTGTGATTGCGCACCGACTGTCCACGATCCGCGACGCCGACCTCATCCTTGTGATGGAGGCCGGGCAGATCGTGGAGCAGGGGACGCACGCTTCGTTGCTGGCGGCCGGCGGGGCTTATGCGCGGCTGTATGAGGCGCAGTTCGCGGCTCCTGTGGCGGAGGTTTAAGGGGTTCGCGGAAGGCGACGCCGGCCCTCCGGCCCCGGCGAGTCGGAAGGCCATAGGGGAGAGCTCAGGATGTCGGTGCGACGTCGATGAGCACCTTACCGATGGTGCCATGCTCCACGGCGTCATGTGCCGCGGCCGTCGCTTGGAGCGGGAAGCGGGTCAGCGGCAGGCCGTGTTCTTCACCAACGCGCAACGCGCCGGCCTTTAGCGCCTCGGAGACGGCGGCCACGGCGTGCTGTTTCTGCTCGTCCGTAACGGTGTAAGTAAGGATGAACTGGTAGCGGACGTTCTTCGTCATGCTTTCACGGATGGGAACGGTCACTGATTCCCCGAGATTCGCCGCGTAGATGGCAATGGTTCCGTTTGGCTTGAGCACCCGTACGTCGGAGTCGATATTGGCTGGAACGTTAACATCGACGATGGTGTCGACTCCGTCTGGGGCGGCTTGGCGGACGGCAGCGACGACGCCGTCCGTCCGGTAGTTGATAACTAAATGGGCTCCGGCGAGACGTGCGAGCTCAGCTTTCCGGTCTCCGCTGACGGTCGTAATGACTGTTGCTCCAGCCCATTCTGCGAGCTGAATGGCCGCGTGTCCCACTGCGCCTGCGCCGCCGGTGACGAGTACGGTTCGTCCCGACAGGGCTCCGGGTGAGAGTCTGGCGGGGCCGTCCTCGGCCGAGGTCAGCGCCCGGTGCGCTGTCAGGGCGGGGATACCGATGGATGCCCCTGTGTCGAAGGATTCGGTACCCGGAAGTGCCACTGCTTTGACCGCCGGTACAACCGCATACTCCTGCGCGGTGCCTTCATTGCCGCCCCAGGCGACGTCCCAGAGCCAGACGCGGTCCCCGATGCTGAATCCTGTCACTCCGGATCCGATCTCGTCGATTACGCCGGCACCGTCCTGGTTAGGAACCTTTGGTGCTTCCAGCTTGGTGCTTCCTCCGCCTGCTCGGGCCTTCCAGTCAGTGGGATTCACCCCGGAGACGACGACCCGGACGCGGACCTCACCCGCGCCTGGATCAATCAACGGCTTGTCCTGAAGCTTCAGCACTGCGGACGAGCCTGTCTCTTCGAACACAATCGCTTTCACGTCTTCTCCAATGAGTCGGTTTGCGTGGACGGCCTTACCGAACCAACCTATCGAAGGGCAGCGGCCCAGTTCCTGTATCTCCGGCACCTAATCATGGCGTCGTGCCGACGTGACTTCTGCAGGTGCGAAGTAGAGTGCGGCGCCGTAGCTGCCCTTGCATTCAACGGCGACGGCCGAGAGCGTTTCCTTTGGCGCGGATAAATGCGATTGTCTTGCGGTATCCACCCGAAGTCGCGGCAAATTCCCGGTCGGCGAGTGGACGAGAAAGTGTCGATCGATAATGACAATAGGTGGGTTTCTGCATGGGTCATGGGTACCGGTCCCGACTTGCACGTTTGGTTCGTTGCGTTCCATGATGATTCCCAGCGCACCTTCCTTTTCAGTTCTGAGCGCACCGGGCGGGGCCCCTGGCCAGCTCATTGATGAGACGCTTGTCAGACTCCTATCGGGCCATGGCAGGCTGCCCAGCGGCGCCACTTGTGAGGCTGGCGATCGGCAGGTCCATGTCAGGGACAAATATCACCTGTGACGGAGGGCGCGTCAGAAGGCCCCTTCCTTGAGCAAGCAACCCCCAGAGGCTGAACCATACTTTGGGCAACTCTGCGCCTGTCGATATTCAAGCGGGCACCGTGCGTACTCCTGCCCCTTGGAAGCGGGTCGCAAGGCTGGCAGCGTTGGTCAGGACGTTCGACCAGCGAGTGAATCCAAGGTGCTAGGAGCCGCCGGGCTCACGCGGACTGAGCGTGCGCCCGGCGGGGTCAGATCACTTGGGCGGTCAGGCTACCTGCGCCGTCAGACCGGCCGCCTTGATCGCCGTCGCCGCAGCTGTCTCGTCGTTGTCGGAGCTGTCCCCGCTGATGCCGACGGCACCCTTGACCCTCCCGTCTTCACCCTGTATGAGGACGCCACCGGGCACCGGAATCAGGCGGCCGGCGAGAGCTGCGGTCGCAGCGGCGATGAAGTAGGGCTGCTGCTCGGCACGTTCCATGAGTGCTCGCGAGCCCATCCCGAGAGCCAGGGCCCCATAGGCCTTGCCATGGGCAATTTCGAAGCGGTTATTCGAAGCTCCGTCCTGACGCACGACGGCGATGACGTGGCCTCCTTCGTCGAGCACAACGACGGTCAGCGGTTTGAAGCCGTTCTGCTGACCCGTTGCGAGGGCCTCGGCGGTGATGGACTGGGCAGTGGCTAGGTTGATGCTCATGAGGTGCTCCTGGCAAGGTCGTCGATGTGTTTCTGCGTAGCGCGGTGCCGGTGTAGAACGGGTTCGGTGTATCCGGACGGCTGCGCGGCGCCGTCAAGTACGAGCTCGCGGGCGGCTAGGAACGCCTCGGTGTCGAACGCGGGGGACATGGGCAGGTAGTCCGGATCCGAGGCATTCTGCTCATCGACGACCGTGGCCATGCTGCGCAGCGACTCTTCCACCTGTTCTGTGGTGACAACGCCGTGCCGGAGCCAGTTGGAGACATGCTGCGAGCTGATGCGGCAGGTGGCCCGATCCTCCATGAGCGCCACGCTGTCAATGTCGGGAACCTTGGAGCATCCGATGCCTGCGTTCACCCAGCGCACGACGTACCCCAAGGTGCTCTGGATATTGTTGTCCAGTTCGTTGCGTCGAGCATCAGCATCCCAGGCTGAGGGGTCCCCGACAGGGATGGTGAGCAGCTGCCGCAAGGTAGACCGGCGTGCCCCGCCGAGCTCGGCCTGTCGGGCGTCCACGTCGACGTGGTGGTAGTGGATGGCGTGCAGGGTCGCGGCGGTCGGCGAGGGAACCCAGGCGCAGTTGGCGCCGGCGAGCGGGTGCGCGATCTTCTGGGCGAGCATGTCCGCGAGGTTGTCCGGTGCCGCCCACATGCCCTTGCCGATCTGGGCCCGTCCGCGGAATCCGCACTCCAGTCCAATGTCGACGTTGGCGTCCTCGTAGGCGGTAATCCAGCTGGAGGTGCGCATGTCAGCCTTGCGTACCATGGGCGCCGCGAGCATCGAGGTGTGGATCTCGTCGCCGGTGCGGTCCAGGAATCCGGTGTTGATGAATACCACCCGATCGCGTGCCTCCCAGATGCACGCCTTGAGGTTGGCCGAGGTGCGGCGCTCCTCGTCCATGATTCCGATCTTGAGAGTGAGCGGGTCAAGGCGCAGCACGGATTCGGTGCCCGCGAGTAGAGCGCAGGCCATGGCTACTTCGCGAGGTCCGTGCATCTTTGGCTTCACGATGTACACGGAGCCTGTCCGCGAATTGTGCCGGGTGTTCGGACCCCGCAGGTCGTGCACGGAGCCGAGGCCTGTAAACAGGGCGTCGAGGATCTCTTCCGGCACCGGCTCACCGGCTGTATCAAGCACGGCGTCACTTGTCATGAGGTGGCCGACTTGGCGGATGAGCAGTAGCGAGCGGCCTGAAAGGGCCAGTTCGGATCCGTCAGGTGCGGTGTAGAGGCGGTCGGGGTTCAGCCGTCGGGTATAGGTCCTCCCGCCCTTGGCGACCTCGGCGGTTAGAGTGCCCTGCATCAGCTGCAGCCAGTTGCGGTAGCCGACCACCTTGTCCTCGGCGTCGACGGCCGCCACCGAGTCTTCGAGGTCCATTATTGTAGTGATCGCGGATTCCAGCACGATGTCTTTTACGCCGGCTGGGTCGCCCGAGCCGATGAGATGGGTGAAGTCGATCTGGATCTCCACGTGCAGGCCATGATGGACGAGCAGTACGGATTCCGGCTCATCCGCGGCGCCCTGATAGCCGCGGAGCTGGTCGGGCTTGGCCAGCCCTATGGGGCCGTTCGGGGTCTCGGCGACGAGGAGGCCGTCCGCGATACGGTAGGCGGTGACATTCGCATGCGAGCCGGCCGCCAATGGCGCGTGCTCGTCCAGGAACTGTCGCCCGCGGGCGACGACGGCGGTGCCCCGGACCGGGTTGTATGCGCCCGTTCGCTCACGTCCCTCCGCTTCGTCGATGACGTCGGTGCCGTACAAGGCATCGTACAGCGAGCCCCAGCGTGCGTTGGCCGCGTTGACCGCAAAGCGTGCATTCAGCAGCGGCACGACTAGCTGGGGTCCGGAGATCGTGGCGATTTCGGGATCGACCTGGTTAGTCGTAATAGTGAAATCCGCAGGCTCATCGGCCAAGTAACCGATCGATCGCAGGAACTCCTCGTAGACCTCCGGGTCCCCCGGACCGTTCAAACGGTGGAACTCGTCAATCTGCTGCTGCAGCCGGTCACGGACACTCAGCAGGTCGCGCACCTGCGGCGAGAACTCCCCGATTAGCGCCGCGGCGCCGCTCCAAAAAGCCTCTTCCTCGATCCCCGTACCCGGCAACGCCTCGTCCCGGACAAAGGCATGGAGCTCTTCGGCGACGCTAAGGCCGTTAATTTCTATTCGGTTTGACATGTTTTCGCCCATCTAAGCTATTCCGCATAGCGGAAATAATATTTCAACAAGTAGAACCTAACGAGCGCAGCGATGCCTGTCAACGCTCAAGGGGCAGAGTAAATTTTTCCTCGCAAGACCATTGACTAGTGGTCAGACCGATACGTAAAGTCAATCCATAAAGCAGAATATTTTTTTCGTATGATGGAAATGCACGCTTGCTATTCGAGCTCGGGATCAGAAGTCGTCGGAAAACCTGCCCCGTGAATTGACGCGTTCAGTCCTATGCGCCACGTATTCCCCTCCTTCCTCGCTCCAAATACAAAGGAGTCTTTTGTGAGCACTTACCAGCAAGTCGTGGATCCCCTCTGGGGTTCGCTTGGTCTATCCGCCTTGTGTGCGGCGTTGCCGTTGATTCTTCTGTTTGTCTTGTTGGGTGTCTTCCGTGTAAAAGCGGCAAAAGCTGCCCTGACAAGTTTGCTGCTATCGATTGTCTTGGCCACCCTGGTTTGGCAGATGCCCTTGGATCAGGCTCTTAGCGCCACTGCCGCCGGCGCCTTTTACGGCCTGTTTCCAATTCTGTGGATCCTGGTGAACGCCCTGTGGGTCTACAAGCTCACCGTGGCCACTCCGTGGTTCGATGCCCTTGGCAGAACCATCAGGTCGATTTCCAATGACCTGCGGATCCTCTCCATCCTGATCGCGTTCTGCTTCGGTGCGCTATTGGAGTCCCTGGCCGGATTCGGCGCACCGGTGGCGATCACCGCGGCGATGCTGATGGCCGCGGGCATGAAGCCGCTCAAGTCCGCCGTTGTCTCGCTCCTTGCCAACACTGCCCCGGTGGCCTTCGGTGCCATGGCTGCTCCCATCATCGCCCTGAATGGCGTCACCGGCCTGCCCTTGCACGACCTGTCCTCGATGGCGGGACGGCAGACACCCTTCATCGCCCTCATCGTGCCGCTGCTGCTCGTCTTCATCGTGGACGGCAAGCGCGGCCTGAAGCAGACCTGGCCAGTGGCGCTGGTGGCCGGCGCAGTATTCGGCACCGTCCAGTTCATCACGTCCAACTACTTTGCCGTCGAACTGACTGACGTTGTGGCCGCTGTCGCCACCGTGGCCGCAGTGCTGCTGATGCTTCGTTTCTGGCAGCCCCGGGAGATCATCGAGATGTCCGGGCAAGGCAGCGATTCAGGTGAGCCTGGAGAAGAGTTGTCATCCGGCCCGGCACAGTCCCGTCAGGCCTCGGCTCGCCGCTACGGCTCAGAGCGGGAGCCGGCCTCCGCCTCCGTTACTGAGGCCGTTTCCGCAGCAGCGACCACGCGAGTCATGACGCCGGCCAACGTACAGCGGCCCGCAGCACGGGAAATTTGGATGGCCGTGGCGCCATATCTGATTATCATGGCTATCTTTTCCGTCGCCCAGATTCCTCTGGTGAAGAACTGGCTGAGCGTGGTGGGAAGCGTGAGCTTTGCATGGCCGGGCCTGGACGTTGTCGATGCAGACGGGAAGCATGTTGCCGCGCAGAAGTTCAAGTTCGACCACCTTAAGGCCACCGGTACGCTTTTGCTGATCTCTGGCATCATCACCATGGTCCTGTACCGCATCCCGGCAATCAGTGGACTCCGAATTTACTGGGAAACCCTCAAACAATTGCGCTGGACAATTATCACCGTGACGGCCGTCCTTGCCCTGTCCTTCGTCATGAACCTGTCCGGACAGACAACGTCCCTCGGTCTGGCACTGGCCTCGGCCGGAGGCTTCTTTGCTGTGCTCTCCCCGGTGATCGGCTGGATCGGAGTCGCGCTCACCGGCTCCGACACCTCCTCCAACTCCCTGTTCGGCCAGCTCCAGGTTGCCGCAGCCGAACAAACAGGCCTGCCTCCGGTACTCATGGCGGCAGCAAACTCCTCCGCCGGCGTGATGGGCAAGATGCTGTCCCTGCAAAACCTGGCAGTAGCCTCGGCTGCCGTAGGCCTTGAAGGAGCCGAAAGCACCCTGTTCCGGAAGCTTCTGGGCTGGAGCCTTGCGCTCCTGGCCGTAATGATCGTCCTGGTCCTGCTGCAATCAACTCCGGTGCTGGGCTGGATGGTTCCCTAAACCTCGCATCATCAAAAACGAACGTCGCACTGGGATTCGGTTTCGTCCTATCCCTAGACCCAAGAAACAAAGAGGTTCCTTTCCATGAGCACAACAACAGCACTCACAGCGTCCTCGGCTCTCCTGAACGCCAGCGCACACTCGTCGACTGATCTGGACGAACGTGTCCGGGTCAGCACGGACCGATCCGGCTACATCCCGCCCAGCCTTCCGGACGGCGTCGTGTACGCCACCAGCACGGAGGAAGTGGTTACCACCATGAAACTCGCGGCGGCGCACAACGTTCCGGTGGTTCCCCGCGGTGCCGGGACAGGACTGGCGGCGGGAGCTTCAGCCCATGCGGGCGAAGTGGTCCTTGACCTGGCCCGGATGAACAAGATCCTCCACATCGACCCGGTGGAGCAGCTGGCGGTGGTGGAACCTGGCGTCCTCAACGCCGAAGTGAATGCCGCAGCAGGGGCTCACGGCCTTTTCTATGCACCGGATCCCGCGAGTACGGCAATTTGTTCCATCGGCGGGAATATCGCCACCAACGCCGGCGGAATGTGGTGCGCAAAATACGGCGTTACCCGGGAATCCGTCCTGGCCCTCCAAGTTGTCCTGCCCGACGGCCGGGTGCTGCGCACGGGAAGGAACACCATTAAGGGCGTTACCGGGTATGACCTGAACGCCCTGATGATCGGTTCTGAAGGAACGCTTGGCGTCGTTGTGGAAGCCACCCTGCGCCTCCGGCCCCGGCCCATCCAAACCGCTACCGTCGCCGCCTATTTCCCGGATGTCGACGCCGCCGCACTGGCTGCATCTGCCATCATCGCAGCCCGGCTGCAGCCCTCGGTGCTGGAACTCATGGATGGCCCCACACTGGAAGCTGTGGACGCAGCGCACGGCACCGATCATCGCTCAAAGGGCGGCGCATTCCTGCTGGCACAAACCGACGGATACGGGGCGTTCCTGGAACAAGATGTCCTCCTCCAAGCCATCGAGCCTTTCGCCAGCCACGTTGAGAAGGCTGTTGACGCCGCAGCCGCGGATGCGCTGGTAGCCACACGAAGGGAAGCGATCCCGTCGCTGGAACAACTTGGCCGGGTCTCGATCTGTGACATTGGTGTTCCGAGGAATCGGCTGGCAGATGTCTTCGCGGGGCTGGAAGACATCTCCCGCAAGACCGGGGTGCGAATCTTCAATGTGGCCCACGCGGCCGACGGCAACCTTCACCCGATGATCGTCGTCGAACCCGACGAATCCATCACCGAAGGACCCGCCAAGAAGGCCCTCGGCGACATGTTCTACCTTGCCCAGCGCCTTGGCGGCACACTCACGGGTGAACACGGCGTCGGCCTGCTCAAGCGAGACTGGCTTGAAGACGAGCTGGGCACTGTTTCGCTGGAACTTCAGCAGTCGATCCGTAATGTGTTCGATCCGCAAGGACTTCTGAACCCGGGCAAAGCCATATAAACGGCCTACACAGTCCTAGCTAAGGGAAGGGATGACGTCCCCCTCACAGGTCCCGTTATCCCTTCCCTTGTCTGAGCTCTCGAAACGGCCGTAGCTGATTCTGATTCCTTGGTGATGGAAGATTGAAGCATGACTGATCTGCCGACCTCCTCACCGAAACGGACATACGATGCACTCCTGCAGGATGTTGAGGAAGGGTTGCGATCCGGACGGTTCAAAACCGGGGACCAGCTTCCTGGGGAGCGCATCCTGGCGGAAAAATACGGTATATCCCGAGCATCCGTGCGAGAGGCGATGCGCATCCTGGATGTTGTGGGTGTCATTCGCAGCCCCACCGGGGCAGGCCCCAAATCCGGTGCAGTCTTCGTCTCTGAACCTTCGGCAGGGCTGTCCTCCACACTTCGCCTCCACATCGCCAGCAGCCGGCTAGCCGTCAAAGACATCGTCGAAACGCGGATTCTCCTCGAAACATGGGCAGCCGAGGCGGCTGTCCAATATGACAATCCACAGGGAATCCAGCGAGCCAAAGAGCTTCTTATGGCCATGGATGCTCCCGACATCGATTACGAAACATTCCATAATTTGGACGCACAGTTCCATCTGGCTCTCAGCGCGTTAGCCGGCAATACGGTCATCGACACGGTCATGGACTCCCTCAGCGGCTCCGTCCGTGGCTACCTCAAGGGTGCCCTAGTTTCTCTCGGACAATGGCCGGTCGTCCTCGCGGAGCTTAGGGCTCATCACCACGCAATCTTTGCTGCCGTTGAAGACAAGAACGGGGGCCTTGCAGCTGACCTGCTCCGGAAGCATATCGGGTGGCTGTACGACCAGACGACAAAAACACACTCCCTGGCGCCCAATCCCGATGGGCATGGACGGACGAACATTCCGGCAAGACCGGCCCAGGCCTAATCGGTTACAAGACTGGACCGCAGGGCGTCATGCCCCTCGCCGCCCACGGCAGGCGACCGCGGAAGAAACTCCACTCGAACTTAGGCATCGGCCGCCCGGGAGCACGGCGAAGAGCGCCTCGTCGCTGTCACCGCGTCACTTCCTCCAGCAGTTCCGGCACGTGCCGGTAGTCGGCGCCCGTTGCCCTGGTCATCCCCAATTCGCAGGTGCGGTTGCATGATGCGTGCGCTGACGCACTCATTTGCTCAACCTCTTTGCCCTGCTTCTCGGTGGCGGACGCCGTGAGCTCGGGGTGGAGCATGCCGCGGTCCCCGGCGAAGGCGCAGCAGCCCCAGTTCACCGGAACATCCACTTTGTTCGCCACCGCCTTGCCCACTGCGTCCAGGAACCGTTGATCCCCAGGCGCGTTGAGGAGCAGGTGGGGTGCAGCGCCAGCGAAGCGAGCTTCGCGTGGTCCGGAAGCTTGGGCAGGATGTGCTCGGCGGCGAAGTCCACGGCATCCACGATCCGCAGCGGACGTTGGCCCACCAGGGGGACATCTGATTCCACGGCCTGCCGAAGCCCCTCCGTGCAGGAGGACGCGTCGCAGATGATGGCGAGTTCCCCATCGCGGGTGACTTCCCGCAGCGCAACCAGGGTTTTCTCCTGCATTGTCGCTTGGCCGGCAACCATGCCTTTGGAGGACCATGGTGTTCCGCAGCAGAGGCCGTCGATGCCCTTCGGCACGAGCAGCGTGATTCCAGCACGCTCGCAGAGCTGCTCGAAGCTGTACTGGACGCCGCGGCCGGGTGCCTCGCCGTCGCGCCCGGCCGGCCCGAACATCGTCCCCACGCAGCGGGGAAGTAGACGGCGTCCGGCGCCCTGTCCGGCGTCGGACGTTTCCTTATGGAACCGCCTTCGCCGTATGCGGTGACGTGGCCTTCGTTGGCTGCCTGAACTGCTTCGACGATTTCGGCATGAGCCCCGGCGTAGTTATCCGAGGCGAAGCCCCGGTATGCCGGGTCGTGCAGGCGCCCCGCCAGTACCTATGGGACGCCTGCGTTTGTATCAACGCTGACGCTCATACCGGTGCGTCCACGAGGTGGCCGGCGGTGAGGGGCAAGCGCCGCCCGTTGAGCTGTTCTGCCTCCAGGTGGAAGATCCGCTGTACCGCGTCGGCAAGAACACTGACATCGGTGAAGCCCGGAAATTTCCGTTCCGGCTGGGCTGCGCGCATCCGGTCATCGACCAGAGCCTTGACGACGAAGACCAGGGCGGCTGAGTGCTGAGCGGAGTGGGGGCTTCCATTTCCTCCCTGCAGGTGCCGGAATCCGTCGGCCACGGCCAGGGTCCATGCCTCGGCGGCTGACTTGACGGCGGCATAGGCGGCGCCGCCCGCTGTCGGCGAGGAGGCTGACTGTGCGGAAACGACGGCCAGGCGACCCGCAGGGGAGGCAGCCAAATCGTCGTAAAAAGCGCGGCTGGTGTTCCTCAGTGTGGTGAGGACGCTGGTGTGCAGGAAGTCCCAGTCGGCATCCGTCTGGTCTGTAATTCCGGTACCGCCCCGCCACCCTCCCACAAGATGGATCAGGCCGTCCACGGGACCCAGATCGTTCCGGACAGACGCCGCCATGTCCTCAACGGCCTGCAGGTCCGCGAGGTTGCAGACATAACCGGTGACGTTGTTGTACGCGGCCGCGAGCTCCTGCACGCGGTCCTCAAGGATGTCCACGGCGGCTACGCGTGCCCCTGCTTGCGAGAGGGTGCGGACTACTGCGACGCCGGCTGCGCTTGTCGAACCGGCGACGACGACCGTGCGCCCCGAGAGGTCCTGGCTCATGCGCCGGCCTCGCCCTCAGTCTTGACAGGGCTCTTACCGGTGATTCCTGCAGTTGAGTCAATAACGGGGCGCATCTTCTTCTCCAGTGCTTCGTAGAACATCGACAGGGGGAATTCGTCATCAAGGATCTGGTCCGTCAGGTCCCGGGGCGGGCTGTCAAGCCGAAGGGCCTCCGGTCCCTTGGCCCACACGGAGGCCGGGTGGGGGGTGAGGGTTTCCGAGACGAGCTCGTAGGCAGCCAGCCAGTGTGCGGTCTTCGGCCTGTCGATTGAACGCCAGTAGAGTTCCTCAATGCGGAGACCCAGCTCGACGACCACGCCGGCGACGTCCGTCCAGTCGATGCTCAACTTTCCATCGGTCCAATGCAGGACCCGGTGCTGGTGCATCCACGCGAACAGCAGTTGGCCGCCCACGGCGTCGTAGTTACGGACCCTGTTCCCTGTAATCGCGAAGCGGAAAATGCGGTCGAAGATCACGGCGTACTGGACCAGCTTGGCGTGCTTGCGGGCGTCCTCGGAAGCTGTTTCGTCCCGCTCGATGAGGACGGACTCGCGGAAGGCGGTCAGATCGCAGCGGAGCTCCTCCAGGGAGTACAGGAAATACGGCATCCGCTGCTTGATCATGAACGGGTCAAAGGGCAGGTCGCCGCGCATGTGGGTCCGGTCATGGATCAGATCCCACATCACGACGGTCTTCTCCGTGAGGTGCTGGTCGTCGATAAATTCCGCGGCGTCAGCCGGCAGGTCCAGGCAAGTGATGTCGGCAGCAGCTTTGAGGACGCGACGGAACCGGGCAGCTTCGCGGTCCGCGAAGATACCTCCCCACGTGAAGGAAGGGGTGCTCCGGACCGCTACGCTCTCGGGGAAGAGAACTGCGGAGTTCGTGTCGTAGCCGGGCGTGAAATCGATGAAGCTGATGGGGACGAACAGCTTGTTGGAGTAGTTTGTTGCCTCCAGGTCAGCCACGAATGAAGGCCAAATGACCTCGATGAGGACGGCCTCGAAGTAGCGGTTCGTGCTGCCGTTCTGCGTGTACATGGGAAACAGAACCAGGTGCGGCAGCCCGTCGATGCGCCACTGCTCGGGGTGAAAGGCTACCAAGGAGTCGAGGAAATCCGGTACGACGAAGCCCTCGGACGCCCACCGCTGGAAGTCCTGCACGAGCAGTTCAAGGTAGTCCGTGTCGTGGGGGAGGTGGTGGCGCAGATCGCTGATTGAGTCCGTAATGATGCCGACATTCTGGCGGGCCTGGTCATGGTCAGCGGGTTCTGGAACGGAACCGTCCTGCACTTGAAACTGCTGCAGCCCGACGACGGCTGCCTTCAGAGCCTGCCATGCGGGGAGCGCCCTGAGGTCTTCTGCCCGGATGGTTGTCACTTCAGGGTTTGCGATTACAGACATGCTCGTTCCTTCCGTTGAGGGGATTCCTGAAGAAGCTAGCAGTGCGTAAGCATCCGTGAATGGTTATTCCACCATGCATAAGAAATACTTTTGCTCGGGCGCTGCTCTTCAGTGCAATGCCTGCGTCTGACCTGTGGGTCGGTGTTTTTAAGACATCCCGGAAACGGCGCATCACGGCGAATGAGCAGCGGTATCGGGACGGGTCGAGAGGTTCGGCTCCTGCCGGTTGTGCCATCACTGGCGTGGGCTGCTCGCCGACTTTCGACGCGTCATACCAGATCATCAGGGCTGCTTAGCCACCAGACGGCATCAGGTCAGTAACTCTTACGCTCAGATTGGATTGCCGCCGCCTATGCGTAAGGACCTGACCCGTCGGACGTGCAACATTCGCCCCGCCAAATGCCGCTTCCTTTGCCTGTGTTAGCTTGATCACCATCCTTCCCGGCCCGAGGGCTTCGGAAGGCCCAAATTCACCGCAGCTACCTTTTCGGAGGCACCATGGGACTTGGCTCCCACACGCAAATAAGAGATCGGGCTTTTGATTTCGAAGAAGAAATCAAGCCCGATGGAACACAGGGGTCCTCCCTTGCGATAGCGGCAGATCGCCCAACCGGCGGATCCACCAACGAACTCAAGCGCGGCCTCAACCACCGCCACCTGCAGATGATCGCCATCGGCGGTGCGATCGGTACCGGGCTGTTTGTGGCCTCGGGCAGCACCATTTCCCAGGCGGGTCCCGGCGGTGCGTTGGCCGGCTACGCGCTGGTCGGGCTGATGGTATTCCTGTTGATGCAGTCACTGGGCGAGATGTCGGCCAAAATACCGGTCGCTGGTTCGTTCCAGTCCTTTGCCACCCGTTTCGTCTCCCCGTCCTTTGGGTTCGCGATCGGCTGGAACTATTGGTTCAACTGGGCCATCACGGTGGCCGCAGAGCTGGTCGCGGCCGGAATCATCATGGACTTCTGGTTCCCGGGGGTCCCGGGATGGGTGTGGGCCGGGATCTTCCTGCTGGTGCTGACCGGGCTCAATGCCCTCTCGGCCAAGGCCTTTGGTGAGTCGGAGTTCTGGCTCTCACTGATCAAGGTCAGTGCAGTGGTGCTGTTCCTGATCGCCGGCGTGCTGATGATTTTCGGCATCCTCGGGGATAACTCTCCGGGACTGAGCAACTGGGAAAACCGCGATGACGTGTTCCACGGGGGCTGGGTCTCGATCATCTCGGTCTTCATGGTTGCCGGGTTCTCCTTCCAGGGCACCGAGCTCGTAGGAGTCGCCGCCGGCGAAGCGAAGGACCCGCGCCGCGAGGTGCCGAAGGCTATCCGCACTGTCTTCTGGCGCATCATGCTTTTCTACATTGGCGCCATCTTTATCATCGGCTGCCTCATCCCGTTCACCGATCCGAGCCTGCTGGCCTCCGGTGAGTCCGATATTGCGTCATCGCCCTTTACGCTGGTCTTCTCTCGCGCAGGCATCGCCTTCGCGGCGGCCTTGATGAACGCCGTGATCCTGACCGCCATCCTGTCCGCCGGCAACTCCGGACTGTATGCCTCCACCCGGATGCTTTACGCCATGGCTCATGACGGCATGGCCCCGAAGATCTTCGGCCGGACCAATGCACGGGGTGTGCCGATCGCGGCGTTGCTCGCGACGGCGGCCGTGGGACTCTTCGGGTTCCTCTCCGCGATCGTCGGGCAGGGTGCGGCCTACTCCTGGCTGCTGAACATGTCGGGCCTGTGCGGCTTCATCGTCTGGGCCGGCATCGCGGTCTCCCACTACCGTTTCAGGCGCGGCTTCCTGGCCCAGGGAAACAAAGTCAGCGACCTGCCGTACAAAGCATCCCTGTTCCCGATTGGCCCGCTGCTGGCCTTCGCCCTGCTCATTCTGGTCATCGCGGGACAGAACTACGAGGCTGTGCTTGCCGGACGGTCCGTGGAGGTGCTTTCCTCCTACATCGGGTTGCCAGTCTTCATCGTTCTATGGCTGGGTCACCGCTACATCACCAAGTCCAAAGTAGTGCCGCTGCTCGAGATGGATCTCACGGCACCTAAGGACGTCGAGGACGAATTTAGGGGGGCCACCTAGTAACTAGGCCAGAAGAGGGATGCCGGGTTAGAACACCACCCGGCTTCGCTCCTTCGCCAGATCAGTAAACGTTGTTTTCTGACCTACGTCTGGCAACCCTCAGGCCATGGTCACCCGCGACATCCGGTTCCCGTCTTCGTTGAAGTGACCCTCGAAACCACCGTCACCATGCCGATGGGCTCCGAGATCGGCCCCACAGTCACCGCCCTCGAGCCGCTCGACGTCGACGCCATTGTCCTGAACTGTGCCACCGGGCCGAACTCGCGGCAGTTCACCATGCCGTTGGCGCGGCTGGGGTCCATGGCCAAGCTGCTGTAGTCCGGGGTGGCGTCCGCGGAGCGGGTGTTCTCGCTGCTGGATGAGGACGAGCAGTCGCCGGACGCTGTCGGTGGCGTGGTTTCTGTTGACGGTGCCAGGCGGGGGCGGATGGTGTTTGAGAACGTGTCCTTCTCGTATTCGCCGGACAAGCCGCTGATCTCGTCTTTGTCTCTTGTGGCGGAGCCGGGGGCAGACGGTGGTGATCGTGGGGCCGACCGGGGCTGGGAAGACGACGCTGGTGAACCTGATGATGCGGTTCTACGAGCTGGACGCGGGGCGGGTAACGCTCGACGGCGTGGACGTCACCTCGGTGCCCCGGCGTGAGCTGCGCTCGCGGCTGGGGATGGTGCTGCAGGATGCTGGCTGTTCGGCGGGACCATCCGGGACAACATCGCGTATTGCCGGCCTTCGGCCACCGAAGCCGAGATTTTGGAGGCTGCGCTGGCGACGTATGTGGACCGATTCGTGCGGTCACTGCCGGAGGGATACGACACCGTTTTGGAGGATGAGGGTTCCAACGTGTCTGCGGGGGAGAAGCAGCTGCTGACGATTGCACGGGCGTTCCTGGCGCGGCCTTCTGTTTTGATTCTGGACGAGGCGACGGCTTCGGTGGATACCCGGACCGAGGTGTTGGTGCAGAAGGCCATGAGCGCGCTGCGGTCCGACCGGACGAGCTTCGTGATTGCGCACCGGCTGTCCACCATCCGCGACGCCGACCTCATCCTGGTGATGGAGGCCGGGCAGATCGTGGAGCAGGGGACGCACGCTTCGTTGCTGGCGGCCGGCGGGGCTTATGCGCGGCTGTATGAGGCGCAGTTCGCGGCTCCGGTGGCGGAGGTTTGAGAGGCGTGAGACCACTTCCGCGTCGACCCGTTGTACTTCCGAATCCGATTATCACCCTTCGTCGTCATCGAACTAATAGATAGGCAAGTTCCAGCCCGAATGCGCCGGAAAACTCAACTTCTGCGCGGCCCCCCGTCGACGACGTCCTCGGCCGTGACCACCAGAATGAATCCACCGGCATTCTCATCTGCGGCACCAAAAACAGGACTGCCGGCCTTTGTTGACTCAGGGGTCTTAGTCCGCTGTGAGCGCGGTCCGGTTGATTGTTCATATTCGATGGGCGTGGGTTTCCCCTGTCGTCTGTGCCGTCGCCGGCGGTGGTAGGTCCGTTCGATCCAGATCGTGATGGCCAGCCGGAGTTCAGGCGGAGTGGTCCTTGGCTGGAGGTCCAGGACGTTCTTCTGCAGCAGCAAGAAGAAGGATTCCATCGCGGCGTCGTCCGCAAAGGCGCCGATCCTACCCATGGATTCTGCGAGTTCGTGGCGGCTGAGTGATTCGACGAAGCGGCGGGACCGGAACCGAGAACCACGACCTGAGTGGACTGCGGTCCCTGCCGGCGGCGTGCCCGGACCGCGTTCTCCAGCTCCGCCACGGCCAGCGAGCACTTCATCCGTGAGTCCATCGAAAATCCGACGATCCTTCCGGAATAGACGTCCTTCACCGCACAGAGGTAGAGCTTCCCGCTGCTTTGGGGTGTTCAGTGATGTCTCTTAGCCACAGCTCGTTTGGAGTAGCGGCCGTGAAATCCCGCTCGACCACTGTTCACGGTCTCTGAGTGGCCACGAGGCGTACCATGCTCGCCCCAAAAAACCCTCAGCCCGGACTGGCCTCATTGCTCGCGACGCGTTTAACACGGATGCAACAAACCGGACATCAAACGAGTAAATTGCCAATATACATTGAGTTAAGCAGCAGTAAACACTATGTTTACTGCAGGAGGTTGGATACATGGAAATGACAGATGCTGCTTTGCTTGGACGCCGCGTGCGTGAGTTTCGGAAAATGCGGGGCTTGTCCATGCGGGAACTTGCGCGGCTTGCCGGTGTCAGTGCCGGGTTCATCAGCCAGATTGAAAACGGCCAGGCAAATGCAAGCCTGCAGACGGTGCGAGCCCTCGCCGATACATTCGGTATCCAGTGGATGGAACTCTTCGAAGCCAAGCCAGTGCACGGGCGCGTGCTCAAGAAAGCCGACCGTCCAAAGCTCGCCTCCAGCTCGGCAGTGAGGCACTTCGGTATCACGCAGCCGCCTATTCGTGACGTGGAAGTTCTGGTCTCGGAATATGAGCCGGGGGAGACCGTCGGGGATCCGAACTACACCCACGGCGACTCCCACGAAATCGTCGTCATTCTTCGCGGTTCGTTCCGGTTCAGGCTCCAGGACGAGGAGTTCGACCTCGAACAGGGAGACAGCGTCGACTACCGCACTTCCACACCCCACATGCTCACCAACACCGGCGAGACCGTCGGCGAAGCTCTCTGGGTTGTCACGCCTCCATCCGGCCCATCTGAAGCCGGAAGCTTCAACACTTAACTCGAAACCAAGGAGAAGTTGTGCAGAGAATTCCAGGTCTTCCCACACCGAAACGATTGGCGGCCGGTGCCGCTTCCCTGGCATTACTGCTGGGCGCGCTTGTAGGTTGCGGCACTGCTTCCGCGGACGGCACCGAGAAGATACGCTTCGGCCTGCCGACCATCATGGGGGCCAACAACTCACCGTTGGCGGTCGCTAAACACATGGGGTACTTCAAAGACGAGGGACTCGACGTAGAGATCGTCAACACCACAGATTCGGCCTCCATCATTCAAGGAGTAACATCAGGTTCCCTCGAAATCGGCAGCACCCCGCCCGAGCCCCTCATGCAGGCAAAACTCAAGGGCGGACCTGCCAGTGACATCGTGCTGATGTACAACTACATCCGGAAGCAGACCGGCTCCATCGCCGTCCTGGCGGGCAGTGACAAGAAGACGCTCGGAGACTTCAAGGGCTCGGTGATCGGACAGTCAAGCCTAGGCGCCAGCAACCTGCTGCTATCGAACGGCATCCTCAGCAGCGCGGGGCTCAAACCGGAGACCGACTTCAAGAACCTGGCGGTGGGAACAGGGGCCGCGGCACTGCAGGCCCTCAAATCCGGTAGCGTCGACGCCCTCTCCCTGTGGGACACGGAGTACGCAGCTTTCGAAGCCAGCGGAAACGAACTGAAGTACTTCACCATCCCCGATGTCGAAACGCTGTTCTCCACCACCTATTTCTCCACACCGAAGTTTGTTGAGACAAACGAGAAGGCCGCTGCCGGGTTTGGCCGGGCGATGGCCAAGGCCACGCTGTTCACCGCGACAAATCCCGAAGCCGCGCTCAGGATCCTCTATAAGGACTACCCGCAAACCGTGACTGCCGGAAAGACCGTGGATGATCAGCTCAAATCGGACCTGGTCAGCGTCCAGCGCCGGGTCAAGCTCCTGACCGCTGACGATCCGAGAGTGCACAAGTCCTGGGGCAAGTACGAACCCGCAGCCGTGAAGGCCTGGACCGACTTCGCCTTGTCTGCAGGCATCATCGCCTCGCCGCTAAACCCTGAGGACCTTTACTCCAACACGCTCGTGGACAAATACAACGACTTCGATTCGGCAAATATTGTCGCCGACGCGACGAACTGGAAGGGCGAGTAAGCATCATGGCCAACCTCACCTACACCGCCGGAGTCCCGGCATTCGACCACCATTCACACGCAGCCTACGTGCGCCCGGGCCAGGACATCCACGGCGTGGACGGTTATGAACGTGAATACGCGATGGGGCACGTGGAAGCTAACATGCCCCACGACGAGTATGTCGCCTACACAGCCGCCACCGTGGCCCACGATCATGAAACGGTGTCCCGGATCGCGGAGAAGTTCCGCATCGAAGAATTGATCCAGGAGAGCGTCCGCTTCCAATCGACAACTGTGCACGCCTCGTCGCTGGCTGAGGGATCCCAGGTACTCTACGGCAGCCGGACCCGAGATGAATTGGCCAGGATCAGCAAGAGCCGGCGGGAGGATGACTTCTTGGGACTCTATGATCAGGCGCTTCACGAGTCTGATACCGTCGCGGTACTGACGGACATCCCCTCGATCGATCACACTGTGTGGCCACACAGCCGCTACAAGGGAATCGCAAGAATTGACCCTTACTTCTTCCCGTTTGGCCACCCGGCGTACACGGAGCGCGGCGCAGACACCCCGCGTTTCCAGCGGATCTTCTCGGCGGTTCTCAACGATCAGCTCCGCCTGGGCGGCCTCACAGAGGTCCCCAAAACCCTAGACGACTACCTGACCTTTGTCCGGGACTCGCTAGCCCGGCGGCGGCAGGAAGGTTTCGTGGGAGTCAAGATCGCGTCAGCCTACGTGCGGACGCTCAGCTTTGAACCTGTCACGCTGGCCGACGCGCGGCTTGCATACGGCTCCTTGGCCGAGACGACCGGTCACCCGGATCCCCGGCCGCACAAGATCCTGGCGGACTTCATGGCCTACGAAGTGGCTGCCCATGCGTCTTCCCTCGGGATGCCCCTGCAGATCCACACCGGCATGGGTCATTCAGAACCCGGACTGAAACTGGCCAATGCCAACCCGCTGAATCTTGAACGGTTCCTGGACGCTCCCCGGCTTAACCAGCTGCGTGTGATCCTGATCCACGGCGGCTACCCGTACTCGTCAATTCTTGCAGCGCTCTCACAGGCCCGTGGGAATGTCTTCGTGGACTTCTCCTGGATGCCCTACCTGCAGCAGCACTCCTTGCACCGCATGCTGCAGGAATGGCTGGAAGTCCTTCCGGCCAACAAGGTCATGTTCGGGACAGACACCGGCTCCCCCGAACTGCATGTCGCGGCAACCCGCCGTGCCCGTGTCGCCCTTGACGCTGCCCTGACAAGCGGGACCCGTACCGGCCTATGGAGCGTGCGCCAGGCAGGTTGGCTCGCGGAACGGGTGATGCACCAGAATCTGTGCGATGTGTACGGGATCACGCTATGAGCCAGACACTTATCGATATTTCGGGGTTAAACAAGGTATTCCCCACGAAGACGGGAGACGTCCATGCGCTCTCTGACGTCAACCTCACTATTGGCCAAGGCGAGTTCGTCTCCCTCCTGGGTCCGAGCGGGTGCGGCAAGACTACTCTCCTGAAGATCCTCGCAGGCCTGGAGGACCATACTTCGGGGGAAGCCTCGATCTCCGGCGCGCCCATCACGAAGCCTCGGGGCGACGTGGGCGTCGTCTTCCAAAGACCGACGCTGCTGCCCTGGCGGAATATCGAAGATAATGTCCTGCTTCCCATTGAGCTCCACCGGAAGGTGACCGCAACGGACCGGAGTGCCGTCACCGCACTCCTCGCGAAGGTAGGCCTTGAGGACTTCAGCCGGAAGCACCCGGAAGAACTGTCGGGCGGGATGCAGCAGCGGGCCGCAATCTGCCGGGCACTTGTCCACAACCCTGACGTTCTCCTGATGGATGAACCGTTCGGCGCCCTCGACGCCATGACACGGGACACGCTGAACGTGGAAGTCAACCGGATCTGGCGTGAGACGGCAAAGACCGTTGTTCTGATCACCCACAGCATCCCGGAAGCCGTGTTCCTGTCCGAAAGGGTGATTGTAATGGGACCCCGACCCGGCCGGATCATCGACATCATCGACATTCCTTTCGGCAAGGAAAGAACCCTGGACCTGCTGGGGACCCCCGAGTTCGCCCGCATCAGTTCTGGTATCCGCAAATACTTCGAGGTGACACCATGAGCCAGACCACCGAACGGGTTCAGGCGGTGAAGGTGCCCACCGGGGCCCGGAAGCCAAAATCCGATCCTCGCGTAGCCCGGAACATCGGAGCCGGCCTGCTCCTGCTGGTGCTGCTTGCCGCGTGGCAATTTCTGCCGGGCCTACTGAAGACGCCAAGCTTCGTCATCCCGCCGTTGACGGATGTGATCAAGGCCCTGACCGATCCTGTGTCGTTCCCGCTGTACCTGAGCAACGCCGGCACCACACTCAGCGAGGTACTCACAGGGCTCGGCATCGGCATAGCCATCGGCCTTGTGGGCGCTGTGGTCCTCGCCCAATTCCCCTCGGCGTACGCTGTTGTCTTTCCTTACATCGTTGCCATCGAATCCATTCCTAAGGTGGCGCTGGCACCGCTCTTCGTCATATGGTTCGGCTTCGGGATGCCGTCCAAGGTCGTCGTCGTGGTTCTGCTGGCATTCTTCCCCGTGCTGGTCAACACCATCCACGGCATCCGCGGAGTCGACAAGGACCAGATCGGCCTCTTCGAAGCCAACGGCGCCTCCCGCGCACAGATCAGGGTCAAACTGCTCATTCCGGCAGCTCTTCCCAGCATCTTCAGCGGGCTTGAATTGGCGGTGGCCAACGCCATGATCGGCGCCATCGTTGCAGAGTTCGTGGGGGCCCAGCATGGCCTCGGAGTGATGATCCTCCAGGCGCAGGCGAGGCTGGAAACCGCGGCCGTCTTTGCACTGCTGATCATTCTGTCCGCCCTGGGCATTGCACTCAACCTGATCGTCCGTGTTGCCCGCCGCAAGATCATCTTCTGGTCGCCGGAAAGCAAGTAGTTCCTGTTGCGCGCACTGTTGCCGGTGGTGCCATGGCCCCACCGGCAACAGGCATGCGCGCGCGTGCGTCCCTTCAGCCCACCTCTGATCTCGCCAGGGGCTGATGCGAAATTCAAATCACACGGGCCAGAATTGCCTGGATCGGCGCGAGCTGCCCTCGCGGATGGGGATGGTGCTGCAGGATACGTGGCTGTTCGGCGGATGGATCCGGGACACCATTGCGTATGGGCGGCCTGACGCTACGGAGGCTGAGATTCTGGAGGCGGCGACAGCGACGTATGTGGACCGGTTCGTGCACTCGCTGCCGGAGGGATACGAACCGTGCTGGAGGACGAGGGCGGGAACGTTTCGGCCGGTGAGAAGCAGTTGCTGACGATTGCCCGGGCGTTCCTGGCGCGACCGTCTGTGCTGAATTTTGGGCGAGGCGAGGAGCTCGGTGAACACGCGCGCACTGGTGCTGGTGCAGAAGGCGATGAGCACTTTGCATTGATCGCGCACCGCCTGTCCACGATCCGCGACGCCGACCTCATCCGGGTGATGGAGGCCGGCCAGATCGTGGAGCGGGGGACGCATAGGGAGTTGTTGGCGGCAGGCGGGGCTTATGCGCGGCTATATGAGGCGCAGTTCGCGGCTCCTGTGGCGGAGGTTTGATTGGCTCAAAATTGGCTCGCCAAGACGGCATGGCTACTGCGGCCGAACTTGATAATGGTCGCAATCGGCGGTTTGCCATCGCATTCAAGCGATATGTGCCCGTGAAGAATGTTGCTGATCTTTGAACGGGTAGAGAGGATCACCCGTCTTGGACGGCAGCGCAGCATGGCCGAATCCGCGGGCAGTTGATTCGTGCCGCTGATCATTTGCCCATTGGCGACGAGACCAAGTCCCCGCGCGAACCTCCGAGCTCGGAGTTTGAAACGATACGCTTTCTGGAAGACACTCCCCTCGCGCTCTGGAAGGAACAAAGCCCTTGGAGCTGGAACCACTGGAAGATTCTGAGCTGCGCAGGCATCTTGAGGTTTTCGAAAGCGATTTACACGCCGACTGGTCGCCGCTTCCCGGGCAAGGCGATCCAGGACAACGCCAGGAACGGATCGTGGCGGCGATAAACCGAGCCAACACTCGGGCAGCCACCTGGGCAGGGCGGTGGACGCCGGCGCAGGAATCCGAGCACATACACCGAGTCGTTGAAGGACTCGGCGTAATGGCAACTAACCTGAGCCTGGTCGCAACCATGTATGCATGGAGTGAACAGGGGATGACCATAGAAGTACGGGAGCATCTTCAGAAGGACCTAGAAAATGTCTTATCTGTGGTTGGAAGATACGCAGCTCGGACAGCAATCCTCACGCTCGAAGCACGGACCGCAGCCGAGGCAGACGACATCTATGCCAACTTGCTCAGTATCCGAGTTGAACATTATGGCATTCAGTCGATTCTTTGGGCCAAGGATTTCACTCCGATGCCGTCTTCCATCGGGGCGGACTGCGTAGACGAGCTCACCGCCCGCGCGGATGAATTAATTTTGGAGGTGGATAAAGCATTTAATCAGTTCATCATTAAGGCGACACCAGCATGGCTGAAAGCGAAGATCAAGTCCGTACTCAGCCTCGCCGATGTTGTGACTGATTATAGCTATAACGAATTAGCCGCGTCCGCACAAGACGACCCGCGCGTTAGCTTAGAGATATCTAAATTGGCCCTCGATGAAGCGGATTCGTTGGAAGACCTTGTTGGGCTGATGAGTTTGATGAACACTAACTTTCTGTCCTTGTCTAAAGATTCTCTCTGGGGGGAAGAGCATCGCCGCGCTTTAGCTTCTACTCAGTTGAAGCTTTATAGCGCCATTTTAAAGTCAGCTAGGACCGGAGTCGAAGGACGCTTGGCTGCGGTCAGTTGGCTGAATGCCCTCCGCGAATGGAGTGTTGGTAATGATTGCTACAGTCCGCAAATTCAGAATAATAGCTGTTCGATCATACATTTAGTCTGCACTGATGATCGAATAGCGCGGATATTTGTGGTTGGTTCGTCTGTGGAATTTTCGGAGATGTCTCTCGTGGATGGTTTCTGGGAGAGAGTCTTTACAATCCACAATAGCTTTGACAAGACTGGCACTACGGTCGTGTCCAAGTCCGATCGAGCTTTCCTTGCAGAGGCGCTCGACGGACTTCTGAGTCTCCCTGTCGGACCCAAATGCAAGCTAGTTGTTCATGGGCGAACCGCCCTCGTTCCGTGGTTCTCGCTTCGCCCGAAGGCAGGTGCCCCTTTGGCAAGCCTCGCAACCCTGGCGCCTCCCTCTCCAACTGTTGTTCACAAGCGCAAGGCTGCGGACCCACGCAAGTTCCTGGCCATCGTCGATGATTCATTTGGCCAAGATTGCGCTAGCGCCCTGAATGCCTGGAATGTCTATACGGGTGCCCGCGGCGAGGTGGTTCGGTTGGACACGCGGAAATCATCCCCATTGAGTTCAACTGAGATTCTATGCAAGATAAAGGAGGCCGATGAAGTGCTGTTCTTCGGTCACGGTCAGGCTGAGATGACCGACTACCGTAGCTCTAGATTAAAGATAGGGCTGAATGAGTGGATTTCTCCCAATGACATCGCATCATTTGATCTCTCCGGAGTCCGCCGACTGTTGCTCATTGCGTGTCAGAGCGGTCGAGTAAACTCCGGGATGCCGGTTTCATCAATGGGGGAAGCCTTCTCTGCCCGCGGTGCTTCTGCCGTTATTTCGACTCTTTGGAGCATTTCATCTGCTGTAGCTTCCCAATTTCTTAAGGTATACCTTAAGAAATTGAAAAGATCTGATGATATGCAGAGCTCGTGGGCGGCAACTATTGAAAAGGATCTGAGCCGGTTCGGCTATTTTATTTTGAGTTCGAGACTTCCTCTGGCCTAACTTTGGAGGTCGCGAGACGCTGGAGCAGGGAACTCGCGCAAAGCGACGGTCCGTGCGGAAATTCATCCGGACAATGAAGCTCGCCGTTCGCGTCTCCAGCATCGGAGGAATAGATCCGAGTGACGAGATTATTGCATCGCAGTGTCTTATTCCGCGAGATCGACCTGGGGCGGCGGCCTTGCGCGCATCTCAAGGCCGTCTGAAATCCGCGGGTTACCCAGACCGCCATCGGGAAGCCATCTTGAACGCGATGGCACGACTGCATCTGGTGCCGCCTAATTGTCTTTCTACGGCCTCTCGATCCAATCTGAAGGAATCAAAGCAACGCCGTCCCTCCAATTGTCCTGCACGGCGTCCGAGAACCATTGGTCGGCGAGGTTGGCGTGATCGCACACAATGATTTGGAACTGGGGTGAAAGGCTGGCAACAAAGTCCAGCATCAGTTTGAACATCCGCTTGACTGCCTCGACGTCCTTATCTTCGCCAGGGACCCCCCTCTCCTGCTCCAGTTCGGACGGGTAATAGGCTTGGGTAGGCTGATCGAGCATAAGGAATCTTGGAACCGGACGGGCGTTTTCCACGAAATACTTATGAAGGGCGAGATGGCTGATGAGATGGAGGCCAATCCAGTTCTCCGCGCTTCCTATGCGCCAAAGGGGAACGGGACCCTCTGCCGTCTCGACAATAACGGTGAGCTTGTTGGCATCCAATCGAACATCAGAACCGTGCTCCAGGTCGAGATGCTTAGCTAGCTCGCTCATGTGGTGAGCAATTCTGGCAAGAGCGGAGTCGAGCCGAATAGTCTCCTCCGCCGAGTCCAGGGCGCGATCTAGGGATTCGACCGCTGTCTCAGCAGAGCGATATTCGCGCCGGAGACGCTCCATTTCAGACGTATCTACTCCTCGAAGCGATGAAAGTATGGCGCTGATTCGCCCTCTAACGAAATCCTGTTGGCCGGTCGTTCCCCTTTCTTGGACAGCTCTCGTACCCTCGGCCAAATGCTCTTCCGCCTCATCCAGAGCTACTAGTCTGGCACGAAGGGATCCAGCCAATTCATCAAGGTCTTCGATTGCCTTGGATCGTCGTGGCGTCCCGCCAACCGCGCCTTCGAGTTGCATTTCCAGCTGAGAGAGCGAGCTCCGTAAGTCGTCCACCGAAGCATCCGGTTCGGTCATGTGGCTTCCACACAGCGGACAAGAGTCGGCGGCGGTCAGAGGGTCGCCAATTAGGTGGATGCTGCGCAGACGGGCGACTTGGGTCCCGACAGCACGTCGGTAGTCACCTTCGTCCTCCGTGACTTCTAACAGCAACTGCCTTTCCGCCTTGATTGCCTTCAGGTTGTCAAGCAGGTCATCGGACTCCCTTCGGAGGACTGAACCCCCGTCGTCCACATAAGTTACGGATGCCGTTCTCCCGTGCAAGGTAGATTCCAGTGCCAAGCGAGCACTGGCAGCGTCACCATCAGCCGCACGGTCCACCAACCCCACCGCCTGCGCTTCGGAGAAGACGGAAGCTAGCTGGTCGGTCACGGTCGCCTGCGTTTGCTCAGCAACTTTCAACTGTGCGGTGAGCCGGGCTAGGAAGCGTTTAGCCTCGCGGAGTTGCGCTCTCAGGATGGCTTGGTCTGGCGGGACGGCGCCAAGGAAATACGGGAGCGTGTCCTTGATGCCTTGGGCAATGTTCTGGTCACTTTGACGATGAAAGAGGTGAGCGCGGTCAGCAATTTCGTTCTGTCCCTGTAGGCAAAGTAGAACTCCGTGGCCTAGGTTCGCTGCAAATGACATCCGAAGAGAGCCCAATGGCGGTTCAACTAAATTGTCATCGATTCCGATGCGCCTGCCCAGTTCCTGCCGCAACGCTTTGGTGTCCGTATTGACTCTGAGTCGTGAGTGACCCAACAGATCTACGCTCGCCCCGATTTCCAGCATTGCCATTTGCGTTGAAGCCCTGCCCGGTGCAGCGGCGGGCCTGGCGACGAATGCTTTCGTCCCATCTGGCATAAGGAGAAGTGCGGCATACCAAGAAACAGAGGAAGTGATGACACCCGCTGACATCATGACGGTGTCTCGTCCCATGCAGTACTCAACGATATCCAGGAGTGCGCTTTTCCCTGTCCTTGATGCGCCGGTCAAGATGTTTAGCTTGCCTGGAGAGAACTGCACGTCACGGCGCCTGCCATCGAGGCTGTACACGGAAATACACAAAATCTGCATGGACTAGACCTTCATCCCAAGAAGCGAGTAGACAGTTGACACTCCTTGCACCTTAGCAAGCCAACGTCCGGCGAGTTCCGCCTTCTTCAAAAGGACCTGCAGCTCCCCGGACATTTCTCTAGGGTCAATCTTGGGGGCAACGATTCCTGATGATTCTATGGATAGGTGCCGGTGTCGCAGGCCAAATCGAAGGCCCTCCAATACGCGGTCCCTGAGGGATTCGGTTCTATATGAAAACCCAGCCGAGATTCTTGGATTGTTGAGCAACCATGTGGACAAGTGAGTGCGAGTCGAGGTCGGCAACGCGTCCCGCGTCGGGCTGTGGAGCACCATCGTGACTACAACGAAGGCTAGAGTCCATGGCATCGGCTCGCGCCGCTGCGAGTAGTAGGCATTGGCGCTTTGTCCGATGATGACCGCGATCAAGGCAGGATTCAGCATCGTCTTAGCTGCAGCCGACCTCTTGCCCCAGGTCTTCAAGATCTACCCCGCGTCCGTAGGCTGAATCTTCAACACGTCCGCTAGAAGTGCTTCAAAGTCGACGTGCCAGCCCATTCTGCCAGTATCGGCTAGTTCATGACGTTTTCCTCTTGCGAAGAAGGGCTCGTCATGGCGTGGTCTGACTGCGATGTCCGAATCCAACAGCTTTCTGTATAAGTCGAGTCCTACCCTGGCTTTTGTTGCCGCATCAGGGCTATTTCCGAGCTCCAGGGACATGAATTCGAATTCTCGTTCCCATTCGTCTATCAGTTTTTCCTCAAATTCTTCTAATTCATCTAGCTGGATTAGGTCATCGTCAGCCCATCGGGTCGAATGGACGTATGCCCGATAGTAATCGCCTACGGCTCGGGCAAGATTTCTCGGTGGGCACTGAACAAGCTCGAGTTGGCGGTAGAAAATATGCTTTCGGTGCTCTCGTTGGAGTTCGCCGAGATCGAGGTGTGAGATTTCAACAAGTGTAGGTAGGCTACCCAGCGCGAAGTTGTCTCTGAGCTCGCTTATCTTCCGTCTGACGTCGCGGACTGCGATTCCTTCAATGAGGCCGCGGAGCATTTTGACTGCCTGCTGATCCCACCATCCCCACAGCAGTTCCATGAACATGTCTGCGTGACCGTCGGGCAGGGCCCATAGAAGTTCTCGCCTGACTTGTCCGTCAACCTCTTCCAGCAGGGGTGACCCATCCACAATCGTAATTCTTGAGATAAAGCGGCCCTGAGCAGTATCCGGGAGGGCGAGAAAAGCGCGCCGGCCATTTTCGGTACTAGCTGCTGAGGAGTTCCTGGCGGTCTTGTTGAGTAGTTCAAGAGCCAGTCCCACATCTCGGTGTTGCTCTGTGAGCGCACTCGCAATTGAACCTGAGGGTGCCGTGCTGGTTGTGATGAGGTATAGCTGGGGTCCATCTGCGTGGGTGGCCATCCCGGAGTCGAGCCACGCCTTAATTGTCTTCCATAAATCCTCCGAAGAATCTGTGAGGTTTGGGCTCGACCGGCTGTGGTGCTTGGTCTGCAGGAGCTCAGTGGGAGTACCGGCTTCGTCCCATGCAATGTCGTCGTAAAGTTCCAGCGTAATTCTGGCGTCCGGGCGGTTTTGACCGACCTTAAGCATTAGGAACAAACTGAGCCAGGTCTGGTACTGGTATCCAGCCGCGCTGGCCGCCGCGCTATGAGAAGTAGTCATGGGTCGCTCCCCTCCCGCTGACTTCCCAGCGATCATCTCCCCGGCTCAGGCATCGAGCCAGGATTTCATCCTAGATCCTTGTCGCTTCGATCGAGGCAGACGAGCGAGGTGTCACCTATCTATTCAACCGCGTTACCGTCGATTGTTTTTGAGGCCGCCGACGGCAATTTGTGCGGGGTTTGAAAGCAGGGGCGTGTGGTGCTGTCGAGCGGTGCGAGCTTCCGCCGAAACATCGTTGAAAGCGCGCGGTTACAACGAACTACATGCCCGTCAACGATGAGTCCATGTTCCGTCTTATTGGAGCGCGAACATCCCTTAGCCGTTTCAACATCGAGCCGCCACGGGATCGGCGTCCAGCGTTACATACGTTCAGCGCGACTCAAGCAGACGGCGGAGGTTCGGCACTCGCCGTCGTCCGCTCCGTCTTTGCAACTCAGCAGCTGCCGCTGGAGCTGACTAACTTCTGTTACTGCATCCCATGCGCCCAGGTAGGGAAACGCGGCGCCCGATACGGACGTCTAGGCAGAAGCGGAAACCCCCGCCGTAGTACACGGACACACAGCGCAACGTTCCGGCCCCCGGACGTAACCTGTTTAGATGCCTCGTTTTGCGCTTGATATTGAGTCCGTACCCCGTCCCGTCCGCGCTCAGGCGCTGCTGGATGCGGTGAACCACCGGGTCGTCATCGCCGACGGCGCGATGGGCACCATGCTGCAGGGCCGGGAACTGTCCCTTGAAAAGGACTTCCTGGGGCTCGAAGGCTGCAACGAGATCCTCAACGACACCCGCCCGGACGTCCTCGCGGACATCCACGACGCGTACTTCGCCACGGGCATCGACGCCGTCGAAACCAACACCTTCGGCGCCAACTGGTCCAACCTCTCCGACTACGGCATCGACGACCGCATCGAAGAGCTCGCCCGGAAGGGCGCAGCGATCGCCCGCGAGCGCGCCGAAGCGGCTGAACAAACAGACGGTCGGATGCGCTGGGTCCTCGGCTCCATGGGACCGGGCACCAAGCTCCCCAGCCTCGGCCACACCAGCTACGACTACCTCAAGCAGACCTTCGCCCTGCAGGCCGAGGGCCTCATCGACGGCGGCGCGGACGCCTTCCTCATCGAAACCAGCCAGGATCTCCTGCAGACCAAAGCCGCCGTCAACGGCTGCAAGCAGGCCATCGTGACCCGCGGCATCCGGCTCCCCATCTTCGTCGAGGTGACCGTCGAAACCACCGGGACCATGCTGATGGGATCCGAAATCGGCGCGGCCCTCACCGCGCTCGAGCCGCTCGGCGTCGACGCCATCGGCCTGAACTGCGCCACCGGCCCGGACGAGATGAGCGAGCACCTCCGCCACCTCTCCAAGCAGTCCTCCGTCGCGATCGCCTGCATGCCCAACGCTGGCCTCCCTGTCCTGGGCCCCAACGGCGCACACTATCCGCTGTCACCCAGCGAACTCGCCACCGCGCACGAGCAGTTCGTACGGGAATTCGGCCTGGGCCTCGTAGGCGGATGTTGCGGTACGACGCCGGAGCACATGGCCGCCGTCGTCGAACGGCTTGCGCCCTTCCGCACTACCGACGCCGTCGCCGGCGGCGGGAGGGGCGCCGACGGCGCCCGCGTTCCCACCGAACGGGAAGCGGGCATCGCCTCCCTCTACCACCATGTGCCGTTCGACCAGGAGTCCTCCTACCTCGCGATTGGTGAGCGCACCAATGCGAACGGTTCAAAGGCATTCCGCCAGGCGATGCTGGAAGAGCGTTGGGATGACTGCGTCGATATCGCCCGCGAGCAGGTCCGTGTCGGCGCGCACCTGCTCGACGTCTGCATCGACTACGTGGGGCGCGACGGCGTGGCCGACATCAAGGAGATCGTCTCGCGTTTCGCGTCGGCCTCAACCCTCCCGCTCGTCATCGACTCCACCGAACCGCCCGTGCTGCAGGCCGGCCTCGAACACATCGGCGGGCGCCCGGTAATCAACTCCGTCAACTACGAGGACGGCGACGGCCCGGACAGCCGCTTCGCGCGCATCATGCCGCTCGTGAAGGAACACGGTACCGCCGTGATCGCCCTGACCATCGACGAGCACGGCCAGGCACGCACCACCGACGGCAAAGTGGCCATCGCCTCCCGCCTCATTGACTCCCTGGTAGGCGAATGGGGCATGCGCGTCGAAGACATCATCGTCGACGCCCTGACCTTCCCCATCGCCACCGGCCAGGAAGAGACCCGCCGCGACGGCATCGAAACCATCGAGGCCATCCGCCAGATCACCGCGAAATACCCCGGCATCCACACCACCCTCGGCGTCTCGAACGTCTCCTTCGGCCTGAACCCGGCAGCGCGCATCGTCCTGAACTCCGTGTTCCTGCACGAGGCCGTGCAGGCGGGCCTCTCCAGCGGCATCATCGACGCCGCCAAGATCGTGCCGCTCGCCTCACTGCCGGAGGAACAGCGCAAGGTGGCCCTGGACCTCGTCTGGGACCGCCGCGAATACGACGACGACGGCAACATCACCTACGACCCCCTGAACAGCATGCTTGACATGTTTGCCGGCGTCGACACGGCAGCCCTGAAGGACCAGCGCGCCGCGGAACTCGCCGCACTGCCCACCGGCGAACGCCTGCAGCGGCGCATCATCGACGGGGAAGGCAAGGGCCTCGAAGAGGATCTCGACCTGGCGCGCGCCGAGGGAATGACCCCGCTGGCCATCATCAACGACCAGCTGCTCGAGGGCATGAAGGTGGTGGGTGAGCGCTTCGGCGCCGGCGAGATGCAGCTGCCGTTCGTGCTGCAGTCCGCCGAGGTCATGAAGAACGCGGTGGCCCTGCTCGAACCGCACATGGAGAAGTCGGACGCGTCGGGCAAGGGCACCATGGTGATCGCCACCGTGCGCGGCGATGTGCACGACATCGGCAAGAACCTGGTGGACATCATCCTCACCAACAACGGCTACAAAGTGATCAACATCGGCATCAAGCAGCCGATCGCCGACATCATCGCCGCGGCCGAGGAACACGACGCCGACGTGATCGGCATGTCCGGGCTCCTGGTGAAGTCCACCGTGGTGATGAAGGAGAACCTCGCGGAACTGCAGTCCCGGGGGCTCGCGAAGAAGTGGCCCATCATCCTCGGCGGCGCAGCCCTGACCCGCGCCTACGTGGAACAGGACCTGGCGGAGCAGTTTGAAGGAACCGTCAGGTACGCCAAGGACGCCTTTGAGGGCCTGTCACTCATGGAACCGCTGGTGCAGGTGGCCCGCGGCGCCGACCCCGACGCCGTCGGCCTTCCGCCGCTGAAGAAGCGGATCCATAAGGGAGGCCCGAAGTTCACGGTGACCGAACCGGAAGCGATGCCCGGCCGTTCCGACGTCGCCGCCGACAACCCCGTGCCTGCGCCGCCGTTCTGGGGCACGCGCATTGTGCGAGGCGTGGCACTCCACGACTACGCGGCGTTGCTCGACGAGCGAGCCACCTTCATGGGGCAGTGGGGGCTCAAGCCCGGCCGCGGCGACGACGGCGCCTCCTACGAGGAACTGGTGGAACGCGAGGGCCGGCCGCGCCTGCGGTACTGGCTGGACCGCATCCTCGCCGAGGGAATGCTGGACGCGTCGGTCGCCTACGGCTATTTCCCGGTGGTCTCCGAGGGCGAACAGGTGGTGGTGCTGCACCACGGGGAGGACCACGACGGCGTCCTCGGCACCGCGGGACTGCTCGCCCCCGACGGCGGCTCAGGCGGTCCGATCGGCACCGAGCGGCTGCGTTTCGACTTCCCGCGCCAGCGCCGCGACCGGCACCTGTGCCTGTCCGACTTCGTCCGCTCGCGCGAATCGGGGCAGGTGGACGTCCTGCCGGTGCAGCTGGTCACCGCCGGCTCGAAGATCGATGAGGTGACTTCCGAGCTGTTCAAGGGGAATCACTACCGCGACTACTACGAGCTCAACGGCCTGGTCATGCAGCTCACCGAGGCGCTCGCGGAGTTCTGGCACGCCCGCATCCGCTCCGAGCTGGGATTCGCGGCCGAGGAGCCCAAGGACAAGGCAGGGTACTTCAAGCTCGATTACCGCGGTGCACGGTTCTCGCTCGGGTACCCCGCGTGCCCTGACATGGAGGACCGCCGCAAGGTCACGGAACTGCTGCGTCCCGAGCGGATGGGCGTAATCCTGAGCGATGAGCTGATGCTGCACCCCGAACAGTCCACCGACGCCTTCGTGTTCCACCACCCGGAGGCGAAGTACTTCAAAGTCTGAGGTGGAGTCGCTGCCTGTTTCAGCAGGGATAACGCCTAAGCTTCCCCTATGGGAATTATCATCACACTGCTTATTATCTGGCTTGTCCTTTCGATCCTCGGCTTCGTGGTGAAGGGCCTGCTGTGGCTGGCATTCATCGGCCTGATCCTGTTCGTGGCCACGGCCGTGTGGGGCTGGTTCAAGCGGAAAACTAACGCCTGATCTCCTCCAGATCAGATACGACGGCGGGTAGGGCCTTGGCGGCCTGCCCGCCGTCGCTGTATACCGGCTTCACCCGCCGAAGTGCTGCGAGGATGGCCCGCCCCACCACGGCGATTCCAATGATCGTGGTGATGCCGCGCAGGGTGTCCCAGCCCGCCGTCGACGTCACCAGTGAGTAGAGCAGGAAGCTGCTGAGGTTGGTGCCCAGCGGCGCGCCCGGTATGTAGGAGATGCCGGTGCCGGCGCCCACGGCGAAGGGCCAGAACCACAGGTTGGTCAGCAGGCCGAACAGGTAGGACGCCAGGATGCCGTAGCCGCACAGCATCCACAGTTCGGCCTTGCCCCGCACACGACGGGGGAGCAGGCCTGCCCCGGCGCCCACCCACGCGCAGGCGAAGATCTGGAACGGTGTCCAGGGCCCGATGCCACCCCACAAGGCACTTGAGAGGGCGATGGTGGCGGCGCCGAGAAGCATGCCGAACCGCGCGCCGAAGGCCCGGCCGGCCAGGATCAACAGGATAAAGACCGCCTCCACGCCGCCGACGCCGGTGCTCGCCACCCGCACCGCCGAACCGACGGCGGCCAGGACGCCGAGCAACGCCACCGTATGTGCGGAGCGGACCGAGCCGTCCAGGGATACGACGACGGCGACGGCGGCGAGCGGCGCAATGGCCAGCGCCGCGTAGGGGAGGGCCGCGGCGGCATCCTCCGGCAGTGCCGCGGCCAGCAGCGGCCAGCAGAACGCGGCAAATGCCACTATGTTTGCCGCTGCGAGAACTGCCAGCTCGACACCCCGCGGCAGCCGGATGCGGCGCTGCCTTGCCGCGCCCTGGGAGTCTGCTTGTTCGATGACCCGTGGCCTCGGTCCGGCCCCCGCTGGCCGGGGAGCCGCGAGGGCCGGTTCGGTCACCACAGATGAGGGCGCGACGCCGTCACGCATCGGCAGGATCCGGGCGCCAAGGCCGTGGGCAAAGTCGTGGTCGTGCGTGGCGATCAGGACCGCCGTACCGGAGTCCGCTGCTGCCCGCAGCGCGGCCGAGACTGCCATGCGGGCCGCAGGGTCGAGTCCCCGGGTGGGCTCATCGATGAGAAGTACTGATGGCTCGTCCATGGTCTGCAACGCGATGGCAAGGATCCTGCGCTCTCCTGCCGAGAGGTCCCGGGGATGCTCATGTCCGATGGGCATCCCCACGTCTCCGCGCAAACGGGCCAGGTGCGCCGCCGCAGGCATGGGGGCAGGCTGGTCAACGCGCCGGTCCCGGTGACGACCGGTACGGGCCTGACGCGCAGCGCGCGCCCGGCGCCGCTCTGCCGCGCGGAGCTCTCCTCCCACCGTGTCCCTGGTGAAGAGGTCGTCCGAGGCGTCCGGGACTAGGGCGACGCGGCCGCCGTCCACCATGCCGCCGTCGACCGTTCCCTCACCGAGGGCGAGCGCCACCAGCAGGGACGACTTCCCGGCCCCGTTCGGCCCCACGAGGGCCACCACTTCACCGCGGTGCAGGGCCAGGGATGCCTCACGCACGAGCGTCTTGCCCTTGCGGTGCACCGCAAGATTCGTCGCCGTCAGCACCGGCGCGAGGTCAGCTGGCTCAGCCGGCGTCGGACGCGTATCGATAGGGTGCGAAGGTGCGGCTGGCGCGGCACCCGGCACCAGGGCGCCGTCGTCGATGATCCACCACGAGCCGGCAACCGGGACGAACTGCTCCGCCCGGTGCTCCGCCACGATGACGCAGACACCTTCTTCGCGGGCGAGGCCGTTGAGCACGGCGATGACGTGCCCGCGTGCTGTGGTGTCAAGGTCGGCCAGGGGTTCGTCAACCAGGAGAAGGGGCGGATGCTCCACCACCGCGGCCGCGATGGCTACGAGCGTTGCCTCACCCGCCGAGAGGGTGCTGACATTGCGGTCCAGCAGCGCCGACACCCCGATATGCTCCGCGACCTCCAGCACCCGGGCCTTGGCGGTCCCGGTTGCCATGCCGCGCAGCTCCAGGGCGAGGCCGATTTCGTCCCGGACCCGGGTGGTGGCGAAGGCTGCGCGGGGATTCTGCAGGACGACGCCGGTGACGCGGGCGGTATCGCGCGGCGGCGTGGTGGCACGGTCAATTCCGCCGACGCACACGGTGCCGTCGACCGTGCCGCCGTCAATGTGTGAGAGGAGGCCCGCAATGCCCCGCAGGAAGGTGGACTTGCCGGAGCCCGTGGGCCCCGTGATAACCGTGATGGACCCGCTGGCGGGCGCGAACCCGGGGACGCGCACCTGTGCGTCACCGATGCGGAATTGTGCGTCCCGGACGAGGACCGGTGCGACGGTACCCCCGATGGGTCGGTGTGCTGCCCGGCTCCCGAAACCGCGCAGCTCCAAGGCGGCGGCAACCCGGCCGGCATGCTCAAGGGTGCGCTCGAGCACGGGCACCAGGGCCCGGGGTCCGAAGCGTTCGCCCCGCAACCGGAACGCCAGGCGGACGGAGGCCACGGCGTCGGAAAGCGCCGGGAGCGCCGCCCACGCCACCACAAGGGTCCGGGCCAGGCCCTGCATGGGTCCGCGGCGGGCCAGGTGCACGAAGCCGCGGGCCACATCCACCCAGGCGTTGAGCAGGCCGAAAGCGAGGAACATCCCGGCAACCGGCAGGGCGGACAGGACCGCCGCCCACAGCCCCTGCGCCGTGACCGGACCGAGGAGGACCACGTGGGCGTACGGGGCAGGCAACGGCACCGCCGGCAGGTCCAGCAGCACCGGTGCACCAATGTCCGCCCCGTTGAAGAGGATGCGGTAGATGACCCGCGCCGCGATGAAGATGACGGCGAGAGCCGCCCCTGCTCGTAACGGCGCGGGTCGAAAGGTCATGCCTTGGGGGCGGCCGGTTCGCCGTCGACCGTGAAGAGCAGTTCCAGGCTCTGTCCCGGGCTTACCTGCAGGGTGGCGAGGCCTTCCTGCGCGTAGGCCCAGTCGCCGGTTGCCGGCTTGACCCAGAGGGCCCAGTAGGCGAAGGCTGCGGGCATCTTGCTGCAGTCTTCCCGGTAGGTGCCGCCCTTGTGGGTGATGTCGAGGTCTGCGGCGGGCACGCCGTTCACCCGGCACACCAGTTCCTTGGGGTACTGCGTGGTGCCCTCGGTTTTCACCTTTGCCTCGTCCAGCACCTTGGAGGCGGCAGTCGGCGAGTCCACGGGCACACAAACGGACGTGTCGGCGGCAGCCTGCTTCAGGGCACCCGAATCCACGATGACCTTCACGCCGGTGCAGGGCCCGGAGGCGGCGCTGGATGACGACGTTGCCGAGGAGGCTGGCGCGGAGGTGGTTGGCTGGGTGGCGGCCGGCGTGGAACAGGCGGCGAGGGTAAACAGGAGACCTGCGGCGGCGAGGGAGCTCGCGGCGGCGGTGCGGATCTTAGTCAAAGTCACCTGTCAAGGGTAGGACGTGCTTGTCCGGATCCGGAGGCCGTCACGTTGTGTGACGTTAGTTCTCATGCCTGCTGGCAGGCCCCTGCGTAAAGCAGAAGGGCCGACGACGGCGCTCAGGTGAGTGCCGTCGTCGACCCTTCCGGGGGCGTTACTAAGCTTCCGACGCGGCCATCTTGACTGCGAGCGCATCCTCCGGGGCTTCGTGCTGCGCAGATTCGTGCTGCGCAGCGCCCGACGACGGATGTGCTGCGACTGCCGCGGCGTGCTCGGCCAGCACCCCGGTCTGGTGGCGGATCTTCAGGCGGTAGAGCAGGGTCCCGCCAATGATCACGGCGCCCACGAAGATCACGCCGCCCCACTGCAGGTACCACTCGAACGGCGGCACCGAGTTGTAGATCTCCGGCCGGGGCCAGACCAGATTCAGTGTCATGGCACCGCCCCACAGGACCGCGAGGATGTTCACCGGCAGACCCCATTTGCCAAGGCTGAACCCGGCTTCGGACTGCTGATCCCGCAGTGGCCACTTCTTCAGCAGCCGGTGGCGCAGCAACGGAACAGTGACCAGAAGGTAGGACAGATAGATCAGGACGATGCTGATGCTGGACATGATGGTGAAGATGGCCGGCTGCATCACGTTGACCAGCAGCGGAATGACGGCAATGACGCCGATCACGATCGCCGCGATCTTGGGGGTCCTGCGGACCGGATCCACCTTGCTGAGCTGCCGGCTGAACGGCAGGTTGTTGTCCCGTGCCATGGCGAACATCATGCGGATGGCGGCGGCGTGGACAGCCAGGGTGCAGACCACCACGGCCACCACGATGCATGCCAGGAAGGCCTTGCCGAAAGGTCCGCCCAGGACGGAGAGCACAATGTACTGCAGCCCGCCGTCGGCAGCTCCCACCTTGGGATCGGCCAGGTCCGGTGCGGCCAGGATGCCAAACAGCAGGATCAGGCCGCCCAGCAGGAACGAGGCCGTGACGGCGCGCAGGATGGCCTTGGGGGCCGTGCGCTTGGGGTCCTTCGTTTCCTCCCCGAGCGAGCTGGCGGTATCGAAGCCGTACATGACGTAGCCCGAAGCCATGGCGCCGATGAGGAAGACGCCGAAGAAGCCGAGGTCGTGCCCTTCGCCGAAGCCGGCGGTGTCGAAGAAGACCTCGGGCCCCCGCACCACGTGCCAGCCCAGCGCGAGGATCAGCAGCACGGCCGCGGTCAGCTCCACGAAGACTCCGATGCTGTTGATCCTGGTCATCAGCTTCACACCGAAGGCGTTGATGAGGGTGGAGATGGTGATCATGATGGTGGCCAGCACCACGCCGTTCATGGCGAAGTCGTAGGGCCCGGTGCCGTCACCGACGAACTGGAAACCGGACCAGAGCTGGGGCAGGGTGAGCTGCAGGGCCAGTGCCACGGAGCCCAGCGCCACGATGGAGGAGAGCAGGAGCAGCCAGCCCGCCAGCCAGGACGAGGTCCCCGATGAGAGCCGCTTGGCCCAGTTGTAGACCGATCCGGCCACGGGGTAGCGGCCGGCCAGCTCGGCAAAGCACAGCGCCACCATCAGTTGGCCGACGAACACGATGGGCCAGGACCAGGCGTACGCCGGGCCGGCCATGGAAAAACCAAAGTAGAACAGTTGGAAGACGCCGGTCAGGATGGAGATGTAGCTGACGCCTGCGGCGAAGCTGGCAAACTTGCCGATGCTCCGGTCCAGGGTCTGGGTGTAGCCAAATTCATCCATGCCGCTTGAATCAATACTCTTGCTGGGTTCCAATGTGTGAACTCCTAAGTCAGAAAAGTACGACGATGCACCCCGCGGCCACAAGGGGCGCGGGTGAAATCAATAGCCTCCGGAACTTGCCTCTCAGGCGAAGGACGGGCTGAGCTCCTCCTCTTTCCTTGCAGCGGCCCTTTCAGCGCCATCGGTGTGGCCGGCCCGGATCAAATCCGCGCAGCGCTCGCCGATCATCATGACGGTGATGTTGGGGTTGACGGTGACGTGTTCAGGCATCACGGAGGCATCCGCCACGCGCAGGCCGGTGACGCCCTTGACCCGCAGCTCGGGATCCAGCGGTGACAGATCGTCGTCGGCCGGGCCCATCCGGACGGTGCCCACCGGGTGGTACACGGTGTTGTGGGTCTTGCGGATGTACTCCCGCAGCTCCTCGTCCGTCTGCGCCTCGACGCCGGGCGAGAGCTCGCGGCCGGTCCATTCGGCCATGGCGGGCTGGGCGGCGATTTCGCGGGCCTTGCGGATGCCGGCCACCATGACCCGCATGTCGTGGCCTTCGGGATCCGTGAAATAGCGCGGATCCACCATGGGCTTGTCGCGGAAGTCGCGGCTGCGCAGCCTGACGGTGCCGCGGGAGCGGGCGTGCGTGACGTTCGGGGTGAGGGAAAAGCCGTTCTCCGTGGTGGGGTAGCCGTGCCGCAGGGTGTTCATGTCGAACGGGACGGAACCGTAGTGCATCATCAGGTCCGGGCGGTCCAGGCCCTCCTCGGTGGGGGTGAAGATGCCGATTTCCCACCACTGGGTGGATGTTTGCACCATGGGCTGCCTGGCCTCGAACTGGACCACGCCTTCGGGATGGTCCTGCAGGTTTTCGCCGACGCCGGGGGAGTCCACCAGGACCTCGATGCCGTGCTGGGCCAGGTGGGCTGCCGGGCCGATGCCGGAGAGCATCAGCAGCTTGGGGGAGTCGATGGCGCCGGTGGACAGGATGACCTCGCGGTGCGCGGAGAGCCGGTGGGTCCGGCCGAACGCGGAGTCCACCACGTCGACGCCGGTGCAGCGCTTGTCCGCGTCGAACACCAGCTGGCGGGCGCGGAGGCCCGTGAGCAGGGTGAAGTTGTCGCGGTCGATGATGGGGTGGATGTAGGAGACCGAGCTGGAGGCCCGGGTGCCGTCCGCGCGGCGGTTGATCTGGAAGAAGTTGGCGCCGTTGACCACGGTGGTGCCGGTGTTGAACTTCGTGCGGGGAATGCCCGTCTGTTCGCAGGCGTCCAGGAGCGCGACGCCGGCAGGATCAACCGGGGGCACGTTCATCAGGTGCACGGGTCCTGAGTCCCCGTGGTGGGGTGCGTCCGGCCCGGCGTCCTCATTGGTTTCCAGCCGCTGGTAGAGGGGCCAGGCGGCGCTGGCGTTCCAGCCGGTGGCACCGTACTTGGACTCCCAGTCATCCAGGTCTTCACGGGGAGCCCAGAACGCGATACAGGAGTTGTGGCTCGAGCAGCCGCCCATCACCTTGGCACGGGCGTGCCGCATGAAGGAGTTGCCGTTTTCCTGCGGTTCCACCGGGTAGTCCCAGTCGTATCCGGATTCGAGCAGCTCCATCCAGCGGTCCAGCTGGAGGATCTCCGGCAGGTTGCGGTCGTCCGGGCCGGCCTCCACCAGGGCCACGGTCACGTCCGGATCCTCGCTCAGCCGGGCGGCGACGGCGGCACCAGCGGATCCGCCGCCGATGACGACGTAGTCGAACCCGCGCTCGGGGACGTCGTCGATGTTTTCGTAGTGCATCTAGTTCTCCTTGCCGTGGTCAGCGAACCAGCCGGTTACCTGCGGGCTGGTGTTCTGGTAGATGTGCTTGGCCTCCTGGTATTCGGCCAGGCCCGTGGGGCCCAGCTCGCGGCCGACGCCGGACTGGCCGAAGCCGCCCCACTCGGCCTGGGGGAGGTAGGGGTGGTAGTCGTTGATCCAGATGGTGCCGTGCCGCAGCCGGGATGCCACGCGCTGCGCCTTGCCGGCATCCTGGGTCCAGACCGCCCCGGCCAGGCCGTAGATGGTGTCGTTGGCGATCGCCACCGCTTCGTCCTCGGTACGGAATGTTTCCACCGTCACCACCGGGCCGAACGCCTCGTCGGTGACAACGGACATGCCTCGTTCCACGCGGTCCAGGACGGTCGGCTGGTAGTAGAACCCGCCGTCGTACTTTTCCCCTTGCGGTGCCGCGCCGCCGGTCCGCAGCCGCGCACCCTCCTGGATGCCGCGCTGGACGTAGGCGTGGACTTTGTCGCGGTGGGCCGCGGAAATCAGCGGCCCGGTTTCGGCGTCATCATCAAAGGGGCCGCCCAGCCGGATGTCCCTAGCACGGCGGACCAGCTCGTCCACGAAGCGTTCGGCGATCGATTCCTCCACCACCAGCCGCGCCCCGGCGGAGCAGACCTGCCCGGAATGGACGAACGCCCCGTTCAGGGCATTGTCCACGGCGGCGTCGAAGTCCGCGTCCGAGAACACCACGTTGGGGTTCTTGCCGCCAAGCTCCAGTGCCACCTTCTTGACGGTGCCGGCGGCGGCCGCCGCGATCCGCTTGCCGGTTTCCAGCCCGCCCGTGAAGGAGACGAGGTCGACGGCGGGGTGTTCCGAGAGCGGTGCGCCCGCCTCCGCGCCGGCTCCGGTCACCAGGTTGGCGACGCCGTCCGGCAGGCCGAGGTCCTGCAGCAGCTGCATGGCCAGGATGGCGGTGGACGGGGTCAGCTCGGAGGGTTTGAGGACGAAGGTGCAGCCGGCGGCCAGTGCGGGTGCGATCTTCCACGCCGCCTGGAGCAGGGGGTAGTTCCACGGCGTGATCAGGCCGCAGACGCCCACGGGTTCGTAGACGATCTTGCTGACCACCTCGGCGTTCCCGGCGTCGACCATGCGGCCCGCCTGCTGCCCGGCGAGCCTGCCGAAGTACTCGAAGCAGGCGGCAATGTCGTCCATGTCGATGCGGCTTTCGACCATGCGCTTGCCGGTATCCAGCGACTCGGCGCGGGCGAACTTTTCCCGGCGTTCGCGCAGGCCGGCGGCGACCTTGAGCAGGAAGGTGCCGCGCTCGGGTGCCGGGACATTCGACCAGATTCCGGAGTCGAAGGCGGCACGGGCTGCGGAGATGGCGCGCTCGGCGTCCTCCCGGCCGGCCTCCGACACTGTGGCCACCAGCTCGCCGTCGGCGGGGTTTCGGATTTCGCGCACGGCGCCGGAGGCGGCCGGCTCCCATGCACCGTTGATGAACAGGCTGGATGCTGTCTCGGTTGTTGCGGTTTGGGTGACGTCCCGAAGGGGTGTGGCGTAAGTCATACGAAGGACAGTAGCGGACATTGAACGACTGTTCAATACTTTTTTGAACAGTTGTTCAATGCTACGTATGGAGCTAGCCTGCCCGGCTGCCGGTGGTTCAGGACTCGTGCAGCTCGTGGTCCTTGATGGTGTGGTCCTGAAGCGGCGCGAAGGCGATTTGCTCCGTGCGGGCGATGCTTCTCTGGATGGAGGCCTCATCTACGCCGAGAAGTGCCGTCAGCCACATGCCGTTTTGGATGACGACAATGTCAGCCGCCCGCTCCCTGCATGTCTCCCAGGAAAGATCGGGTTGGGCGTTGGAGACCAATGCAGCGAGGCCATCGAGATAGCGGTCGAAGGCCTCGGCGTTGATCTGTGCATAGCCCTCGTCCGCCTGGGCAAGGGCCCAAAGGTGCAGGCGCAGGGACAGGTAGCGGGTGGTCAGCAGATCGGCGGCCGCCACTCGGCGCAGGGCCTTGCGCAGCTGTTCCTCCGGACCTGACGACGGGTCGGGCGCCACCAGCAGAAGGTCGTGCTCGTCGACCCGGCGCAGGGCTGCCCGTATCAGGCTCGTCTTGTCGTCGTAGTAGTAGTTCACCAGGCCGAGCGCGACGCCGGCTTCGCGGGCCACGGCCCGCATGCTCACACCCGAAATCCCGTGGCGGGACAGCAGATCCAGCGCCGCCTCGAGAATGCGCGACTGCCTGTCCATCTGTTCGCCGGAGTTCACGGCATTGGTCCCCATCTGGCCAGACTATTGCCTAACCCGTACGAGTGCACTTTCCGGGTCCGTATGACCTTGCTGTAGGCGGTCAGGATGTGGACCTCGTGTCGAACGCCGCCGCCGATTCCCGTAGCAGGCGCGCGACTGTGTCAACCGGCATGCTGGCTGACCGCCGCCGGTCGTACCGCCGCAGGACGATGCGACGCGTGCCCAGTCCCGGGACGTCCAGGACATCCACCCCGTCATGGCTGACGCCGCTCAACGCCAGGGTGGGTACGATGGCGACACCCTCGCCCGCCGCGACGAGGGCCAGTGCGGTCAGCGTGTCCTGGTACTGATGCACCGTCTCCATCTGGGCGCCCGTTGACTGACGGAGCCGGCCGAGCACGGAAGCGTTGGCGGCTGAGGAATCGACGCCGAGCCACGGAAGTGGCAGGTGGCCAAGGTCGATGTTCTCGGTGGTGAGCAGGGCACCCGCGGGAACCACCAGTTTCCACGGCTCGTCCAGTAGGGGCTCCTCGATCATTCCGGCGGGCAGTGAGCCTTGGCCGGGCGTCGTCGAATCGAGCTCCACCACAACGGCGTCGAGCGCGCGCTGCCGGAGCAGCCGCAGCAAGGCAGGGAAGTCGTCTTCAATCATCCGGATCTGCAATTGCGGGTACCGGATGCGCCACTCGGGCAGGCGCGGGATGACCACGGTGCGGACAAAGCTGGTGAATCCGCCCACCCGCACCACCCCCGCGACCTTGGCCCCGCCCTCCATCCGGGCGCGGGCAACGCTGAGTGCACGCTCGATCTCCTCACCGGCTTCCGCAACGGCCAGGCCCGCGGGTGTCAAGACCGAGCCTTTGGGTGTGCGAACCACCAGCGCATGCCCCGTCTTGTCCTCCAGCTTGTTGAGCTGCTGGGACACGGCCGAGGGCGTAATCCCCAGTTCGTCAGCCGCGGCGAGCACCCCGCCCGTGCGGGCAACCGCAAGGAGGACTCGCAGTCGGCGCGGATCAATATCCATGTTAAGTAGTTCTAAACCACATCTTCAGAGGAGTGCAATTGATCTACAGTCATGCCGTCCTCATAATTGCTGTTGAAAGCCAAATCCAGGGATGCCTGATCCGATCGGCAACGGCCCCGAAACACGTAACTTCAGCCCGCTATCTGCACCTTCCGCCCAGCGGATGGCAGCCGGGCACCACCCCCGAAAGGACATCATGGAACTGCTCTGGGAAATTGCCGGCTGGGCAGGCGCTGTTGCCATCCTCAGTGCGTACCTGGCGGTGTCCATGGGCTGGCTGAAGGCCGGCAAGGGCTTCCAGACCGCGAATCTCCTCGGTTCCTGCGCCTTCATCATCAACGGCGCCTTCCACGAAGCATGGCCGTCCGTGGTCACGAATATCGCCTGGTTCCTCATTTCCGCGGTGGCGCTTCTTCGCATGCGGTCCATGCAGGATTCACCGGCGGCCGCTGCCGAGGCCCCGCACGTGCAGTTTCCCGGCGTCCCTGACTCGACCGGGCAACTGGCCATCGTTGAAGCGCCCCGAGCAGCTAGCTTTACGTAAGCGGACGAAGACTTAGGCGGACGAAGACTTAGGCGGACGAACACTTAAGCGGACGACGGCGGGAGGTCCCGCCGTCGCCCGCTGCCGTTTGGCGTGCGAAACAATTGGTCAACTGGTTGGCGGATTCCGCCGAGGATGCCTGATAATCAAAGTAAGGCTTGGACCGCGTGTGCCGGTTTCCTCGCCTCAAGAATCAGCCCGCCTCGGAGCCACTGGTCCTCGCCCGCAGGCAACACCTTCAAATAATTCAGGGATACCTCTATGGACAGTTCAGGCTTCATGGCACTTTTTCTTGCCGGGACAGACGACACCGCCACGAGCGCGCTCCCGAATGCTCCGCGAGTGCACAGGACAACCAGACCACGGCTGTCGCGTTGGTCCGCCATGCGAGGCCGGATGGCCAGCCTGCTCCACCGCCTTGCGTGGGCGATTGAGCCGGATACGCGTCGCATCCACTGACCGTCGCATCCACTGACCAAAGAATCGGTCCGGAGCTGACCCCGGCGCCCAAGCCTTAGTTGTTCAGGGCGGCGTAGAGGTTCAGGCTGGCCGAGAACACCAGCCACGAAACGTACGGCAGCATCAATACTCCCGCCGTCGTGTTGATCGGCCCGAACCGCAGCACGGCGAACGTCGCAACCACGGCGTGGGCTGCGATCACCAGCAACGCCAGCCACAGCGCGGCGTCGCCAATGATCGGATACAGGCCGAAGAACGTCAGCGGCCACGACAGATTCAGCACCAGCAGGCCGCCGTAGACCTTGAACGCCTCCCGGCGCGGGAACCGCTGCTGCCGCCACACCAGCCACGCCGCCACCGCCATGGCCGCGTACAGCACCAGCCAGGTCGAGCCGAACATCCACCCCGGCGGGCTCCATGGTGCCTTGTTCGCAGCCGCGTACCAGGCGCCGTTCAACCTGATCGGCAGGGATCCCAGCAACGACACCGTCCACGAGACCGCCAGAAAACCGCAGAGGGCCGCAATCTGCCGCCGCAGCGGCCGTGGGCCGGGAGCGGGAGTGCCCGGGGCGCTTTGTTCAACGTTCAAGGGCACTGACCAACTGTGAACAACCGCAGGCCCTCCCGTCAAACGACGACGGCGGCACCGCCCGCCGTCGTTGGCCCGGGCGGGCATTCACAGCCCGCCCATAGGCAAACGGTGCCTCCTTCTCATGCGGGGAGACCACGATCAGAGTATGAGCGCATGGAGAAGGAGAACAGTTCCCGGGCTGGCCGCCGTCGCGGCGTTTTTCCTGGTCGCAGCCAGCGCGGCCGGGATCGATGAAATGGCCAACGCAAAAATACCGGGCGTGGCCACCGGAATCGTCCAGGACTCGGCCATGAACACCGAGCCGGGGCTTGAGCACGTCCTTCTGGCCGGATTAAGTCAGGGTTCCCTTCCCGGTGGTTTCCCGAACGATGATGTCCGGGACGACGAGTACGACGACTATCTGGAAACACTCCACTTTCAGCCACGTCCCCCGGCCTGAGAACGCCGGACCACCAGCCAGCGAGCAACCGCGTGCTCCGGGGTACTGAACTATATTCGGACAAGGGAAAGGTCCGGTTGCGTCGCGGGATCAAGGGAGGCGGATCTCTGAATGGCGGGAATGCCACCAGCCACGCTGGAAGTGAGCGACACCGTCGTCCAGTGCCTTGTCCGGGACCAGCGGCCCGACCTCGGTGATCGTCCCCTGGCCCGGGTTGCGAACGGCTGGGACAACGCGACATTCCGGCTCGGTGATGACTTGGCGGTCCGGCTGCCCCGCAGGGCGGAGGCTGTACCGCTGATTCTCCGTGAGAAGCAGTACCTTCCGGACATAGCCCGCCGCTCCCCGGTTGCGGTTCCTGTGCCTGTCCATGCCGGCCGGCCGACGTCGGACTTTCCCTGGCCTTGGAGCATCGTGCGGTGGGTTCCCGGAGCCGCCGCGGCCGACGTCGGCCCGGCAGACCGCGGGCCGGCCGCTGAAGGCCTGGCCGATTTCCTCCTTTCCCTCCATGTGCCGGCCGAAACCGGCGTCCCGGTGAATCCATTCCGCGGCGTGCCGCTGGCGGACCGTGACGCTGCGGTGGTGGAACGGCTCGGGGACCGCGAACGCTACCCGCAGGCAGCCGCGCTGGGTGCGGTGTGGGCGCAGGCCCTTGCCGCTAAAGCCTGGGCTGGTCCGGCGATGATGCTTCACGGGGACCTTCACCCGGGCAATATCCTTCTGGCGGACGACGGCTCGCTGGCCGGCGTCATCGATTTCGGCGACGTTGGGGCAGGGGATCCGGCCGTTGATCTTGCGGTGGGGTGGCTGATGTTCGACGCCGGCGCCCGCCGCCGCTTCACGGACGCCTTTGGCGCCGCTGTGGACAGGGACACCTGGATGAGGGCCCGGGGCTGGGCTCTCGTCCTGTCCACCGCGATGCTGAGCAACTCCGACGACAATCCGCGGATGTTCGCCGTGGGAGAGTTCGGGGTCAGGCAGGTCCTGGCAGGCTGACTTTCGGCCTGATGCTTTGAAGCGGCGTTAATTGATGCTCCTATAGGTGTCAATGGTCGTTGAGCCAGCTTTCGTAGCGTTGGTGGAACACGTCGTCGCGAGTAAG